>CAYXRK010000157.1:0-11361 GCA_964467615.1 uncultured Nitrospirales bacterium | reverse complement strand
GTCGGTCATCTACGGCGCGGGCGAGGAAGGCGGTGAAGGCGGCGCGCTGCTTGATCGGCTCCATGCCGCGACGCGGCCCGACGGCAGGCCCGTGTTTACCTTCGCCACGGGCATCAGCCTGCTCGTGTTTTTCGTGCTCGCCATGCAATGTCTGCCGACCCAAGCCATCACCCGCCGCGAGACGGGCCGGTGGGCCTGGGCCGGTTTTCAGTGGGCCTACATGACCGTCCTCGCGTACGGGGCGTCATTCATCGCGTTTCAATCGCTCGCAGCTGCGGGTTTCAACGCCTGACGCCGCGCAAAAGGAATCGCACGATGCAAGAATATACCGTCCACGCGATCGCAGCCGCCGCGCTCGTCTACCTCGGCTACTGGTTCTTCCGCTCCGTCGTCACCAAGAGGAAATCTACCGCCGACACCGGTTGCTCGTCCTGCCCGCAATGCACCTCGACGCAAGAGAAGAAACCTGTCGTGCCCACGACAGTCAAAGCGCAATTGCGACTTCGGTAATCTCTCTCGTCGTCGGTATCAGCGTCCCGCTAAGAGATCACTCAACATAAAAACTTCGACAGAAGTATCTTTCAATTGGCTGGCGAAGCGCTTGTCCGCCGTAATCAAGCTCGCTTTGTTCTGCATCGCCACGACGGCGTAACACGCGTCGTAAGGCGTCATACTCGTCTCGCAGCCGAAATGCAGGGCCGCGGCAGACACTGTACGTAAATCGGACAATTGAATTGCAAACTCTCGAATCTTGTCCATCAATCGTTGCGAACGAATCGGAGATAGGCCTCTCCAACGTACATATTTCCACAGTACATTTGCGCACTCCGCATAGAGTAACTCCGGGGCAAATAGCTGCGATTCGCCACGTAGCAGTTCCCGATACAGACCACGGATTTCCCGCGTCTTCCCTTCATCCAAAACGAGCGGGATGACAGCACTCGCATCCAACACACATCGTGCGGGAATTGCGATCAACGCTCTCTGCCTTCGCGGATGACGTCCACGATTGACGGCAGGCCCTTAGGCAACTTAACGCGATTACGATACATTCGGTCGAGAAGCACTAATTGGTCTTCCTTGCGGCGACGGGGCTCGACGGCGCGCTCAAGCAACGCGATTACCTCCGCGCTGAGCGAACGTTTCTGTTCTCGGGCCATTGCATTGATTTCGCCGTACAGGTCTTCCGGAACATTTCGCACATGTAGGGTTGCCATCGTAGGACTCCACCCATTGACCAATCTGGTTGCATTATGCAACCACACCCCGCCGCGATTCAATACGACTTCGGCAGCCCCAGCACGTGTTCCGCCACGTAGTTCAGCGCCATTTCCTGTGATACGGGGGCGATTTTGTAGAGGCGCACCTCCCGCCACAGCCGCTCGACGTGGTACTCCTTCGCGTAGCCCATCCCCCCATGCACTTGCAGCGCCGCATCGCATGCCTCGAACGCGTCATTCGCCGCACGGATTTTCGCGATGTTCGCCTGTTCGCCGCAGGGCATTCCCTGGTCGAACATCCACGCCCCCTTCATCACCATGAGGTCGGCCACTTGCAGCTTCGTGTATGCGTCCGCCAAGGGAAACTGCACGCCCTGGTTCTGCCCGATCGGCCGGTTGAACACGATCCGTTCGTTCGCGTACTTCACCGCCAACTCGAGCGCCGCCAACCCGATCCCGACCGCCTCCGCCGCGACGAGCAACCGCTCCGGATTCAGTCCCGAGATCAAATGATAAAACCCCTGACCTTCCTCGCCGATCATGTCCGCCGCCGGCACCCGCACGTTGTCCAGATACAATTCGTTCGAATCGACCGCCTTGCGCCCAAGCTTATCGATCTCGCGGATGTCGATGCCGTCGGATTTCAGGTCGAGCAAGAACAAACTCATGCCGAGCGTTTTTTTGTCGACGCGATCATACGGCGTCGTCCGAGTCAGGATCAGCGTGCGATCCGCGTTCTGTAAGTTCGACGACCAAATCTTGCGACCATTCAACACGTAGCAGTCGCCGTCGCGCTCGGCCCGCGTCGTGATGCGCGTTGTGTCCGTCCCGGCATTTGGTTCGGTCACGCTAAAACCGAGCGCCATTTCGCCGGACGCGATCTTCGGCAGATACGTTCGCTTCTGCTCCTCGGTCCCGTACTTGATGATTGGCATCGGTGGGAAAATCGCGAAGTGCACCGGGGACGCCCCGCTCGTCCCCGCGCCCGACGCGCAAATCTCGCGCAGCAAAATGCACGCTTCGGCAATCCCGAGACCGGACCCGCCGTACGCCTCCGGAATCGCCACGCCCAACCAGCCCGCCTCCGCAAACGCCGCCAAGAACTCTTTCGGATATTCGCCGGTCTTGTCGTGTTCCCGCCAATACTCGAGCGGAAACTGCCGCGCAAGCTGCCGCACATTCTGCCGAATCAGCTCCTGATCGTCACTCAACGCAAAGTCCATCGAATTCCCTTAAGACCCGCCCACTCGCCGTTCGGCAAGCTCAAGACCCCATTCCCGTCCACCCTTCGACACCCTCAGGGCGAACGGGAATGGGATCTTGAGCTTATTCTCGAGGGCCCCGATGTCAGCATCCATAAGTCCCGTTCGTCCCATCGACCCTCCCCTCAATACTCACACGTCTCGCTGCGAACGTCGTACTTGATGTATGTTCGATGGTCCGGCGTCTCATGACACATCGCGCAATACTCCTCGCGTTGCAACTTCGCCAGCGTCCGGTGTTTTCGGCTCGACATATCGTGTATGTCGTGGCAGGTCACGCACGTCATCTCTTCCTTCCCTCCGATCAGCACGTCGATCACATTTTGGTACACATGCCGGTCGCCGGGATTCAGCGCGGCCACGTATTCCTTTGAGAGATCGACCTCGAAGTCGAGGAACAAATTGTCGCCGGGGATGAACTGGTTTGCATACGGTAGCCCCGACGTCTTCGAGTGGCCGCCGCGAAGGTGACACGACGCGCAAACGGACATCTCCACCTTCCCGCCCGCCGTGCTCTTCGTCCCGAACAGCACCAGGGACACGTCCGACGTGTGCTCTCCCGGTGGATTTCCGTGACAGGTCACGCAATCCAGCGATATCGCCGAGTACGCCCGCGACTCTGTCTCCACTGCGGTCGCATGACACCCCGCGCAGTTGTTCGCGAACGCCTCGATGTCCCACGCCGCGTCGTCCCGAGGCGAAAGCGTACCGTCGGCGATCCATTTCGAGTTGAGCATCGCCATTTGGCCGTACTTGCCGTTCGGCTTTAGAAACCGCCGCGCCCGCGTGTGCCCCACCACGTGCGACACCTCCCCAACCAGTGATTTCAACTTTTCATCCGCGGTCATCGCCACGATACCCGCGTCATCCGCCGACGCCATAAACATCGCGTGGTTGTGCCTATTGTCGGGCCACAGCGGGCCCACCTTGTCCCGATGACAAAACAGGCATTCCTCGCCCGTCGTGTACTCCGGTATCGGCTTTCCGACGTGGTCGCTCCCCCACTCCGTCAGCGATAATTGTATCTGGGGTTCCGCAGGGGGCCCGATGGGCTTCTTCGATTCCGCCAGCAAGAACCCCGTGGCCCCCAGGGCCGCCGCCGCAAACACCCCGGCGGCCTTCAATACCGCCCGTGTAGCCATCGATATGCCCTCATCCGAAATAACTCTCGAAGTCTATCAAATGCGCCGCGCCGCCGCCGCGCGTGGCGGTGGTCCTCGAACCTTGAAGGTCCCGGCCAACGCTTCGCTTCCAACGCCATTTCTTAGTATCATCCCCGGCTACAGACGGCGAAGGAGAAAGCGATGGCATCCACGGACAACTATATCCGCAGCCTCGAAAAGGCTTGCGAAATCGAGTATCAGAACGGCAAGGGCGGCACTAGCAAGGTGCGCGGCAAGCTCGTCAGCCTCGACTGTGCGGGCTTCGTTCTGCTCGACGCCGACGGCTCGCCCGTTCTTATCCCGATCGAGAACATCGTCGTCGTTTGTCAGGCATAACTCACAGAAAAAAGGAACCCGAGGCATGGCCCAGATCCGCGAAGTCGTTGTTATCGACGTCGTCCGCAGCCCTATCGGCAAGTCCGGCCGCGACGGCATGAAGAAGAACGGCCAACTCTGTCAGGCCTCGGCGCAGGATCTGCTGGCGAACACGATGCGCGGCATGCTTGATCGCGTGAAGAAGCGCAGCCCGAAATTCGACGAGCACATCATCGAAGACGTCATCGTCGGCTGCCTCAGCCAACTCGGCGAACAAGGCGCGAACATCGGCCGCGTGGCCACTCTGCTTGCCGGCATTCCCGAGGAGGCCTGCTCCTGCACGGTCAATCAATACTGCAACTCCGGCCTCAAGGCCATTCAGTTTGGCGCGCAAAGCATCATGGTTGGCAACGGCGACGCCGTCATCTGCTCGGGCGTCGAACTCATGTCGCACTACGGCATGGGCTCGGACGTGATGACCGCTTTCCAGGCGCAGCTTCCTGTCCGCATGACCGAGCGCATGGGCGACATCGGCATGGCCACGCCGCAGGGCGTGTGCGCCGAAATGGTCTCGGAGGACGAAGGGCACACCCGCGACCAACTCGACCGTTTCGGCGCGTGGAGCATGAAAAAGGCGGTCGAAGCCACGCGCAAAGGGTGGCACGCGGAAAACACGATTCCGTTCACCGTCAAATGGGAAGGCAACGAACGCAGCGTCACCAAAGACGAAGTCCTTCGCGACAAAGCCGCTGACGACTTCGAGGGGTTCGTCGCCGATCTTGGCGGTCTGCCCACGCCCTTCAAGCCCGATGGCCGCGTCACCGCGGGGAACTCATCGCAAATCGTGGACGGCGCGGCGGCATGTCTGCTCATGAGCGCCGACAAAGCCCAAGAACTCGGCCTCGAGCCGCTCTGCAAAATTAAGTCCCTCGCCGTCGCGGGCGGCGCCCCGGTGCCCATGCTGCTCGCGCCAATCCCGACAATGCACAAAGCGCTCAAACGCGCCGGCCTGACGATCGACGACATGGACGTCATCGAGCCGAACGAGGCCTTCGCAACGCCCTGCCTCGCCTTTGCGAACGCCTTCGGCTACGCGTTCGACGACCCCCGCGTCAACCCCACCGGCGGCGCAATCGCCCTCGGCCACCCTATCGGCGCATCCGGTGTCATGTACTTCGGCGAAATGGTCCACCACCTAAAACGCACCAAGGGTAAATACGGTATCCAAACCCTCTGCGGCGGCGGCGGACTCGGCGTGGCGGCCGTTGTCGAGGCCGTTTGACACCCCCCTAGGGAAGTTGGCGTAGCCGTCGCAAGTTCCGCGGATCCAATGGCGCGCTCCTCCGCGATCCCGAAATTGGGTCACGGACTGCAGGGGCGGGGCGACGAGGAGAAGATTGTTGACACGCAGTGGGGCCGGAAGCGCGGCAGCGAAGACCGCTGAGTTAGTCGCGTGCGCGGTGTTCGTGACGGTGTTATTGTGCGTGGTTTTTTATGACCTACGCTATATGCCTCCGATGCGATTCTTTGGTCATCTCGACAGTTGGCGATCGGTAGGCCCGCAATCGTTCGAATTAGACTATCACCTTCAGCATGATAGGGCGATTCCACTCTGGGACTTTCTAGTTTTCTGCGGCCGTCCCTTCGTGGCTGACGTTAACGGAATGGCGCTCTACCCTCCGAACCTCATTCGAAGCCTGTTGAATTTCGATCCCACTCCTTTTTCGACGCATGTCGGCTTCGCGGTCCTTGCCGCGGCGCATTACCTGCTTGGCGGAATCGGGGTGTATCTGCTGATGCGGGCGATCGGTGGTTCGCGGGCCGCCGGGCTGGCCTCGCTGCTCGTCTATTTGTTTAACGTCGATCACATCGCGCGGTCGAGTCAACACTATTTCCACACCTTCGCGTATCCGTGGCTGCCGTGGATTGTTCTTGCTCTTCATGCAGCGATGAGCGCTCAGGATCTGAAGAGGAAACTGTTCCATGCATTGTGGGCAGGCGCCGCGGTTGGAATGCTTCTTCTGGCTGGCAGCGCAAACGAGTTTAACCTTTATATCTCGGTCTGTGTCACGGTGTTCGTCATACTTTGGCACGTAGTCCGCATTGACGGCCTCTGGAAGAAACCGGGCGAGTATCTGCGCGTGATTGGCGTGAACGCGGCGGCCGCGGGAATGGCGGCCCTGCTCGGCGTCGTCCTGGGATTGGCCTCGATTCTACCGGCAGTGGAACTGGGGGAATTGTCTACTCGCGTCGCGCTGGAAGACACCTTCGAACCCATCAAGATTAACGAGGTACACACGGCAACGCAATTGATCACGACATTCGCGAATTGGCCAGGTCCGAAAGGAATCGGGATCATTCATGGGGCGGGCACGAGCGCATTTTTTTTGGCCTTTTGCGGACTCCTTTCGTCTAAGCGTCGTGAAGCGATCTTGTTTGGGATTCTGTTTTACGCGACCCTCGATTTGAGTATCGGGCCTCCGATGCCGCTATCCCATCTGATCGTGAGCGTAAGTCCTTACCCTTTCGCGTCGACGGAACGGGCGGGGCTCGTCGTGCTATTGCCCATGGCCATGCTTTCGGGGCTGGGTCTGGACACACTGTTCGAACATGCGCGGCGCTCGGGCAAATTGCGATTGGCGCGCGTCGCCGCCGTGGTCGTCCTCGGTGGGACCGTTTTGTGGTTCTTCCGAGAGGGCGTTGCGGCAACCCGCTACTTCGATTTCTCGCGCGCAGTATTGATAGCGCCTGTGCTTTTTGTTGCCGCTGCCGCGATCGGTCAGGTGGTACGCGCGCCGATGATCTTTGGGGCGGTTGGCGTGGCTTTAATGACGGTCGAAGTGTTGGCGTGGTCCTACTATTACAACAATTGGCGTTTCAATATGGAACTGTTCCCGAACAATAGCCAGGATGTTCACGTCGTGCGTACTTTGGCGCCGCCGAACCATCGCGGTATCGACGATCTACCCAATCGGGACCAGTATTTCTTACGTCCCATGATCAACGGATACGACCCCGCCTGTTTATACGATACGTATCGGGTCGTCGCGGCGGAAGGAAGCGAGGATCTTTACCGACGCGTAATATTCAAAGAGGGCGCGATGACGAATGCCCGGACGAATCTCTTTCTCAAGCGGTTCGTTTGGCTGGCGAAACAGTACGTCGAAGGGCCGCTGCCGCATCGTAACGAACTGTTCCCCGCCGCGACCACTGTGTTCTTACAGGACGTGGGCGGGCCTCTCCCGGTCCCGAGAGTGGAAATCGCTGACTTGCTGAAGAGGAGCGTCGCGCCTGAAAGCGGCCGCGAATGGAGGACGGAGAATATCGCGGCGCTGTGTACGCCGGTTTTCGCCCAGGCGACCGGTACGCCGGAGGCCCCGGGAATGTTCTATCTCTTCTCGACAATTCCGTGGCCCGAAAAACACTGCGCCCTGATGATGCGGCTTAAGACATCCGGGCCGGTGGAGTGTCGGTTATCCGTCGTGGACGCGACGATTCCGGAGAAGCGTGAATACACGTATTTGAAGAGCCTCGATGTCCAAGGGGCGCCGGATGGCGAGTTGTTTGAGATACCGTTGCCTGACTACAAGGAGTTGCAAATTGGCATGTCGACAGTCTCGGAAAAAGGGACCCCGGCGGACGTGCTGGTAACGGATATGTATTTCCTCGTCGATGAAGGAGATGAGGGAGCGCTTATTCTTGATTTGAAGTTCACCGGGAGGTCATGTTCCATGCAAATTGGGGAATTGCCTGGGCCTAGAATCCTGACTTTTGTGGATTCCTACTATCCTGGCTGGGCTGCTTTCGTTGATGGTGAGCGCGTGCCTATCTACAAGGCCAACGATGCTTTCAAGGCCGTGGTCCTCGAAAAGGGCCGCCACGAGGTAGAATTCGTCTTCACCGATCGAGGTTATGTGCTCGGCGTGATTGCGTCATGCGTCGGCGCCTTGGCCGTGGCGGCTGGATTGTATTGGTTGCGCCCACGAGCCGTTCCAGTTTAGTTTGCTTCAGGCGTCGACCCCGGCATTCCGAACGAGTCAAGAGTCATACTTTAGAGGCCTCGTCAGTCTTGCCCTGTCGCGGCCAATCGCTGGTCGTGAGGCAACCGGGTCCCGTTCACAAACGGGGTGGCGTGGTCGCCGGGCTCGAACTGTACGTTGTCCACCCAGAGGGTGCCCGTGGCGTTTGTAACGCTCAGCATAAGCATGGCGCTTTCGCATCGCTCGGGAATCCCGTCGCCGGTTGCGAAGGTGTAGGAGGAGTTGTGCCAGTCCATCGAACGAGTCGTTATGTCGCCACGTATCGTGGCGAGCCGGCAAAAAAACCCTTCTGGATTGTCGATGTCCTGCCCGGCGATCACCACCCGAATTGCACTATGCTGGCTTCCCGATAGTGGAGCGATGTTCTGAAATTTCCAATCGAAGGACACGGTGTACCTCTTCTTCGGTACCAGAGACGTGGTGCTCGGCCCTTCCAACGTCGATTCCGGGTCGCGCGCAACAGGGAACAATACCGCGCTGTTCCCCTTCGCGAATCCGATCAACTTTGCCGAGTAATCGCCGTCGAATGCTTGCGGGTATCGGACGAGCCGAGCGTTGTCGCGAAAGTCCCAAGGGGGAGCTCCCTCAGGCTGGATCTCGAAATCTCCACCCTGGATGAGGTTTACCGTTGGTTCTCCCGCCACGCGTACGCCCACGGCCTCAAAGAGCTTCGCGGGCCCACACGCGCGATCCAGGCCTGCCCTAATCGATTCCGATAAGGCCGGCTCCGCCCTCGAAACGGCCCACACGGTGCTAGAGGGGTACTGTTTCAGGACGCTTTCAACGTCCTCGGGCGTATTTGCCGTGAAATATTCCAGCGTGGAAAGAACAGCCGTGCTAGATGCGTTAAACCGTTCGAGGTAATAGAAAAGCGTTCCTTCTCGGTAGCTAACGTCGGGGCCGTGGACCGCGTTGTAGATGAAGACGATCTTATGGTGTGGCCGGATTCGGGACGCCATGTATTGGGCGGCGCCCTTCCAATCCGGATACAACACATTGTAGTTGGCGCGAAGCGCACTCACTACGCCGGGTGCAAGCATCCCAAGTGACGCGGCGATTAGCGCGCCGTACACGGTGATCGGCACTTTGCGGGGCAGCCTTGCAAACCCCTTTTGCAGGCAAAATGCCCCGATTCGCCCGATGGCGTCCGCGCCTAGGGCCATGAACAAGATCGCGAACCCCGCTTGATAGGTGAAGTACCGATCACTGTACCAGTGCGTCACCTCAAATGGCCTAAGCACAGCCGGAACCAGAAACGTGACGCTCGCGAGCACGGTGAAGCCGCACGGGCTCCTGAGCGCGAGATGGGCGAAGCCGAGTATTCCTAGTGTCAACGCAGAAATTTCGGACGCGAGGTGCTCATACCCGAAGTACCGGGATCGGAAATACCCCAAGTATTCCTTCACGTCAAAGCGATAGGTGCCGCCGCCGCCCGCGGCGGCCGACACCACGCGGGGCCGGTCGACATTTGTCTCATCGGCTTCGCCGCCGGCGGAACTGTCCTCCACTCCCGGCAGTAGCGTCAAAAAAGACCCTGTATAGCTCAGGACTGGCAAGACCGCGAGCACGCCACATACGGCCACCCGCGCCAGGGTCCGCACGCGCGTTCGCGATTCTCGATGACTTTTGGAGAAAAGGACCCACGCTGAGAAACCGACCAAGGCCGCACCGAAAAACGTGACGAATATGGTGTGAGTCAAGAGCCCCAATGCACCGAGTATGGGGAGTGCGATCCATCCGGTCAGTCGATCGCGCGATACGTACTGGGTCAATACCCACACGGTTGCGAGTGACAGCAAAATAACGACGGCGTAGAAGCGCGCCTCTTGCGAAACTTGTACGTGGATTGTCGAGGTGGCCAGGATCAATGCTGCCGTCAGTCCAGCGAACGGCCCGGCGAACCGCTTGGCCAGAGCGTACATCATCAGTACTCCGAGCACGCCGGCCATCAAGGACGGGAGGCGTAACATGACCTCGGTATCCTCGATCTTGAGTGCAAACCGAGCTAAAACGTAGTAGAGCGGATACTGGTGGATGCGGTAGAGTTGCCCCCAGCCGCCAAGCGCTCCCAGGCGGGTGTCGTGCTCATCTGTCCAGAGGCTCCTGTCTAGACCGGGAAGTCTCAGCGAGAGCGCGATAATTACTATGAGCGAGAGCGCCGCTCCCTCGGCAAATCGCGCGCGCGCGCGGTGGTTGTGCGTCGCGCCTCCAGAGGCGCGCGATAGATCGTCACTCATTCGCCTCCGACTCTTGCATCGAACACGAGAAACCGCGAGAGAGCCAGGACACGCTACGTCGACGCTTCGACGGTAACGGTGAGCGGCGGAATTTTAGCCCGGTGTTCGATGGACTAGCCGCGCAGTTCCGCTCCGCACCAATCGTGTAGCCGCTACCAGCCCCGCTCAAATGAACGGACCTAAACCCAAGCGAAAGCACTAGAGCAAAACAACGCTACCAAAATCAAGAATCGAGGAAACTGCGGATCTAAACGGGCCACGGCGAAGGAACACCTTTCTTCATCCAGCGACTGCACGAAACCGGAGGTATGTTCGTCTCAAATGGGGAGTTGAGGGCGCACCGGCCAACTGTTTACCACGAATTCCCGGACCGCTTCGGCGTCAACAAATCTTCCCTCAAGTTGAGCGTCTTCGACGGCCATGAGAATCGTGCGAAAGAGAGGACCCGGTTTGTATCCCAATTCGACCAAGTCGTCTCCGGTAATCAACGGCGTGGGCCGCTGCTCCTCGGGCGGTATGTTCTCCGCGTAGTTCCGCAGCCATTCGTAGGTATCCATCTGGCGATGACTCGACTCGCAGTCGATTCGAAAGAGTTCGAGAAGCTCCGCGAAACCGTCCTCGCGCACGAGTCGCTTCAGTTTACTTTCGCGCATGCTTGGCGCCGTCGAAACGCGCATGTGCTGTTCGACCAACCACGCGATCCCCTCAGTCTCTTGGTTGGACATGTGTAACCGCCGGCAAATGTTGCGGGCCTCGTGCGCGCCCACTTTATCGTGGTTATTGAACCGAATGCGGTCCTCGAAGGTCCGGGTCAACGGCTTTCCCACGTCGTGCAGGAGCGCGCCGTACCCCAGCGTGGACGTTGGGCCGTTCAATCGATCCAATATCAACATCGTGTGGGTGAACACATCGCCTTCGGGGTGATACTCGGGCGGCTGTTCGACTCCCTTCATCCGAGCGATTTCAGGCAACACCTCGTCCAATAGACCAGACTCGTCGAGCAATCGGAAGGCGCGGCCGGCTGCACCCTCGGTGAGCATCTTCGTGATCTCGTCGCGGATGCGTTCAGGGCTGGTGCATTGGATACGCGGGGCGAGTTCGCGTATGGCCGCGAACGTACCCTT
>CAYXRK010000156.1:0-11375 GCA_964467615.1 uncultured Nitrospirales bacterium | reverse complement strand
GTACGCAGGATCGCGATAACTAAGGGACGTATTGCCGATATTCTTTCTGCCCGCGGCGACCTGGACGAGGCCCTGCGCATTCGCCGGGAGGAGGAATTACCCGTCTTCGCCCGCCTGGGTGACGTGCGCTCGAGGGCCGTCACCATGGGAAAAATCGCCGATATCCTCTACGCGCGCGGCGACCTGGACGAGGCCCTGCGCATTCGCCAGGAGGAGGAATTACCCGTATACGAACGACTCGGCGATGTGCACATGTGGGCGGTCACCATGGGAAGAATTGCCGATGTCCTCTACTCCCGAGGCGAACTAGACGAGGCTCTACGAATTCGTCAGGAGGAGGAACTACCGGTATACGAACACCTGGGTGATGTGCGCGCAAGAGCCATCACCATGGGACAAATCGCCGATGTCCTCTGCGCACGCGGTGAATTGGATGAGGCCCTACGCATTCGCCAACAGGAGGAATTGCCCGTCTACGAGCGTATGGGTGATGTGCGTGCAAGGGCTATCGCCATGGGACAGATCGCCGATATCCTCTACGCTCGGGGCGACCTGGACGAGGCCCTTCGCATTCACCAACAGGAGGAGTTGCCCGTCTACGAGCGTATGGGCGACGTGCGCTCGAGGGCCGTCTGCCAAGTCAACATCGCTCGCATGCTCCTCGCGCGGGACGCGCCCGGTGACCGCGAGAAAGCGAAAGCTTTTCTAAACGAGGCATACAATGCCGCCGCTGCCATGCGTATCCCCGAAGTAGCCCAAATTCGCCAAATCCAAATCGAGAACGGATTTGAACTCGACTCCCAAGCCGGCCTCGCGCGCTGAAGTTCCATCGCCCCACCCCTCGTAAACACGCATTCCAGCCCCTAAACACGGCCCTTTTTCAAAAAAATAGGTCAACAGACTTGGACTATATAATAGGGGGTTGTTGCTTGTGGCCAGTTGCCAGTGGCAAGTGCTCGCTGTTTGATTCTGGTGAGTCACCCGAGATTGGGAAAAGAATGGAGTTTAAGCGGGATTTTTCAGTGTTAGAGCCTACTTTACCGGTACTTTTCGGGAGTTTTCCGGCCCTAATTTGGAGGCCCTACCCATGCTAAGTCCAATGATATCAACGATAGCCGTCCGCTTTTCGGCCGGATCCGGGGCCTGCACGCACCGTAAAAGGATTTCTACGTAAAAGGATTTTTACGGCGCGTTTGGTTGCCGATTGGAAAAAGGTAAGCTACGCGGTAGCTGCTTGACATTAGAATGCACATAGGCAGTACGCTTGTGAACTAATTTGTTTTCCGGAAAAAGGAGATCCTCCATGTCCAGCCATTTGCTCGTCGAAATCAAGAACGGCATCGAACACGACCCCAAAGCCGGCCTCGCTCGCTGAAATTCCGCCCTCCCGACCGACGATGGATTCGCTGACCGGCATCATCAAGCAGTATTGGGGGTATGACCGCCTGATGCCGTTGCAGGCGGAGGCGATGGGGTGTGTCGTGGAGGGGCGGGACTCGGTGGTGGTGCTGCCGACGGGCGGGGGAAAGTCGTTGTGCTTTCAGGCGCCGGCGATCGCATTACCGGGGATGGCGGTGGTCGTTTCGCCGTTGATCGCGCTGATGAAGGACCAGGTGGACGCGCTGGAGGCCAACGGCGTTGCAGCGGCGTGCATCACGAGCGCGATGACTACCGTCGAACGGCGGACGGTGCATGAGCGCGTGACGCGGCGCGAGTTGAAGCTCTTGTACATTTCGCCGGAGCGGATGGCGCAGCCGGATTTTGTCGCGTATTTGGCGGGGGCGGGCGTGTCGTTTTTCGCGGTGGACGAGGCGCACTGCATCAGCCAATGGGGCCATGATTTCCGGCCCGAGTACCGCGAGTTGTATCGCGTGCGCGAGGCGTTTCCCGGCATGCACATCCACGCGTACACGGCGACGGCGACGGCGCAAGTGCGGCAGGACATCGTGAGCGAGTTGCGCCTGCGCGACGCGATGGTGTTGATCGGGTCCTTCGACCGTCCGAACCTTGTGTACCGCGTCGAACCGCGCACGGACGGGTTCGGCCAATTGCGCGAGGTGATCGACCGGCACGAGGGGTACCCGGGCATCGTGTATTGCATTCGGCGGGCAGACGTGGACGAGGTGTGCGGGCTTCTTCAGGCGGCGGGATACAAGGCGTTGCCGTATCACGCGGGCATGGACGACGGGGGCCGGAAACGGAACCAGGAGGCGTTTGCGCGGGACGAGACGGACATCATCGTGGCGACGGTGGCGTTCGGCATGGGGATCGACAAATCGAACGTGCGGTACGTCGTACACATGGGGATGCCGAAATCGATCGAGCACTACCAACAAGAGAGCGGACGCGCGGGACGCGACGGTTTGGAATCGGAGTGTTGCTTGTTCTACTCGGGCGCTGACTACGGAATTTGGAGAGGCATCCTGAGCAAGTCGGAGGACGCAGATCACGCGCGCATCGCGTTGTCGAAACTGAACAAGATGTACGACGTTTGCACCGGGCGCGCGTGCCGCAGGCGCGTTCTGCTGGGATACTTCGGCGAGGCGTACACCAAGTCCAACTGCGGCGCGTGCGATGCTTGCCTTGGGACCGTGGACGCGGAAGAGGAGTCGGCCGAGATCGCGGCGAAGATTCTGGAGACGGTCGGCGAGATTGGCGATTTCGCGGGGCCGTCGTATACGGCGCTGGTGTTGACGGGATCGAAGGAGGAGCGCGTCCTTCAGAAACGGCATGACCGCTTGAAGGGATACGGCTCGCTGGCGGCGTTCGACCAACGGCGGGTGCGGGAGTGGATCGAGGAGCTCGTCGCGCAGGGGCATCTCGAGAAGCGGGGCGAGTACAACGTGCTTCACGTGACCGAAGCGGGCCCGGATGGCCGCGCGGCGATGCGGCTCTCAAAGGCGGCTGGTGGCCGTGCGCGGACCACCACGAAGAAGCCGGCCGATGCGCCGGTGGATCAGGAGCTGTTCGAGGCGTTGCGAAAACTTCGACTGGAGCAGGCGCGGGAACGAAACGTGCCTCCGTTCGTGATATTCAGCGATGCGACGCTGCGCGACATGGCGGCGCGGAAGCCGGTGAGCGAGGCGGCGTTTTTGACGGTGCAGGGCGTGGGGAAAGCGAAGTGCGAGGCGTTTGGGGCGGCGTTTCTGGCGGCGATACGTGACCATCTTGACGCGAAGGGCGAGGCTGCCGTGAAGGAGATTCCATCGGCGAAAAGCCCGAAGCGCTCGAGTGGTCAGGCGCATGCGAACGAGTTGTTCGCGCAGGGGCATTCGATCGAGGACGTGGCGGCGATGATGGGGCGCGCGCTGTCGACCGTCGAGGGATATCTCGTGGCGTACTTCGAGGAGCACGGGCTGAGCGATCCGTCGCCGTGGGTCGGGGTCGATGTGCTTGAGCGGGTGCGGGCCGCGGCGGCCGCGAACGCGGAGGGAGAGCGATTGAAGCCGATGTTCGAGTTCTTGAAGGGAGAAGTGAGTTATGCGGAACTGCGCGTGTGCCTGATCTGCATCGGCAATGGAGGATAGCGACGCGAGGGGCGGCGTTGATGACGTCCCGGGGATCGTTCGAGCTACGATTGCCGCAGCGGAACGGTCAACCCAGCGAGAGCCAATCGCGGGGCTTGAGATATTCGTCGGTCAGTTGGGCTTCGCGGGTGCCGGGTCCGGGCCGCCAGTCGTATCGCCAGTGGGCCGTCGCGGGCAGGGACATCAGGATGGATTCGGTGCGGCCCTGCGATTGGAGGCCGAACAGTGTGCCGCGGTCGTAGACGAGATTGAATTCGACGTAGCGGCCGCGGCGGTACAACTGAAATTCTCGTTCCGCATCGGTGTGTTTATCATTGCGGTGCGCCTCGATGAAGGGGCGGTACAAGTCGGGAAACGCGCGGCCGAGATTGACGCAGTAGGCGAGATTCTTGGCCTTGTCCGATTTCAGATGATCGAAGAACGTGCCGCCTATGCCGCGTGTTTCGTCTCGGTGCTTGAGGAAGAAATATTCGTCGCAGTTCTTCTTGTGCGCGGCGTAGTCTTCGCCGGATTCGTCGCAGACTTGCTTGAGCCTACGATGATACGCGACGACTTCCTCGCGGACGGGGTAGTACGGGGTCACGTCGATTCCGCCGCCGAACCACCACAAGTCGCCGGCCTCGAAATAGCGGATGTTCATGTGGATCGTGGGGACGTACGGGTTCCACGGATGCAACACGAGGCTCACGCCGGTGGCGAGGAACGGCGTGCCGGGCGCGAGTTTGAATTCGGTCGCGGCGGCCGGCGGTAGGGAAGCGCCTTGAATGGCGGAGAAATTTACTCCGCCTTTCTCGAGCAGTTTCGCGTGCTCCCAGACGCGGGTCCGCCCGCCGCCGGAACCTTTGCCGTAGTCCCATGCGTCCTCGCGGAAGGGGACGCCGTCGGCGTCGTTGAGAAACGCGCAGATATGGTCTTGGACGTTCCGAAACTCGGACTGGATGTGTTCGGTCGTTACCGCCGTTGAGGCCATGGGTCGTTACCTCGGCGCGCCGATCGGGACGAAATACTTTTCGTCGCCGCCGATGATTTCGATCGCCACGCCGTCGGTGAATACTTTGAGCAGGCGGGCGCGGGTCGTGAGGATGCGCTCTTCTTCGTACACTTTGAAGCGGTTGATGAAGGCGATGGCGCGCGGGTTAGTCGCGCTGGCCGGACGCGTCATATTTATCGTCAAGTCCACGAGATCATAGCGCTCACGCGTTGCGCGGCCCATTTCGGGGAGCGAGTCGGAAGAGAGTTCGGGGGCGTCCGATGTTGGTCCGCTACTCGGTCCTTCGGCGATCGGCGCCTGTTCTTCGGGAGCAGTTTTGGAATCCTCCGGTAGGTCCGACGAGTCGACCGCACGAGCCTTGAGCCGTTCCGCGCGCATTTGTTCGAACGTCGGCAAGGGTGTCGTCGAGCTGCCGGTGTCGACCATGGCCGGGGGCGGTATTTCGGAAGGCGTTTGCGTGCGTGTTTCGATTTGCGATTCCACTTTCGCGGGGACCTGCACGACGTTGGGAGCGGGCGGTCCGGATGACCCGGCTGGCGCTGGTTCCGGCGATGGTGCGCTCGGGGCTTCTGCCGACGCGGACGGCGGCGGCGCGGGATCGCTCGCGATCACGTCGCGCCATGCGCCTCCGGTCTTTGGCGCGGGCGATGGCGGCGGCGCGGGTGCAGCGTCGGGCCTCACCTCCACGGGGATAGTCGGCACAGCAGAGGATATCGTGGGCGGCGCATCTTGGACTGTTCGCGCGATTTCCAATTGATTCGGCGGACTCGCCGAAGGGGCTTCGTCTCGCAATAAAACGGCGGAAAGGCCAACCGACAACGCAACCAAGAGCAAGGCGGCGCCGGCGGTGGCGGCGATCAGGCGGGGAGTTAGCGTAATCGCGCGGGAAGGCTGCGCCCCGACCATCTCCTCGGCCGCGGCGCGCGGATCGACGACCTCGTCTCGCGCGTTCGCCTTCTCGGCGGCGCCTTTGTTGAGCGCGTCGAGTATTGAACTCATGGAGCTCCGCGCTCTTGCGCGATGGCGTCTTGGACGCGGCGCGCGACATCGGGCGAAAACGACTCCGACGTGAGCGACGGCCCGGGCCAACTCTCGAGCCAATTGGTGAGCACCATGCGCGTTTGGCGACCGGCGATGCCGTCGATCTTCAGGCCCGTCGCGCGTTGAATACCGCGGATGACCGTCTCGGTCTCCGCATCGAAATTCCCCAACTGCGCGCCTTGGAGGAGCCCCAGCACAGACAGAATTTGTTGGAGCGCGCGGACATCGTCGCCCGCCGCGTAGCGCGCGAGTTCGCCTGCATCGCGCGAGGGATCGACCCAGAGAAAGAGCGCGTGATCCTGATAGGCCGCGCGGAGACTTTCCCTGCTCAGCTCGGCGCGTTCGCCGTTGGCCGAAACCACCGTATACGATTCGAGTCCGAGGCCGGCGATCAGGGTCCAATCCGATCGGTCACCGATTTTGAGATGGGCTAGTGCCGGCAAATTGATGACTTCGAGCTGATCGAGGGTCGCGTTAAGCTCTTCGAAGGCCATGCCGTTCACGGCGGCGAAGCGTTGAATCGACTCGAGCGCCGCGTCCGCGGGCAGGCCGGTCAATACGGCCATGTTCCAGGACTTCATCAGCGCGGTCAGCCCCGCCGATTGCAGCGCCGCGCCGTCTTGCGACGACAGCCATTTCGCCACATCGGCCGGGGCGGGCGTCATTCGCAGTTGCACTTCGCTCGGTAGAACCACGGCGGCCTCGACCACGTTGGCCGCGGGCGGCGCGGGGGTCAGTTCCGTGGCAGTGTCATCGGTCTTCTCGTCCGGCAAGATTGCGGCGTTGGTCTCGAATGGTGGGGCCGGATTCTCGGCCTGCCTCATCGGAGGAGATGGCTCGGCCGCCGTCTGCGTGCGCGCGGAATCGATCAAATCCTTCGCGCGGTCGATGACGGTTGCGGGGCCGATCATGACCAGTGCGGCCACGGCCATTGCCAACACCGCGACTGGCGCGAGCACCCTGCGCGGAAATAGGCGTTGCCAATCGAGCTTCGATTTCCGAAGCGCGCCTTCGCCTTGGGTTTCTTCCGCCGCCTGGCGCACGATCTTCGGCGTGATCTCCATCGTTTCTTTGGTGTAGCCGATCAGCAACGCGCGATCGCAGAGGCTGTTGATGACGCGGGGCGTGCCGCCGGAATACCGAAACACGGCCTTCACGGCGGGCTTGTTGAAGCGGACCTTTCGGTTGCCGCCCGCGACGCGCAACCGAAACGCCACGTATTGCAGCGTCTCGTCGAAATTCAATTCCTTCAGGTGATACCGCGCGGTGATCCGTTGATTGAGTTGGCGCAGTTCGGGCTGTTCGAGCGTCGCCACCAATTCCGGCTGGCCGATGAGGACGATTTGCAGGAGCTTCTGCGTTTCCGTTTCGAGGTTGGACAGCAGCCGCACCTGCTCGAGCACCTCGGGCGCGAGGTTTTGCGCTTCGTCGATCACGAGCACGCAGTTTTTGTTCTCCTCCGCTTTCTTGAGGAGGTACTCGTTCAACTCGTCGATGATGCCCTTGATGGTCCGCGCGCGCGTGGGGATGCCGAACTCTTCGTTGATTTTGCGAAGCAACTCTTCGGGGGACAAAAAGGGATTGAAGATGAAGGCGATTTCGGTCGCGTTGTCGAGTTGGCTGAGGAGGCTTCGGCAAATCGTCGTCTTGCCGGTGCCGATTTCTCCGGCCACCATGACGAACCCGGTACGGTTTTGGATACCGTACAGCAAGTGCGAAAAAGCCTCTTTGTGCTTCTCGCTCAGATACAAAAAGCGGGGATCGGGCGTCAGGTTAAACGGCTTCGAGCTAAATCCGTAGAACGATTCGTACATAAAATAAGTGGGACCGCGTCACAAATCCAACGCCAACCGGCAACAGCCCCGGCGGGTAAATTCTTGACAAAACAGAATAGCCTTGCCGGACTGCAATGTCAATAGAAGAACACTGTACCGGAAGAGCTCTGTCTCCCAACGGCCGCTCGTTATTGACTACGAGTCTTAGATAATTGTAGAAACCTGGGGAAGCCAGCATTTGCCGGTTTCCCGAAAACTAGATGAAACGAGGATCGTTCACGAGGTGGCAGACAGGCGCAAAGGAGGACAGGCATGTATCCATCGAAGAAGTTGATCATAAGGCCAACTTTCTTAGCTTCAGTGCTGGCCGTGTTCGTTGCACCTGCATCAGCGCTAGAACCGGAACCTGACGCGTTGTTTGTTCGTGTAGTCGACGTTGGGGCCGGACTCTGTTGCGTCGCAGTCCTTCCCGATGGGAAGTACGCGATTTACGATGCGGGCGACTACAAGGACAACGGTGCGCTGACATTCGCCAAAATCAACGAAATCGTCCGTAAGGGATCCGAGATCGATCTCCTCGTACTTAGCCACTCCGATGCAGACCATCTTGGAGCCGTGAAAGAAATCTGCGATGCCTATACGGTCAAGAAAATCGTCCATCCGGGAATCGATCGTAATCCTGATACAGCGACGTGGAAGAAAGCGAAATCCGCAATCGAGAATGAACGCGAGAACGATGATTGTGAAGTCATCGACCTGCACGAAGCCGACTTGCCAATTGGAGAATCTCTCGAAGTGGGTGAAGGAACGTTCACCTGGGTCTTCGGACTGTCTGAGCCGTCTGAGGAGTGGATAGACCTGTATAAGCTGAAGAGTAAAGGTGAGCGGATGAACGTCGGTAGCATCGTTGTGAAATTGTCCTTCGCCGAAAGGAACCTGCTGTTCTGTGGTGATTCTGTCGGGAGGCACATACGCGATGACGACGATGTCTGCATCGCTGCTGAAAAGGCGATGGTTGATAACGCGAGTACGGTCCCTTTGCAGGCCGACATTGTCATTGCACCGCATCATGGCGCGGACAACGGAAGCTCAGCGGATTTTATCGAAGCTGTCAGTCCAACGTATGTCATATTTTCTGCAGGCCATGCTCACGAACATCCAAGATCAGCTACAGCTCAACGCTATATAGACGCCGGCGTTTCGAGAGCAAACATGTTTCGGACAGATTGGGGTGACAACGAAGGCGAGGATGAATGGAACTACGGTCATAGTGACGAGGACGACGAGCCCGGAGATGACGATGTGGATATTGTCATTCGCAAGGACGGCCAAGTTCTGGTCGAATATCGCGATCCGAATCACTAATCGCCCGTTGTTAACATCCGCCGCAACTCATATAGCAGTTCTTGCGCTTCGCGGGGGCTTAGTGCGTCGGGGTCGACTTTTCGCAATGACTCCTCGAGCTTGCTCGGCGCGGTGGGCGGCTGGGCGTTCCAGAGGTACAACTGGTCGGGCAGGCCGAGGGCGGCGGTGTTGCCCGATTCGAGCGACTCGAGGACCTCGCGTGCGCGCGCGATGACGGTCTTCGGAAGGCCGGCGAGTTTCGCCACTTGGATGCCGTAGCTGTGGTCCGCGCCGCCGTCGACGATGCGGTACAGGAAGATGACTTTTCCGCCGAGTTCGCGCACGGCGACGCTGACGTTTTTGGCGTGACCTAGTTGGTTCGCGAGTTCGGTGAGTTCGTGGTAATGCGTGGCGAAGAGGGTCTTCGCGCCGATTCGATTGTGGATGTGTTCGGCAACGGACCAGGCGATGCTGATGCCGTCGAAGGTGCTGGTGCCGCGGCCGATTTCGTCCAACACGAGCAGGCTCTTCGACGACGCCGAATTCAAAATGTTCGCCGTTTCGATCATCTCGACCATGAAGGTGCTCTCGCCGCGCGCGAGATTGTCCGATGCGCCGACCCGCGTGAAGATGCGGTCCACCGCGCCGATGCGCGCCTCGCGGGCCGGCACGAACGACCCCATCTGCGCCATGAGCGTAATCAGCGCCGCTTGCCGCAAGTACGTCGATTTTCCGGCCATGTTCGGGCCGGTCACGATCAAGAGAGACGCCTTCGCGGGGTCGAGTTCGATGTCGTTCGGGACGAATTCGCCGCGCTTCATCAGGTCCTCGACGACGGGGTGCCGGCCGTCGCGCACGCGGATGATCTGCCCGGCGTCGACCATCGGCTTCGTGTAGTCGTTCGTCACCGCAGCCTCGGCCAGGGCGAGCAGCGTGTCGATCTCGGCCAGAGCGTCCGCCGTGGCGTGAATGCGCCGCGACTCCTTGGCCACGCGATCGCGCAACTCGACGAAGAGATCGTACTCGAGTTTGTGCATGCGCTCCTGCGCGTCGACGATTTCCTCTTCGCGCGATTTCAGCTCGGGCGTGATGTATCGCTCCGCGTTCACCAGCGTCTGCTTGCGTTCGTAGTGCGGCGGCACGAGGTGCGCGTTTGCGCGAGAAATCTCAATGAAGTAGCCGAACACTTTGTTGTAGCCGACTTTCAATTTTGGGATGCCGGTCCGCTCGCTCTCGTCGCGCTGCAACCGCGCAACCCAATCGCGTCCGCCCATCACCAAATCGTGCAGCCGATCCAACTCCGTGTCGTGGCCCGGTTTGAGCAGCCCGCCTTCCATCAGCGTCAAGGGCGGCGCGTCGACAACGGCCTGATCGATCCACTGGGCGACGTCCGTCAGCGCGTCCATGCCGTCGCGCAGCGCCGTCAGCAGTCGTGATTCGGCGCCGATGAGCGACTCAATCACGCCCGGCGTTTCGGCGAGCGAGAGCCCCATGGCCTTGACGTCTCGAGCGTTTCCGGATTTCGACGTAATGCGGCCAAGCAGCCGTTCGAGATCGCCGATCCGCTTGAGGACCTCGCCGAGTTGAAGACGCAATTCCGCGCGGTTGAATAGTTCCTCGACGGCGTCGAGCCGGTCGCCGATCGCAGCGATGTCCGTCAGCGGATGCAGAATCCATTGCCGCAATTTCCGGCCGCCCATGCTTGTGCGCGTACGATCAAGCACGTGCAGCAGCGATCCCTTGCGCCGCTTGTCCGCGAGAGATTCGACCAATTCGAGATTGCGTTGCGTGTTGCCGTCGAGGACTACGTAGCCCGAAGGGTGGTATCTCCTTGGCGCGCGCAAGTGTGGCGCGGCGGCCCGTTGTGTCTCGTGAACGTAGGCCAACGCCGCCCCGGCGCAGGCCAACGCTTGCGGCGCGTCGCCCAGGCCCAAGCCCTTGACCGTCCCCAGATCGAACTGCAGCTGAATCAGGTCCGCCGCATATCCGGTGTCGAAATCGTGGTCGGGGCGCTCACGAAAAGCCACGCCGTCGAACCGGTTTCTCAGCCGCTCGACGAGCGCCGCGTCCGAGTCCTCCGAATACAACACTTCCGACGGCGACATCCGCGTGAGTTCGTCGATCAGCGTCCGCTCTGCGTCGCCCTCGATTTGCGCGGCGAGGAATTCGCCCGTCGAGATATCCACCAGCGCCAACCCCGCCGTGCCACTGCGGCACGTCACGGCGGCGAGATAGTTGTTCACGCGGTCTTCGAGCAGCTCCGGCGCGATCACCGTGCCCTGTGTTACGGTGCGGATCAGTTCGCGCTTGACGATCCCCTTCGCGTCCTTCGGGTCCTCGACCTGATCGCAGATCGCGACCGTTCGCCCCGCCTGGATTACGCGCGCGATGTAGCCGTCCACCGACCGCGCCGGCACGCCCGCCATAGGAATTCGATCTTCCTTGTCCGCCCCATCGCGCGAGGTGAGCGTGAGCCCGATGAGTTTGGCGGCGTCGAGCGCGTCGTCGAAAAACAACTCGAAGAAATCGCCCATGCGGAAAAAGAGAAGCGGCCCCTCGCCCGCCTCGGCCTTCGCGCGCAGCCACTGGCGCAACATCGGCGTCAGCTTCGCCTCGGGAATGTCGGATATTTTTAGCCAGTCTTGGGTGGGGATGGTGGGGGCGGCAATTCGATGGGGAGAGTGGCGGCGTTGCTAA
>CAYXRK010000155.1:0-11802 GCA_964467615.1 uncultured Nitrospirales bacterium | reverse complement strand
CTATTATGGCCGAAGGAGCACGCATGAGGTTTGGGTGGCTCGTGGCGCCTGGTCTCGTCGCCGCAGCTTGTCTTCGCATCAATTTCGAAGGCGGCTTCTGCGACGACGTGGACGAGTGCCCGTCGCCGCTCGTGTGTACTGATTCGCTTTGCACGCGCCCGGACGCCGCCGAAGGTGAGGGGGAAGGCGAGGGGGAAGGCGAGGGCGAAGGCGAGGGCGAAGGCGACCCACCGCAGTGCGCGGGAGGCGGCGCGACGAAAGGCCAAGCGCGCGGTGCGTTCCCGTTGGCCGCCCTCGTCGCGGCGCTGATGTTCGTATCACGAGCGCGCGGCCCCCATATCGCTTAGGCGGCCGGCGTTCCCTAATCCCGATGGCGACGACGATTCTCGGAATTTCCGCGTTCTATCACGATAGCGCCGCCGCTCTTGTGCGCGATGGCGAAATCGTTGCCGCTGCGCAGGAAGAACGGTTCACGCGCAAGAAGCACGACCCGAACTTTCCCATTAACGCGGCGCGTTACTGCCTCGAGGAAGCGGGCATCTCGGCCGAGGACCTCAGCTACGTCGTCTTCTACGACAAGCCGTACCTCAAGTTTGAACGCCTGCTCACCACGTATCTCGCTATTGCGCCGCTGGGCTGGCGCTCGTTTCTCGATCAGATGCCGTCGTGGCTCACAGAAAAAATTTTCATGCGCAAAACGATTCGGCGCGAACTCGGCTGCGACCGGCCCGTACTCTTCACGACGCACCATCAGGCCCATGCCGCCGCCGCGTTCTTTCCGTCGCCGTTCGAAAAGGCCGCGATCATTACGCTCGACGGCGTGGGCGAGTGGGCCACGTCGACCTACGGCGTCGGCGAAGGCAACCGCGTCCGGATTCTCAAACAGATCAATTTTCCGCATTCGCTCGGGCTGCTGTACTCGGCATTCACGTACTTCTGCGGTTTCAAAGTGAACAGCGGCGAATACAAATTGATGGGCCTTGCGCCCTACGGCGAACCGCGCTACGCCGATACTATCCGTAAGCACTTGGTGGATATCCGCCCCGACGGCTCGTTTCGTCTCAACATGGACTACTTTGATTTTTGCCGCGGAAAGCGCATGACGAACGCCGCGTTCGCCGGCCTGTTCGACGGGCCGGAACGGGCCGCCGAGACAAAAATCACGCAGCGCGAAATGGATCTCGCGCGATCGATCCAGGACGTGACCGAGCAAATCATGCTGAACATGGCGCGGCACGTCCACGAGCAGACCGGCATGCGGAACCTCTGTCTCGCGGGCGGCGTCGCGTTGAATTGCGTCGCCAATGGCCGCCTCCTCCGTGAAGGCCCCTTCGACGACATTTGGATCCAGCCCGCCGCGGGTGACGCCGGCAACGCACTGGGCAGCGCGCTGTTCGCGTGGCACCAACTGCTCGAAAAACCGCGCACGCCGGACTCGCGCCGCGAGAAGGCGGCCTGCCTCGGCTCGGCGTATTCCGACGACGACATCGAGGCGTTCCTGCGCGAAACGGATATCCCCTACACCCGCCTTGCCGACGGCGATCTCGGGTGGCGTGTCGCGGACCTGATCGCATCGAGCAAAGTCGTTGGCTGGTTTCAAGGCCGCATGGAATTCGGTCCGCGGGCGCTCGGCGGGCGAAGCATCCTGGGCGATCCACGTTCACGCGAAATGCAAAGCGTCCTCAATCTCAAAATCAAATTCCGCGAATCGTTCCGGCCGTTTGCGCCGGTCGTCCTGCGGGACCACGTGTCCGAATATTTTGACCTCGACCGCGAAAGCCCCTACATGTTGCTCGTGGCAAATGTGCGGGCGGACCGGTTGAATCCGCTTACAGCCGAGGACAACTCGCGCCTAGGCTTTGACAAACTCAAAGTGGTTCGCTCGGAGTTGCCCGCGATTACTCACGTTGACAATTCGGCCCGTATCCAGACCATCGCCGACGCGGACAATCCCCGCTACGCGAACCTTCTTCATGCCTTCCACGCTAAGACCGGCTGCCCGGTGCTTATCAACACGTCGTTCAACGTCCGCGGCGAACCCATCGTCCGCACGCCCGAAGAGGCATACACTTGTTTCATGCGCACGAACATGGATTACCTCGCGCTCGGGGCCTGCCTTCTGGACAAAACCGAGCAAGACCCCTGGCCCGAGTCCGACGCTTGGAAGGAAGAATTCGAGCTCGATTGAGCGTTGCAAATAGATGGTAGGATCGATCCGTGAACCCCGGACACAGCCGAAATCGCCGCTGCGTCCACCAAGGAGAATTGGATATGCAAGGCCGCAGTCGGAAATTGGTCCCCGTATGGTTCGTAACGACGCTCCTATGTTTGACCGCATTGGCAAGCAGGGCCGCTGGTGCTGACGGCGTCGACAAAGGCGATTTTTCTGCGACGCTTACACCGTTGAAGGACAATACGATCTTTTCGGAAGGCGAACGTTCCAACGGCGTCGGGGCCGATTTCTTCGCCGGTCGAACGAAGGAAGGTCCCACGCGACGCGCCCTCCTTGCCTTCGATGTTGCAAGCAGCGTTCCCGCCGGCGCCATCATCACGAGCGCCGAACTTACGCTCTTCGTCTCGCTAAGTATTGCCGGGGATCGCGAGATGACACTGCATCGCCTCGCGAGCGATTGGGGTGAAGGCGTATCAAATTCAAATGTAGACGGCGGAGGAATGGGTGCTCCCGCCGCCACGAATGACACGACATGGACACAGGCCTTTTTCGGCGGCGCTGCGTGGATTGCGGCAGGCGGTGACTTCGATCCAACTGCGAGCGCTACGCAGATTGTTGGAGATTTTGGCGACGCCACGTGGTCGGCCGAGGGACTCGCCGCTGACGTCCAGGCCTGGCTGGACGATCCTGCGTCGAACTTCGGTTGGATAATCGTGGGGGATGAATCGGAGAGGATCACGGCAAAGCGATTTAGTTCGCGCGAGAACTCGACCGTCGCAAACCGCCCGGAGCTTTTGATTACATACACGCTCGGTGGAGAAGGAGAAGGAGAAGGAGAAGGAGAAGGAGAAGGAGAAGGGGAAGGAGAAGGCCCATCCATTTGCGACGTACTCACGAACGTGGATTCTCGGCTCGACGGCCTCTACCAACGCTTCTCGATCCCGATAGCTGAAATGAACGATCTCGCTGGCGAAGGTCTACCCGATCGCTTCACCGCCGCGTTGCTCGAAGCAACCTGTGACGACGGCGATCCCGATCTGGCCGCCGCGACGCAAACCGCGTTTAACGCGAACCGGCTCGCCCTACAGCCCGTCGCGAAACAGGGAGGGCAACTTGGCGGTAATGTGGCGATTATCGCGACGCTCGCCGTCACGAGCGACGCGATGGCGGCCGCACTGGTCCAACTCCTCGACGACGACGGTATCGACACCACCGGAATCGTTTTCCAAGTCGTCGAGTGTGACGCCGAAGGCTGCCTGCCCACGCCTGCCGGCGCAAAGTACGAGTACATCGTTTTTGATGAGGCCGCGAAGGGCGCGGTCAACCAACCCTATTCAGCGAATGGCGACTACGACGGCGATGCTGTCTCCAACGTCACCGAGTTCGATAACGTCGTCACTGCGGGCGGAGGCCTTACCGAATTCGCAGCCGCCGCAATCGATCCGGAGAGCGACGGTACCTCCGGCGGCGAGGGAGAAGGCGAAGGTGAAGGCGAGGGGTGTGCGGCCGACGCGCCGAACTCGAGTGTGCCGTACGCGGATTTGCTGGCGGTCGTTTTCGCGACGGTGATGGTGCGTGGGATGCGGCGGCGGAGCTTGGGTTTCGAGTGTTGAGGCGCTGAACCCTCCCCCTGCCCCCTCCTTTCAACCAAGGGAGGGGATTTAACGATATTTTTGTGATTTCTGAGTGTTCCCGAAGTGAACGTGGCAACTGTTGAAACAAGCGAGATTCCATGGCATCCATTAGATTAAATACTTCCAAATCCCAACAACTCTTCGCCGAAGCGCAGCGCGTACTCGTCGGCGGTGTGAACAGTCCGGTGCGAGCGTTCAAGGGCGTCGGTGGCGAACCCTTCTTCGCGGCATCCGGCAAGGGCGCAATCGTTACCGACGCGGACGGCAACGAGTACATCGATTACGTGTTGTCGTGGGGGCCGCTCGCGCTGGGCCACGCGCACCCTGAAGTTGTCGAGGCCGTCCGCGCCGCGCTCGAGAAGGGATCGAGCTTCGGCATTCCGACCGAGAATGAAATCCGCCTCGCCGAAGCCATCATCCACCACGTGCCCTCAATCCAAAAGCTTCGCCTCGTCAACAGCGGCACCGAAGCCACCATGAGTGCTATCCGCCTCGCGCGCGGATACAGCGGCCGCGACATCGTCGTGAAGATCGAGGGCTGTTACCACGGTCACGTGGACGGGCTGCTCGTCGCCGCGGGCAGCGGACCCACCACCTTTGGCGCGCCGACCAGCCCCGGCATTCCCAAAGCCCACGCGAACGCTACGCTGACGATGCTCTTCAATGACCTCGACGCCGCGCGCGCCATCTTCGCGGCAAGGCCCGGCGAAGTCGCGTGCGTCATCCTCGAGCCGCTGCCCGGTAACATGGGCCTCGTGCTTCCCGAGGACGGCTACCTTCACGGCCTGCGCGAACTCTGCACGCAACACGGCGCGCTGCTCATTTTCGACGAAGTCATGTCCGGTTTTCGCGCGGCGATGGGCGGCGTGCAGGCGCTCCACGGCGTCACGCCCGATCTCACCACGCTAGGCAAAGTCATCGGCGGCGGCCTACCCGTCGGCGCGTACGGCGGCCCCGCGAAAATCATGGATCACCTCTCGCCGGTTGGCCCCGTCTACCAAGCCGGCACGCTCTCCGGCAATCCGCTCGCCACAGCCGCCGGCCTCAAGACACTCGAAGTGCTCGGACGCCCCGGCGAGTTCGACAAAATGGCCGCCGCGATGAAACGCCTCGGCGACGGCCTCGCCGCAATCGCGCGCGAAATGGGTGTTCCCGTCTGCCAGACGCGCGTCGGATCGATGGCCTGCATGTTTTTCCACGACGGCCTTGTGCGCAACTACGCCGATGCCACCGCGAGCGACACAAAACGCTACGCCAAATTCTTCCACGCCATGCGCGAACGCGGCGTCTACTTCGCCCCCTCGCAATACGAGACCGCATTCACCTCGACTGCGCACAACGACGCCATCATCGACCGCACGCTTGAAGCGGCCCGCGACACGTTTCGAACTGGTTTGAAATGACGCAGGTTCAGATGTCTCGCGCTCGGCTCCTTTGCCTAATGAAACGTGGTCGAAAAGGCGGGAATCACCGTTGGATCGACACGTTCACACTCGAGATGCGGGGCAATTGGCACGGCATTGAGTTCCAAGTTTCGCCTGCGTCGCGGCTCGCGTAGACGTGGCCGTTAGTCGTGCCGAAATAGACGCCGCAGGGGTCCAACCCATCGACGCCCATCGCTTGGCGCAGCACACCGATGAAGGCGTTCTCCGGCAGGCCGTTGCGCCGCGGGGCCCAGGTCGCGCCGGCGTTGGTCGTTTTGTAGACCGTGAGCGCGCCCTCGGGCGCGAAGCGATATTCGTCGCTCTCTTGGGGAATGATAAACAGCGTGCCGGCGTGGTTCGGATCGATGACCATCGGAAAGCCAAACTGCGAAGTCTTCGGCAGGCCGTTCTCGATCCGTTGCCAGGTGTCGCCGGCGTCGTTGCTGAGGTAGACGCCGCGATGGTTCTGCTGGAAGAGGCGGTCCGGGTTTGAAGGGTCGAGCACCATTCGGTGTACGCAGCAGCCCACCTCGTTGTGCGTTTGGCCTTTGAAAACGTTCTCGACGCCCGCATTCTTGATCGTCCAGGTCTCGCCACCGTCGTCAGAGCGGAACGCGCCGACCGCCGAAATGCCGACCCACATGCGCTTGGGGTCGCTGGGGTGAAGCAGGATCGTGTGACAACAAAGACCGCCCGCGCCGGGCTGCCAATCTTCTCGCGTCTTGTGTTGTGAAATTCCGGAGAGTTCTTCCCAATGTTCGCCGCCGTCGCGCGAAATAAAGAGGCCCGCTTCGGCGACGCCTGCGTACAGCACATTTGGCTCGGATGCACGACCCGGGACGATTGTCCACACTTCCTTGAGTTTGCCCTTCGCGTCTTCGGGGTACTTCGGTCCGTGTTCGATCTGTCGCCAGGTCTTGCCCATGTCATCCGAGCGGTGAATAGCCGGACCGTACGCGACCTGACCGGCGGCGGCCCACATGACGGGAGGATTCTGCCGCTGGTCGATGCGCACGTCGAAGACTTTCCAGCCTTTCAGTGCCGGTCCTTCGACTGACCATTTCGTACGCAGTTCATCCGAGCGCAGGAAGAAAACGCCCTTTTCCGTCCCCGCGAGCACCGTCACGGTCCCCATTTGCAACTCCTTTCGCGCGATATAAGGATTGGCCACTATAACACCGAGAAGCGGTTGCGGGACGCACGCATACCACCGCGCATGTATGCTATTTGGCCATGCGTGAATTACTGAATCGTTGGCGCGGTATTTACGTTCGCGTCGCGCTGGTGACGGTATTTGTCTGTGCCCTGTTTACGTGCGCGGCGTCATTCGGTCTGGCGATTCGGATGGGGATAGCGGGGTTCGACGAAGGGCCGGGGTTCATGACGAAGTTGCTGGCGAAGGGGGTGCTGGCGGGAGCGGCGTCGTTGGGGGCGGGGTGGGGCATGGCGCGGCGCGGGCCAGGGGCGCGCGAGACTGGCGCGGTCGATAGTGGTCACGAGGATGATGCGCAGAAGTTTGAGCGCGTTCGCCTGGCGCCGCTCGGGATTGTTCTTGTGCTTGGGCTAGCGATGCTGGGGCCAAACTTGACCGGTCATCCGTGGGCCGCGCCCGATGAGTTGCACCATTTGATCGTCGCGCGCAACCTGGCTGTCTATGGCGACTACGCCTCGGGACATCCTGACACCAGGTTCACGCGGTTTGACCCGTACGATTCGGTGGGGCCGACGGTGATCGCGCCGGTGGCAGGCGCGATGCGATTGTTCGGCGACACGTTGTGGGCGGCGCGCATGGTCATGGCCACATTCGGCGTCGTGTTATTGTGCGCGATGTATTGGTTCGTTTGCGCGCGGTTCAATTGGGGCTCCGCACTATGCGCGTGCCTCGCGGCGTTGGGCGCGTACGGCACAGTTTATTTTTCAAGGTCCCTCTACGGCGAAGCACCTGCCTTGATGTTCTTCGCGGTGGGTCTGATCCTCTGGGACAGATCGATCTCGCTGATTCGTCTTCGTTGGGCGTTCGCGGCCGGCGTGCTTTTTGGATTGGCTGTCGTGACGAAGACGTTCATGCTCATCTCCGTGGCCGCGTTCGTGGGAGCTTGGCTCCATGACCGAACGTGCTCGCGGCAAATCGCTCTTCGTAACGTGCTCGCCACCGGCGCTGGATCGCTTGCGCCGATACTCCTCTGGGCGGCCCTTCGTGCCGCGTACTCCCAGGCCGACGCACCTGACGGCTCGTCGATTCTCTACTACCGCCATTACTTGATGTTTGGACTCGGTGCGCTCGATACCATCTTCGCCCTCGCCGCGGCGCATCCGGTCGCGTTGTTGGTGTCGGCGGGCGCGTGGCTGGCGGCGGCGCCGGCGGTCTTTACGCGGCGCGATCCGGCCTTGTGGGTGATGTTTCTCGTCGCGCCGTTGTTCGCGTTCTGGTGGGTCTTTTTCACTCCGGCCCAAATTCCCCGGTATCTGTGGTACACGTCCACCATCACCGCCGGTGCGGGCGGCGCGTTCGTGCCGGTGCTTCTGCGGCGTGATTGGGGAAATTCCCGTCGGTTAGCATGCGCCTTCGCGGCGAGCATCATCATTGCCATCTATGGTGCGGGCATCGCTCGGCGCGCGGTCCGCGTTTATACGGTCGATTTGACGCGGTCCGAGCGCCAACTCGCGGAGTACCTTCGAGCACTACCCGCGGACGAAGCCGTGTACACGACATCGTGGGTCGCCGAACGAGTGGCGAATTTCTTTGGGGGCAGGTCGATCACGCTGGTACAAACTCCTTCCGAGGCGCGGGGACCGCTCATCTACGATGCCGACGATGAAACCGTGAGTGCGCCCGAGATATATCGCGATTTCGGAAGATATGTTATCGTTGAGGCCGGGAATCAACGATGAGCCGGCCTTCCGTATCCATTTTCTATCCGTGCTACAACGATTGGGGCACGATGGGCAGCATGGTGCTGCTGACGCTCGAGACCGCCGAGCGATTGGGCCTGGACTACGACCTCACCATCATCGACGACGGCAGCCGCGAGAAGACGTTGGACGTGCTGAGGACAATCGAGAAACGCTTCCCGTTGGTCAAGGTCGTGTATCACGAGAAGAACCGCGGGTACGGCGGAGCGCTGCGCGCGGGGTTCGCCGCCGCCACGCGGGAATGGATTTTCTACACCGATGGCGACGCGCAATATGACGTGCGTGAATTGGCGTTGCTCGTCGAGAAGGCGGCGCCTGATGTGGACGTCGTCCAGGGATTCAAGATCCAGCGGAACGATCCCCTGCACCGAATCATCATCGGGCGCATCTACCATTGGGTCGTGAAAATCGCGTTCGGACTGAAGATTTGTGACGTGGATTGCGACTTCCGGCTGTTGCGCCGCAACATTTTCGACACGGTCGAGCTTGTGAGCGACTCGGGGGTCATCTGCGCCGAGATGATGACGAAAATCGAGCGCGCGGGATTTCGCATCGCCGAGGTGGGCGTCCACCACCACGAACGGCAACACGGGAAATCTCAATTCTTTAGGTTCGGGCGCATTGCGCGCGTGGGCTGGCAGTTGACCGGCTTGTGGATTCGCGAGGTGCTACTGCGTTCATTCCGGGAGAAATCGATTCAACATGGTCCCTTATCTCGACCTTCGCCGCCTGCACGAGAACCGGCTCCCGGAAATCAAGAAGGCGATTGATCGCGTCCTCGAGCGCGGGTGGTACATCCTCGGCGAGGAACTCGAAGCCTTCGAACACGAATTCGCGGCGAGTTTGGGCGTATCGCACGTTGCCGGCGTTGCGTCCGGGACCGACGCGATCGAGATTGCGCTCCGGGCGCTCGGCGTCGGGCCGGGCGATGAAGTCATCGCTCCGGCGAACACCTGCGTGCCGACGATCGCGGGCATTACCGCGAGCGGAGCGCAGCCGGTGCTGGCCGATATCGAGCTCGAGACCTATGCGATCGATCCGGCGTCGATTCGGCGTGCGTTGACCGCGCGGACGAAGGCGATTGTGCCGGTGCATTTGTACGGCCATCCCTGCGACGTAGACGCCATCCAGGACGTGATTGCGGGACGGGACATCGTCATTATGGAAGACTGTGCGCAGGCCCATGGCGCAACGTACAAGGACCGGCCATGCGGGACGCTCGGCGCGGCCGCGGCATTCAGTTTCTATCCCTCGAAGAACCTTGGCGCGCTGGGCGATGCGGGCGCGGTGGTGACGCGCGACGAGGCCGCCATGGGCCGCGTGCGCGAATTGCGAAACTACGGCCAACGCGATCGCTACACGAGCGTCAGCGAGGGCGTGAATAGCCGGCTGGACGAAATCCAGGCGGCGGTCCTGCGCGTGTTGCTCGTGCATCTCGACGAGTCGAACGCCGCGCGGCGCGAACAGGCCCACCGGTATGCGTCCGCGCTCGCGGACACTCCGCTGACCTTGCCGGTCGAAGCGCCGTTCGCGCGGCACGCGTATCACCTGTACGTCGTGCGGACGCCGGACCGCGATGCATTCCGCGCGCATCTCGAGCGCGAAGGCGTGCAGACGCAAATCCACTATCCCGTGCCGGTGCATCTACAACCGGCATATGCGAGATTGGGCTACGCGAAAGGCGCGTTCCCCAACGCCGAGCGCGCCTGCGCCGAAGTCGTGTCGCTGCCGCTCAACCCTGGGCTCGCGCAATCCGATCAGTCGCGCGTAATCGAGGCCGTGCACGCCTACTTTAAGGGCCAATAGCCGGCACTCGATCCCGGACATTTCGCGCAGCGCGTCCGAATCCCGAACGACGCCAATCAAGTAGCGCCTGCCTCGACGAGGCTGGCGCGGCCCAGCGCGCCGCGATCGCCGCGACCGGAGACGGGCCCGTACGCTCACTCTCAATACTGTTCCAAAATGGAAATGAACCGGTCGTTTTTGGCGAAAAACCGCCGTGGAGAAACAACCCTCTCCGCATTTTCGAGTTTTTGGTGAGCAAAATTGCAGCGTGTGTCAAGTAATTATTATTCGACGACAGCTCGCTCCGGAGCACGCCCGTAAAAATCCTTTTACGTGAAAATCCTTTTACGACGAGAGTGGGAGCGGGAGAGGCATTTTTCGGTGGGCCGACCGTTGGTATGGTTAGACTTAGCATTGGTTGATGCTCCTTTTTAGTCCGATTTTGGGCGGTCAAACTCCGTTCAAGTGCGTGAATTGGCCGTCCGAACTCGCGCAAAGTCGTCGAAAACTCCTATCTTGGGTGCGCGCTTTGACGTCAGCCGTCGTGACGCGATGAGAGCGTCGGGCCCGAAGGTCCCGACACAACTCTCCCCATATATATAGTCCAAGTCTGTTGACCTATTTTTTTGAAAAAGGGCCGGTTTTAGGGGCTGGAATCGATGTTTACGTGGGGAGTTGGCGGGGGTGGAGTCGTCTGGCTTCGAGGCTGCGAAGCGCAGCTTCGCGAGCAAGTGCGTTCCCAAGTGCAACTTGGGAACGAGAACGAACTCCAATCTTTGCCCGTTCGCGGGCAACTTGTTTTAAGGGTCTCTCGTATTGACAAGACGCGAAGATCATGAAGGCGGGTTTGTCTCCACTTCGAACCTCGTGATAGAAGAGGCCGGACTGTGAGCGGTCAACTATGCTGGATTCGTCCATCGGGCCCAAAACGATATCGTGGCCATGAAGAACGCGAGAACGAAGAAGCCGCAGCTTCTCGAAACGGACCTCTACGGGCCGATTCGAGACTTTCTCGTTGCGCAGGGATACACCGTCCGCGGCGAGGTGCGCGACTGCGACATCACCGCGACCAAAAGCGACGAGTTGATCCTTATCGAACTCAAGCTCCGCTTCAGCTTGGAGCTTCTTTACCAGGCTGTCCAACGCCAGAATCTGTCCGAGTCCGTATACGTCGCCTTTCCGCGTCCGGACAATATGGGCCGCACTAGCCGCTGGAAAGACATCAAGAGGATTCTCCGCAGACTCGAACTCGGCCTGATTCTCGTGTCGTTCGCGGAGAAAGTGCCCCGCGTTGAGGTCGTGTTCCACCCGATAGCCACTCCGCGGCGCAAAAACCACCGGGCGCGCACAGCCGTCATACGCGAGATTGCCGGGCGCTCCACCGACCACAACCGTGGGGGCAGCACCCGCCGCAAACTCCTCACCTCGTACCGTGAGAACGCCATCCACATCGCGACGTGTCTCGACGTCCATGGCGCCGCGACCCCTCGACAACTTCGCGCGATGAACACAGGGCCAAAGACCCAGTCGATTCTCTACACCGACATGTACGGCTGGTTCGAACGCCTGGGACCCGCACTCTACGCCCTCAGACCCGAAGGGAAGGCCGCCCTGGGGGAGTATCCGGAACTGGTCGCCCAATTTCGCGAGGCCATCGAGTCGCTGGCGAAACTAAAGTAGTCATAACGCAGTCCATCGACTTCTCGTGTGTTTCTAGAGAATTCACGCCGAACGCGCGTCACTCTCAGCCTTAGGTGAGATCTTCTGGCGGATTACTTGGTGCTTCCACTTTGGCCAGTTTTGTACAGTGCTTTCGGCCTGTTTAAGATGTTGCAGGAACCTTTCCTCCGGAGATTGCGAGTCCTTTTTAATG
>CAYXRK010000154.1:0-11981 GCA_964467615.1 uncultured Nitrospirales bacterium | reverse complement strand
GGGGTGGTGGACGGAGTGGACTTGGTGGACGAAGGGGCGGCGGCTTTGGCGGGGAAGTGGAGGGTGATTTCGTAGGGGCCTTCGGTTGCGAATTCGACTTCCCAGTAGCCTTGGGAGTCGGCGCCCCATCCGGCTTTGGGGCCGCGCCAGTCTTGTCTCGTGAGGGTGACGGGATCCTCGTGTTCGGTGCCGATGATGATGCGGACGGGGTCGTAGCCGCGGGTGGCGGAGACATCGGCGAGCCATTGTTCGTAGCCGAGGCGCATGGCGGCGACTACGTCCGGCTTTTCGGTGGCTAGGTCGTGTTGCTCGAAGGGATCGGTGGTGAGATCGAACAGCATGATTTTGTTCGGGTCGATTTTCGTGTTGCCGTCGCTCCCTTCGGCCTGGACGATTTTGTATTGCCGGCCGATTGCGGAGAACGCGCGATACATTTCCGGCGCGTCGCCGCGATGCCATTGGAAGTAGAGCGTGCGGTCGAGCCAGATGGCGCTGGTGAACATGTCGAGCGATGGCATCAGGCTTTGGCCGTCGAATTTTATGTCCGCCGGGACCGAGACGCCGCAAGCGTCTAACAGGGTTGGCGCTACGTCGATGTGCGCGGCGATGACGCCGCCGCGCGTTGGCCCTTTGATTTTGGCCGGCCAACGGAGCGCGAAGGGCGCGCGGATGCCGCCTTCGAAGGTCGAGCCCTTGATGCCGCGGAGGCCGGCGTTGAAGCGCGGGGTGGCGGGGCCGTTGTCGGTCATGAAAATGACGATGGTGTTTTCGCGGAGGTTGAGTTCGTCGAGTTTCTTGAGCAGCCTGCCGATGTTGTCGTCGATGTTGGTGATCATGCCGTAGACGCGCGACATTATTTCGGCGTTGAAGCTGGGGTCGATAGGGTTGCCGGGGCTGGGGAAGTCGGCGACTTTCATGTGGAGTTTGCGGTAGGGGGCGGCATATTAGTCGGGGACGTTGAAGGGGCTGTGCGGGGCGTTGAAGGAGAGGTAGCAGAAGAACGGCGCGGCGCTGTTTGCCTCGATGAACTCGATTGCGCCGTCGGTCCAGACGTTTGAGCAGTAGCCCTTCGCACGTTCTTCGTGGCCGTTGCGGTAGACGACGGGGTCGGTGTAGTTCGAACCTTCGGGTGGGTCGGAGGGTTGGTTGATGCCGCCGCCTTTGTGGACGAGCGAGACGGCGAAGCCTTGATCCATCGGGCGGAGGGGGTAGTCGTCGCCTAGGTGCCATTTGCCGAAGATGCCGGTGGCGTATCCCGCGTCGCGCAGCATTTCGGCGATGGTGATTTCCTTCGGGTCCATCATCGCGCGGCCAAGGAAGGTGTCGGTGACGCCGGTGCGGTAGTTGTAGCGGCCGGTCATGAGGCTGGCGCGGGTGGGGGCGCAGACGGGGCTGACATAGAAGCGGCTGAAGACGGCGGACTCGGCGAAGAAGGCGTCGATGTTGGGCGTGCGGACTATGGGGTTGCCCGTCGCGCCGAGGTCGCCGTAGCCTTGGTCGTCGGTGATGATAAGGATGACGTTGGGTTTCGCGGCCGAGGCGATGGCAGTGATCAGGGTGAGGGCGATGGCGATGTGGATCGATGGAGTGTGGGTCATATGTGGCGTCCCTACGTCTGCATCATACGATATTGACGAGTAGGCCGCCGAGTACGAGCACGAGTGTTCATGAAGGCGGGCCTTCACCTGGAAAGGATGAAAACTGATGCGGCTTCCGGCGAGAGGACCGCTCAAGACCCCCTTTCCCGCTCACCCTTCGACACCCTCAGGGCGAACGGGAAAGGGGGTCTTGAGCTAATCGGTGGGTGAACACTGGCCAGCGTATTTTCTAAGCAGCAGGAGCACGAGCAGGATGACGAATGACGAAGACCCTCGCTTTCGGAGGGGCAGGCGATGACGGGGCGCTCAAGGCATTTTTTGGGGATGCCGATAGTATTCGTATGGAGGGTTTAATACTCTCCGTGGATGGCCAAGGATGGCCGAGGGACGGGTCGCATGGATTCGCGCGCCACGGGGCGGGCGAGGTGCGTCCGTCCATTTATGTTTTTTGGGGCCGTCGCGCTTTGGGCCGGGCTGATCGCGGCGCAGGAACCGCCGCATTTGGTGGGGGAGATTAACCCTAGCGGGGGCGCGGGGATATCGAGTCCGTTTGCGTTCGGGGGCGCGGTGTATTTCGCGGCGAACGATGGGCAGTCCGGGGCGGAGTTGTGGAAGTCCGACGGTGCGGCGACTGCGCCGGTGAAGGACATCAATCCGGAGGGGGATTCCGCGCCGAGTGATTTTGCTGCCGCCGGGGGAATTCTGTATTTCGCGGCGGATGACGGGGTGAACGGGCGGGAGCTTTGGCGCACGGACGGGACCGAGGCGGGGACCGTGTTGGTGCGCGACGTTCAGATTGAGGGAAGTTCGTCGCCTTCGGAATTGAGCGCGGTGGGGGGCGTCGTCTATTTCAGCGCGGACAATGGCGTTAAGGGGCGTGAGTTGTGGAAGAGCGACGGGACCGAAGCGGGGACCGTGCTGGTGAAGGACGTGAACGGGGCCGGTGGCGCGTTTCCGAGTGAGCTCACGATATTCAATGGGATGGTTTACTTCAGCGCGAACGAGGAGGCGACGGGGCAGGAGTTGTGGAAGACGGACGGGACGGATGCGGGTACGGCGCTGGTGACGGACATTTGGGTGAACGGGCATTCGAGTCCGCAGTATTTGACGGTGGCCGGAGGATTTCTATTTTTCAGCGCGGTCGAGCCGGGGCATGGGCAGGAGTTGTGGCGGACGGACGGGACGGCGGCTGGCACGGTGTTGGTGAAGGACATTCGGACAACGGGGAATTCGTTTCCGATGGCGCTGGCGGCGATCGGAAACACGTTGTATTTTTCGGCGGATGACGGAGCGACTGGGCGGGAGTTGTGGAAATCGGACGGGACGGCGGCGGGGACGGTGCGGGTGGCGGACATCGTGGCGGGGGCGTTCGGGAGTTTTCCGCAGGACATGACGACGGTGGGCGGGGGTTTGTATTTTTCGGCGGATGACGGCGCGCACGGGCGGGAGTTGTGGTGGTCGGACGGGACGGGGGCGGGGACGCGGCTGGTGCTGGACATTCGTTCGCCGGGGACGAGCGGGCCGCGGTATCTCACCGAGGCGAACGGGCTGCTGTATTTCCAGGCGACGGACAACACGGTGGGGCAGGAGCTTTGGGTGAGCAACAATTCGGGCGCGGGGACAACGGTGTTGTTGGACATCAATCCGGGGGTGCAGTGGTCTGGGGCGGCGAATTTGGCGCAGGTTGGGAACACGCTGTTTTTCACGGCGGATGATGGGGTGTCGGGCGCGGAGCTTTGGGCGTATCCGTTGCCGGAAATTGACGTGACGCCGCCGGTGATTACGGTGATTGGGGCGAACCCACTGGCGATCGAGCAGGGAATGGCCTACATCGATCCGGGCGCGGCGGCGACGGACAACGCGGATGGCGACATTTCGGCGAGCATGGTGGTGAACAATCTGGTGAGCACGGCCACGCCGGCGACGTACACGGTGACGTACGACGTGAGCGATTCGTCTGGCAATTCGGCGCATGCGGAGCGGACGGTGAACGTGCTGCCGAGCGCGCCGCCGGTGATCACTCTGTTGGGCGAGGTGGTGATCGAGCATGAGGTGCATACGCCGTATCAGGATGCAGGCGCGACGGCGTTGGACAACGTGGACGGAGACATTAGCGCGAACATTGTGACGAGCAATCCGGTGAACGCGGACGCGCTGGGGAGTTACACGATTACGTTTAGCGTGAGCGATTCGGCGGGAAACGCGGCGGCGGTGGTGTCGCGGACGGTGAATGTGTTGGATTCGGCTGCGCCGGTGTTGACGGTGCTGGGCGCGAATCCGGTGACGATTGAACAATTCACGGCGTATGTGGACGCGGGGGCGACGGCGCAGGACAACGTTGACGGCGATCTGACGGGCGCGATTGTGACGACGAACCCGGTTAGTACGGCGATTCCGGCGACGTATCAGGTGGCGTATTCGATTGCGGATTCGAGCGGAAACGAGGCGAATGCGTCGCGGACTGTGCACGTCTTGCCGCAGATGCCGCCAGCTATCACGCTGCTTGGGGGAAATCCATACACGACCGCGCACGGCGCGCCGTTTGTGGAGCCGGGTTTTACCGCGACAGACAATGTTGACGGCGACGTGACGGCGCGAGTAGTGGTGACAGGCGCAGTGAATACGGGCGCGCTGGGCGAATATGCCTTGACGTATTCGGTGTCGGACAGCGCGGGCAATGCGGCAACGCCGGTCGTACGCGCGGTGATTGTGGCGGACAGGACGCCGCCGTTGCTTACCTTGATTGGCGGGGCGCTATTGCAGACGCCGCAGCATTCGCAATTTGTGGATCCGGGCGCGACGGCAGTCGATGAGATCGATGGTGATCTGACGAGCGCGATCGTCGTTAGCGGCGCGGTCAATACGAACGCCGCGGGCGCCTATACGTTGAGCTACAGCGTGTCGGACGCGGCGGGGAACGCGGCGTCGGCGACGCGGACGGTGACGGTGGCCGCGACTGCAATCGATACGACGCCGCCGGTGATTACGTTGCTCGGCGACGCGCAGATGATCGTGAAGATGCATGCGTCGTTCGTTGACCCCGGGGCGACGGCCGTGGACGCGGTGGACGGAGATTTGACGAGCGTTATTGTGGTAAACGGCGCGGTCGATACGAGCAAAAAGGGCCCCTACACGCTGACGTATTCCGTGTCGGATGCGGCGGGGAACGCGGCGTCAGCGTCACGGATGGTGGTGGTGGCGGACGGCGACGTGGTTGGGCCGCACGATCCACCGCCCACGTTGACGCTCTCAGGGCCTTCGCCGGAGGTGACGATTGCAGGCCCGGTGGCGTATCAGGTGACGTACGTTGGCGCGGCGGCGATTACGTTAACGGCGGCGGACATTTCGTTGGTCGTCCTGAATGGAGACGTGAGCGGGGCGATCGAAGTGATGGCCGAGGGCAACGTGCGGACGATTGCGGTCGAGAACATCGCGGGCTCGGGCGCGGCGGGAATATCGATCGCCGAAGGGACGGCGGTCAATGCGAGCGGCGATCCCGCGGCGGGCGAGGGGCCTTCGTTGCCGTTTGTAATTATCGCGGACGCCGACGGTGATGGATTTCCGGATGAGCAGGAGGAGGCGGTGGGGACGGACCCGAATGATCCGGAGGACCGCCCAAGCGCATGGGATTTCCTAAAACTTTTCGAGACGGAAGGGCCGCATCTCTATGCACCCGAAGGACTGAACTACCTTAAGGCGGACGTGGACAAGGACCAATTGCCGGATCGGTATGGGTTGGCGCTGACCGCGCATGCGCTGGGCGAGCGGTACAGTCCGCATCACGGATCGGCGCTGGCAAGGTACCTTTTGCGCATGCAGTCCCTTCGCGGAGAGGCGGGTTTCAAGGAAACAATGGAGGATGTCCGGCACGTGTTGTCAGGGGCGCTAATCAGCGGCCTTGAGATGCGGCGGGTGTGGGCGGAGGCGTTGTCGATTTCGGAGACGACGTCGATTGTGTTCGCGCCGAAATCGGCGGACGAGCCATTCACGGGGCAGGGCGATTACGACGGGGATGAAGTGTCGAACTACGCGGAGTACGTAAGGGTGAAGTCGCGCGGGGGGGAACTTACTGATTTCGTGGAGGCCGCGACGACCGCGGAAAAAATCGGAGAGCCGATGCCAGCGACGGGGTGGTTTGGGTGGTTGGTGGGCGCGGTGGCGGTGGGGATAGGCGGGGCGTGGGCGTCGGGGCGGCGAATGGATCGGGGTGAACAGGGCGGGGCACGGACGACCGCGAACTGACATCGGCGGTAATGTTTATCAAAAGCTGGCGAAATTATGAATCACTGCACTAGGGTCCTGAGTTTGAAATTCGTTGAATAATTCCGGCCGAGTAACCATCGTGAAGTACTCGATGACGATGACGACGAACATATCCAAAGAGTTTCTCGTTCAGGACACTAGGACGTGGGAAGCATCTTGAACCGTGTTGTTAACGATTCGCAGAAGCGCCGCCACGTAAACTCCGTGCGCGCGCGTTCTCTGCCGCGTTCGCCGAGGCGGCGCGATTCTGCCGGGTTGTTGAGCAAGCGCAGGACGGCCCCGGCCAGGGCAACGGGGTCGTTCGGTTCAATGAGCAGGCCCGTCACGCCGTCAAGGACGGCGTCGGGCGTTCCACCGGAACGGCCTCCGATGACCGGCTTGCCGTAGGCGTTCGCTTCGAGAAACACGAGGCCGAAGCCCTCGACCTGGCCTCGGTCGTCCGCGCCCGCCGGAAGAACGAATACGTCGCACAGCGTGTAGAGCGCCGCGAGATCGGTGTCGGAAACGTAGCCGGGCATGCGAATGCTATCGCGCACGCCCAGTTCCGCCGCACGGCGCGACGCATCGGATACCGCAGGGCCGCGACCGGCCATGACGACGACGGCGTTCGGAAAGGATTCGAGGACCGCGGGAAGGGCTTCGACGATGGTGACGTGGCCCTTTCGCGGAACGAGCCGGCCGGCCGAAAGCAGTATCGGGCCGTCGCCGAGCAACAACCGTTGTCGGATCGATGTGACCTCCTCCTCGCCGACTTTCGCTGCAAGGGGCGCGCCGGGCCGGTTGAGCTCGATCAACTCCGGGCGTACGCCAAATTCTTCAAGGTTCTTCGCGGTGAACGCGCTGATCGCGCACACAAACGCGGAGTCCTCGTAGATGTCGCGCAGCAATTCGCGGAACACCGGGGTGCGGCGAAAGCGCATGAATTCGTAGGCGTAGGCGAAGGTCACGTAGGGCTTCTTGTGAAACCCCCGCGCCAGCCACGCGATGAGGCCGCCGTGCGACGCGTTGATCGCGAGGACCAAGTCGGTGTCCTTGATCAGCGGCCACGTCTTCACCAGCATCGGCGCAACGCGGAACCAGCCCGCGCCGTAACCGTGAAACCGGAGCACGCGCACGGGCTCCGCGGTATCCCGCGGGCGCATGTCCGGGAAGTACGGCGCGACCACTGTCACCTCGTGGCCCATCGCCGCGAGTTCGCGCGCGGTCTCATATGCGACCGTGCTGATGCCCCCCTCGATCGGCGGCCAATCCGCCGTCGGCATAAGAATGCGCACACTCTCTCCCCGCGTCTGCTCTCCCGATCGGTCGAATTATTCGCCCGCCTTGGCCAGAGCGCGCTCGATTCTCTCGATGGTGGCCTGTTGCGGAGAATGCTTCGCGCCCTCGATACGGCTGATGGTCTCGACCCGCACGCCGGCCGTCTTGGCCAGCTTGTCTTGCGTCCACCCCGCCGCGAGCCGGCGCGTGATGATGTCCCGCGCTATCGAGGCCACGCCGAACGCGATTGCGGGCCGCCGGCCCTTCCTGTCGGCCGGCGGATACTCCGGCAACACCGCCCCGTGCGCCCGCGCGACAAGGTCCTGATACTCTTGCTTGGGAAGCAGAACAAACGTCTCATTGTCCAGCGTCATTAGTTTGGGCATTGATCCTTCTCCACATTCGTAGACCTCGCGCCGGTGGGCGATCCGCGCCACGACAATCCGCTCGCGTTCAGGCCGCACGATCACCCGCCAATCACCAGTGCGAACACGCGCGAAGCCCTGCCAGTCGCCGGTAAGCCACTTCGCGCCGCTCACATTCGGCCAATCACCGAGGCGGATGAACACACCCAGCACGCGCTTCTTCATGCTCAGCGGAAGCTCATCGAAGTCTCGCTGCGCCTGCTCGCTCCTAAGAAACAACGAATCGCCGCAAAAGATCGCAGAGATCACAATAGAGGATTAGGTAGATATGTAGATGCTTCGCGCAGAATTCTCTGTAGCGGGTGGAATTGTATTTTCCACAACAAACCCGCCTAACGCAGGTCACCGGCCCAGGACGACATCCATCAATCTGATGTTACGCCACTAGACAAGTTGTGTCAAGTTTCATCATCCGAGCCCCGAAGTGCAACTTGGGCCAACTGTATATTTGCGTGGCCACATCCAGCGGATGTGGCCTACTTGGCGTTCAGGGGATCATTCTAGCCGCAGATCGATGGTGGCTTCTTGTCCTTCGCGGATAGTGATGGTCCCGGTGGCGTTACGCGAGTTCTCAAGCATCGATTGTGTAGTTGTGGCTCGTTGTGGATCGAAGGCCCTCACCACGAGCGTATAGTCGCCTGGTTCTATTCCCGCGGTCGAAAAGGAACCGTCGGGCTGTATCGCCACCCATCCGACGACACAACAGTCACGGAAACGCTGGGCGGCTGCTTGATCTCCGCTGAAGAGCACGTCGGGCGAGGCATCTCCCGTCACTATTGCGATGCTCGAATTCCAACCTTGCGGAATCCCCTGCACGGCTCCTCGAATGCGTCCTCCGGTGTTGAAATCGACGTCGTGGCGCGTGACCTGCCCTTCGGCCACGGTTACGATAGATCGCCGGGACATCTGTTGGCTGCCGACTTGGGCTCCGATCATCAATACAACCTCACCGGAAGCAATACTATCGATTCGATAGTAGCCTCTCTCTTGAACTTGAGCGTAGACGGACTCGCGACCGGAAGCATCATCTCCGCCGGAACCCGAAATCCCGCCGCTGCTGACAGGCTCTCCGCCGAATGTAAGATAACCTTCAATCGTCCCTCCTCCCGTGGCAAAATCAAAATCGACCGTGGTCGTCATTGCGTCCTGCAACTCGACTGTCTTCGATTTGCTCCGACCGGCCCTGTTCCTATCCTCATTTGGAAGGTGGACGGAGACGGTCGTCACTCCGGGCAGCAGACCTTTGACTGAATAGACACCGCTGCTATCGCTTTGCCCTGCCGCCTGCGCATTGCGCCCGCCTAACGGTATCGCATTTGCCCACGCTCCCTCGAAGGGCTGGCCACCTACCCGGATCGTCCCAGCAACCGCAGCGCCGGTGGGCAAGACGATGTCGACGTGGTTTGTGGCGCTCGGGCTTAATGAGACATTGGCCGAGCCTGGGGCGTACTCGGGATGGTAGGCCGAGATTTCCGTCGTTTCCGGCGATATGCTCTCGAGCGTGAAATGACCTTCGGCGTCGGTAACGCCGAAATTTTGCTGGTCACGCCGCCATTGTTCGGGGACGGGACCATCGAACAATCGCGCGCCAGCCACAAGAGCGCCGGCGGAATTGGTGACCGTGCCCTCGACCGTGACCCCGGGAAATAAACGGAGAACGACGTCCGGGACAGTCCCTTCGGGAGCGACGTTCACCGCGGCATGGGCCTTTGCATATCCGCTCGCCTTTGACCACAGGGTATTCGGCCCCGACTCGGCGTTCTCCCAGGTAAAAACTCCTTCGGGATCGCTCGTCAAGCGATATTCGCGATCCATATATGCGTTGTATTGTTCCAGCCCACCTTTGTGGACCAGGATCTCGAACTGAGTGATAGGGCGTCCGCTGTTTGCGTCGATGACCCGGCCTTCGATTGTGCCTCGTCCTTCCATGACGAAATCGGCCTCGGTGTCGCCGGCGTTTGCCGTGAAGTTTGTCGATGAGTATTTACTATGTTGAGCCTGTATGTTTAACTGCCCGGCAGGCACATTTCGAAGAACATAGTTCCCGTCCCCGCCTGTCTGACCCTGTGTTCGCGTGCCCACCGACCAGCTATTTATCGAAACACCGGCGATGCCTTCGCCTTTGCGGTTGGTGGCGCGTCCCCGAATCTCGAAGGATCCGGTCGCTTCCAGAACAAGACGCAGACCCGTGACGTGCTGGCCGTCTTCGATCGAAATCTCGTTTACGCGGTTGTTGTCGCTCCACCCGCTATTTTCGTCGCGCGTCAGCATGATGGCATACGTAGCTTTGGAAAGCCCGCCGAGTTTGAATGAGCCCCCGCCAGCGGAAGCGGCCGAAGCGGAGCGGTTCCAATCGTTTCCCGGGCGAGCGTGGACGCCTGCGCCGACGACTGGTTTTCCGGAAGGATCGACAACGATGCCTTCGATAGTCGCCTCACCGATCATCACGATTGAAATGTCGGCGACGCTCTCGGAGGCAAGCTTGATATTTTCCACCTTCCTGGCGGATAGGCCATCCTTCTGCGCGGAGATCATGACTTCCTGGGCGGCCAGGAACCCGGTAAGTTCGAATGCGCCATTGTCATCGGCTTCAGCGTTCGAGTACGTTCCGCCTTGAGTAGACTGGGCGGTCACGCGGGCTTTGACGACGGGTTCTCCCTTGTCGTCCACAACTCGGCCTGTGAGAGTCAACCCTCGATTGAGGACAAAATCGATGCCGTCATACGTCTTGCCAGGCTCGACTCCGATTTGTTTGGCCTGGTTGTAACGATCTCTGCTCGTATAGTGGGGAATCTCGCCAAGTTGGATTTCGTACGCACCCTTCGCGAGGCCGCGAATCTCGTAGCGCCCATCCGAGTCCGTAGCAATCTCGTGTCGGGATTCGCCCGTTCCGGACCGGTTGGAGGCGCCCAGCTTGGCCTTCGCGTATCCCTCGCCGGTGGTCTTGTCATATACGCGGCCAGTCACGATCGCGCCTGGAGTCACGAATACATCGACGCCCTTCTCATCTTGGCCATCGCGCAGTTGCAATTCGGGCGCGTCTCCTGTGGGGACCAGGTCTTCATCCACGACGGTGAGTTTGTACTTTCCTTCGCGCACGGTAGTGATGACGAACGCGCCATCGATATCGGACTTCGCCGAGAAATTGTCGCGCGGAAAGTCTGACGCCAGCTTCACTTCGATGTTCGGCAGGCCGCCCTTGGTCAACTCATCGATGACTTTCCCTGAAACGCTCGCGCCCTTGCCCAGCACAATCCGGACGTTGGTGTCGCCGCCCTTGATGGTCTCGGTAATCGCGGACGCGTAACCATCGGCCTTGGCATAGAGCCGCCAATCGCCTGTCCACAAGATCGGGAATCGAAACTCGCCGCGCTCATTCGTATACGCGCGCGCGGAGGTCGAGCGCGTCGTCGCGAGTATCTGGCCGGGGAAACGGTCCGTCTCGTAGACATGGACTACAGCGTTCGCTATCGGCTCGCCGCTGTTGTTGACTACGAGCCCCGAGGTCGGCGCGCCGTCCCAGAGTTCGAGGGTCACGCTCGCCTTCTTTTGATTGTCTCCCAAATACGCCGTGTCGCTCTGTCCGGCTGTCGCCGTCCACGCGCGCGCCGCGTAGTCGCCGTCGGGCAACTCGGCGAACGTGTAGGTCCCGTCCGCGCCGGAGACGGTCTCGAACCGCAGGAGGTCCTCGCCAGGCTCTTCGTGGGGATCCCAATCCACAAGTTCAAGAAGGATCGTAGCGCCCGCGACCGTTTGGCCCTGTTCGGTGACGACGCTGACGACAATCTCACCATCGCCGGTCCGCGGCTTGTCTTCCTCCTTCGGTTCGGGGGTTGAAGCCTTGCGCGCAGCCGTCGGCCGGGGCTTGACGGGCGCGTCAGGTTCGGGGGCCGGCGCCGTAGATTCGATTACGGGTTCAGGTGCCGCTTTGCGCTTTGCGACGCTCTGCGCCGAATCAATCGACGGCGCGTCCGCCTCTCTCTCGCCCAGCATCCACCACAGCGCACCGCCTAACGCCGCGAAGAAAATGACGATCCCGACCAGCCGCGCATTTACGCCCATGGCCCGACCCTCGCCGTGTGACTATGTGGCCAGCACTATATCAATAATGGCGGTTCCCGTACCCTTCGATCACGAAACAGCGCAAAGTAATCCGTCTCGTCCCGAAGACAAATTGAACAACAACATCGCGCTCCATCTCGACGTCTACCCCTCCAGACCGAGGGCCAGGGCCGCTCTCCAGAGCGGCCCTGGCCTCTCAAATTGCCTCATACTACGATACACCCAAAGAATACAGCGCGGCATAGCCGCAACCAAATCGAGGCGATATGGCGTGTCGACGGCCCCTCACCCGTCCACCCTTCTACACCCTCAGGGCGAACGGGTGAGGGGCCTACCGCCCGGGCATTCCGAACTACGCAAGGCGAAATATTCGCAA
>CAYXRK010000153.1:0-11998 GCA_964467615.1 uncultured Nitrospirales bacterium | reverse complement strand
CGCCGCATTTGCAATAGCCGAGCGTCTCGTCCATCACTGCTTGATACGAGTAGTCGAGGCCGAGACCGCCGTACTCCACCGGCTTCGTGATGCCGAGCATGCCGAGGTTGCCGAGTTTCTTGAAGACTTCGTGCGCCGGGAAGATTTCGGCTTCTTCCCATTCATCGACGTAAGGATTGATTTCGCTCTCGATGAATTTCTTGAGGCTCCGCCGAATTTCTTCGTGCTCTTGCGTGAGTTGCATGAATATCGCCTTTCCTATCACGATCGCATTCGCGGTACGCCGAAGGTGTTGGGATAAAATGTTCCCGGCGCGGCGGCTGTAGCGCGGATCGACGAGCCTGTCTTTCCGAAGAATGCTCAGTATAGCAATCGGCAACGATTTCGCGCCGTTGACCAGGGCGCTGCTAACCACTACCATCGACTCGATCTGCTCGCTCACTCCTGAGGTAGCGAGGGTTGGCGGTATTGACTGCCGAGAGGAGGCGATAGTGTCCGTTAGAAACAGGATTGCCCGGCGGAGACCGTGCGTGTGTCTGCTCGCGTGGCTCCTTGTCGCGCACGTCTCCGCTGTTGCTGAACCCTTGCGGCTATACATCAGTCCGAGTGGAAATAATGGGTGGTCCGGGACGAAGCAAGGCGCGCTGCCCGATCGCGCGGATGGGCCGCTGGCGGATTTGGCGGGCGCGCGAGATCGATTGCGCCGGTTGCGCGCGGCTGGCGGGTTGCCTGAAGGCGCGGTAGTCGAACTGGCGGACGGGGCGTATTTCGTCCGTGAAGCGGTACGGTTTCTTCCGGAGGATTCGGGCACGGGGGAGGGGCCGATTCTGTTCCGTGCGGCGCCGGGCGCGCGGCCGGTGATTCATGGCGGCAAGGTGATCACGGGTTGGCGTGAGGAAAACGGTGTTTGGATCGCAGATGTTCCCGAGGCCAAGAACGGGGCCTGGATCTTCGGCGCGCTCTGGGTGAATGGGGAACGGCGTACGCCCGCGCGGACACCCAACGAGGCTAACCCTTGGGGCGACAACCCTCCGGACTCGGACCACTTTTTCACGGCGGGGCCTGTTGAGACGCCGAACGCGGACACGGGCAAGCCGGACAAAAGCAATACGTCGTTTCGTTATCGCGCCGAGGACCTCGATCGGTTCGCATCGATCGAGGACGCCATCTTTGTCGTGTTCCATTCGTGGGAGACTTCGGAGTTGCGCGTCAAGAATCTGGATCGCGCGAATGGAATCGCAGAGTTCACGGGGCCGGCGGCGTGGGCGTTCGGGAATTGGCAGGCGAACCAGCGGTACTTCGTGGAGCGCGTGCGCGAGGCGCTGGATAGTCCGGGCGAGTGGTATTTGGATTCGGCGGCGGGACGCATTTCGTATATGCCTTTTCCGGGCGAGAAGATTTCGGATGCCGAGATCGTTGCGCCGGTGGCGAGGCAATTGATCACGCTTGAGGGCGACATTGCGGGCGGGAAATACGTCGAACATTTGCGCTTTGAAGGAATCGAGTTTCGCTATACGGAGTTTCCGATTGCGCCGCAGGGACACAGCGACGCGCAGGCGGCGTTCAGTGTGGACGCGGCGGTGCAGGCGGTTGGCGCGCGGCACTGCGTGTTCGACCACTGCTTCATTGGTCACACAGGAAACTACGCGCTTTGGTTCCGCGCGGGGTGCCAGGACAACGCGCTGCGGCATTCGGAGCTGTATGACCTCGGCGCGGGCGGGGTGCGGATCGGCGAGGGCGGATCACCGGCGACGCCTGCCGACGCGGCGGAACGGAACGTCATCGACAACAACTTCATCCACGAGGGCGGGCGGATTTTTCGCGGGGCCGTTGGTGTGTGGATTGGGCGGAGTTCGTACAACGATGTGACGCACAACGACATTTCGCATTTCCGTTACACGGGTGTGTCGGTGGGGTGGTCGTGGGGATACGCGGAGAGCAGCGCGCACGACAACCATATCGACCACAACCGAATTCACCACATCGGCCTCGGGCAACTGAACGACATGGGCGGCGTGTACCTGCTCGGGATAGCGCCGGGGACCACGGTGTCGGGCAACGTCGTGCACGACGTGAACTCACATCCGGACTTGTACGGCGGTTGGGGCCTGTACACGGACGAGGGGAGTTCGAACGTGGTGCTCGAAAATAACATCGTGTATCGGACGCGGACGGGCGGCTTTCACCAGCACTACGGGAAGGAAAACCGCGTGGCAAACAACGTGTTTGCATACTCGGCGGGGCCGCAGGTGGTGCGCTCGCGCGAGGAGGAGCACACGAGTTTTACGTTCGAGCGGAACATTGTCTTGTTCGACAACGGACAACTGCTCGGTTCGACGTGGAAGAACGACAACTGGACGATGGACAACAATTGTTACTGGGATCAATCGGGCGCGGCGATCGCGTTTTCAGGGAGGAGTCTCGAGGAGTGGCGCGCGAAGGGCCACGACGCGCACTCGACCATCGCGGATCCGCTGTTCGCGGATCCGCGTAACGGAGATTTCTCGCTCAGGGCCGGATCGCCCGCTACGGCGCTCGGTTTCAAACCGATTGATGTTTCCGCGGCGGGGTTGTATGGCGACGCGGAGTGGGTCGGTCGAGCGCAGAAGTGACTGGCGATTGCTCGGCGATGCGCTCGGGCCCACCCATCGGACCGTTCGGCCTTATCGGGCGGAGGCCTTCTTGCGAGGCCGCACGGGCGGTGCAGTCGCCTTCTGTGCAAGCTCCAACAATGACTCGAGCGCGTCGTTCACCGCGTCTTCGTTCGGAAACGCCTTCGCAACTCTCGGGCGCAACACGACAACGTTCGACGACTCCTTGATACGTCTCGCATACTTCCCGCGCACGAACGGCCCCGGAAAATCCGAACGCGAATATTCCGCGCGCAATTCGTCTTTGATGTCCTTGCTACCCTTCTTCATAGATACCGCGCTCCATTCTGCTCGCAAGGCGGGCACTTATGATCCGGATCATATCATCGGTCTCAGTATGCGCCACGACAAGCAAACGTCCCCGTGACGATATACCGAACGTGACAAGTCGTTGTTCGGCCAATGAATGGTCTGGATCGAAGTTTGTCGCCGCCATCGGATCACGCAATACCGTCATCGCTTCCTGGAAGGAGACCCTGTGTTTTCGTAAATTGGATCGAGCTTTCCCTGGGTCCCATTCGAATATCATGGACGCGATTGTAGCATCACTTCCGCAACCTTAGTCTGGTCTCGGTGATGACCCACCCTACGCGAGCGACGGCACCTCGAAGTCCTTTCGGTAGTTGCGCTTGAGGAAGGCGTTGGCTTCGTCGTCGCCCGTGAAGCGTTCGGCCTTCGGGTCGAAGGTGAGTGCGCGGCCGAGGCGGTACGCCGTGTTGGCGAGGTGGCAGTGCGCCGCCGAGACGTGGCCCTCAAGCGCCGTGCCGTGAATCCAGCGTTTGTCGCGCGTGCGGACGGCCTCGATAAAATTTTCCCAATTGCCCTTGGTTTCCGGCATTTCGGTGTCCACGGCGATGGGCTTGCCTTCATAGTCGAAGAAACCTTTCTCCTCGACGTAGTAGCCGTTGGCGCAATGGAAGGTGTTGCCCGTGGTGAGGCCGCCTTCTTCCCGGTAGGAGCCGATGTTCCGGATTTCGAATTCCATCATCGTGCCGTCGTCGTAGATGAACGTGGACATTTGCGTGTTCGGGGTTTCGGCGTTGTCGTTCCAGTGGTAGCGTCCGCCGGCGCTGAACACCTTTACGGGGAGGCCGCGGTTGACGGCCCAGGCGCAGAGGTCCATTTGATGGACGCCTTGGTTGCCGGTTTCGCCGTTGCCATACTCCCAGAACCAATGCCAGTTGTAATGGACGTAGTTCGCGTTGAATTCGCGCTCTTGCGCCGGACCTTGCCAGATGCCCCAATCGAGATTAGCGGGCGCGGGCGAGTTTGCGGGTTTGCCGAGGTCGCGGCGGCCGCCGGTTTTGTAGGTGAAGCCTTTGGCGAGGTGGAGCTTGCCGATGAAGCCGTCGTGGATGAGCTTGATGTCGCGCATCCAGCGGGCGCTCGAACGGCCCTGCGTGCCGTGCATGACGATGTGCTCGGACTTGTCCGCGAGCGCGGCCAGTTGACGGCCTTCCCACACGTTGTGGCTCAGCGGTTTCTCGACGTAGACGTCTTTGCCGGCTTGGACGGCCCAGATGGCCATGAGGCTGTGCCAATGGTTTGGCGTGGCGATGCTGACGGCGTTTATCGAGTCGTCTGCGAGGGCCTCGCGAATGTCGCGGTAGGTCTTTGGCGTGTAGCCGAATTTTTTCTGGACTTCGGCGGAGCGGCGCTCGAGGACCTTCGAGTCGGGATCGCAAAGGGCGGCGATTTCGCAATCCTTGATCGCGCCGAAGCCTTCGATGTGGCTGCCGCCGCGTCCGTTGCACCCGGCAACGCAAACCCGGATGCGGTTGTTCGCGCCAAACGCGCGGCCCGAGGCCATTGCACCGGCGACGAGTGCGGCGGAAACGCCCATGAAGTGTCTGCGTGATACGTTCATCGTTCTTCTCCTAAGAGTTGGCCCATCCACTATAGCATGGGCGAACACAACGGGGGCGGGGCAGCCGGGGGCGGCTGCCCCACACGATCCGGGCGAACCGTATACCACCGCTCCGAAGGGCCTTCCATACTCCAAGCGCATGTGGGGTAGCCGCCCTCGGCTGCCGGTAACGCGACGGCCGCTCGAAGAATAGCTAGTTCGAGGCGGCGGCCATTTCGCGGAGGCGGTCGGCGGCGAGGCGGCCGACGTTGGACTCCGGACGGCGGCGGATGACTTCACGGAAGAGGTCCTTTGCCATGTCTACGTCACCGACGTTTCGTTCGTAGACCATGGCCAATTGATAGGCGGCGTTGGTCCACTCGACGCTTCCCTCGGTGAAGCGATGAATGATGTCGCGGTAGCCTCGGATGGCGGATTCGAGGTCGTTCATGCTTAGGTAAATGCCCGCGATGGCGAACAGCGCTTCCGAGTTCGAGGGGTCCTGGTCGAAACATTTGCGGTATTCGCGAATCGCGTCGTGATGGCGGCCGGCCAGCGCGAGGCGGCGCCCCTTACTCATGTCGTAGGTCGCGACAGAGGCCTCGGAGTGCCAACCGTACATTTGGTCGACGCTGTGTACGGCGATGCTGTTGACGACCATGCGGAACGATTGGGAGACCGGCGCGAAGCCGGATAGTGTCAATGCGGTCACCGCGAAACCCGCCTTCCCCGGTGTGTCCAATTGAATCAGGAGGTAGACGGCGGCGGCCAGGTGGCCTATGGCGACGGAGACACAGAGCGCGAGGGAAAGCCAGAGGGGGACCGCGCCGCCGTTGTTCCAATTTACCGCGACGAACATTTTGAGGACGACGTAGAGACTGATATCGATGAGGACCAGCAGGACTACGGGGCCAATCATGTCCAATTGCGCCATCGTCTCGTTACCTTCAAGGGCAGCACGTTGAGATGCGCGAGGAAACGGCGAGGCCGAATCCGACGTTCAAGGTCCGAAGTTCAACGACTCAGTTACACCCCAGCGCCGACCTGGGCCGACGCGAAATCGAATCGATCACTCACAAAAACTGAGCGGGCCGCCACCCGAAGGTGACGGCCCGCAGATTCTATCAACAAGGGCCGCTGAGGCCTTTGTCTATTCTACTACTTGTTCCGGCGAAGGCGACGCGCCGCAGAGAAGGCGACCCCACCAGCCAGCAAGCCGAGCGCCAGAGCGCCAGCCGCGGGCAGGAACGGGCTACCTATCGCGAGCAGATCTTCACCCGTCACCAGCGCGACGAAGTCGTACTCATCACCGCCCAACTCCGAAACACCGTCGAAGTCGTCGTTGATCAAATCGTCGATACCGTCGGCGTATTGCTGGTTGGTCAGATCTTGCGGATGCCTTACCGGTGACTCCGTTGCGATAGGGCTGAACACCGTATCATCATCGAACGGATCGATGCCTGGGAACTTCGTCTCAACATTCGACCCGTAGATGAACAGGTCGAGATCGTTGAACACCGGCTTCACCAGCGCGGCCGTGGCCGCAACCAAGAGAGTCGCATTCGAGCGCATCGCGCGGATGGCCGAGTTCGCCGCACTCGCCGGCGACGCCAAGGCCGTCGTGTTCGAGATCACCGCCGCAGCCAAGGCGTTGACGGAGGTAATCGATGTGCCTCCCACACCCTGGAAGAACGCTCCCAAAGTTACCGGGAAACCCAGACCGGTACCATTGAATACCGCCGCACCCACTCCGGCGGTTTCCTGGGTGAGTCCATTTTGCGCAACGACGAAGTTCGAAACCGCCGACGCGCCGACCAGCGCGCTCGCGATCTTTCTCGCGCCCGTATTTGCGCCCTCAAGGGCCGTGAGGCCGTTGAAGATACCGGATTGGAGAGCAGCAGCAGTCGGCGCACCAGCCAAAGCCGTGACTTCAGCATGCGCACCACCTTGCTCGCCAGTGGCCCAAAGGTTGACGACGTTATGATACACGTCCTTGGCCCCTGAAACCGAACTACCCTCGTTATGGTCCTTGTCTTCCTCGGCTTCCTTGGCTTCGCTGCAGTTCTCGCCCAGGAAGATTTTTATGGTCTTGTTCACAGATCCGGCCACGCCGCCAGTGGCGGTGATGGTCACGGGATTGCCTGCGAACGTACCAAGAATCGCCGTAACGAGTGCTGTGTTGTTGCTTGTCGCTATAACAGTAGCAACGGTCGGAGCGCCGGAGAGCCACGAATACGACTGGGCCGAGGCCGGGCCGACCGTCGAGGCAGTCCAGGTGTCGGTCTGACCTTCGTTCAGATCGTTGTTGCCCGAAATGAAGAGATTGTTGGTCGTAATATCGTCAACCGCTATAGCAGCGAGATGGCTAAAGCCGCTGGTGATGCCCGTCGCGGAGATCACGCCGGTACCTTCAGCTTCCGCCTTTACCGTAACGGTTGTGGCCGTGGACGACACGATGCTCACTATGTTCGGATTGATCGCTTCAAAATTAAACGTCGTATCCAGAACATTGTTTGAACTCGCCGTGAGGACGATGCTTCCTCCGAGACCCGTGAACGGCACCGCACCGGTTATACTGATGGTGGTCAGGCCGTTAGCGTTCCAGTCGAGGATACCCTGGTACTGGGTCCAAGCCCGGGCGAAGTACGCCGTATTGGCCTGGAACTGGTTCTCGACTGTTTCGCCGTCCGGCGGGCTGACTTTTGACTCCGGACCGATGAAATCCGCTTCGCGGCACAGAACGAACGCCAGCAACGTCACTTGGAAGTTGTCCGGCACACCATCGGCGCCGACGGAAATACCGTCAACGTCTTGGTATACGCTCGTGCCGAAGAAATCGCAACCGGCCGCAAGCGTCAAAGTTGAGCCTTCACTGGTGAATATGTCGTCCCAGTCGCACAGTTCGAACCAAGCACCGGCGCGGACCGTAACGGTCTTTGTCGCAGTGAGGGTCGATGTGTTGCCGGTGGCAACGACGCCCGCGCTACCAGCTATAACGCCACGGGCGACGCCGGCCGCACTCACCACCATCACGGCGGTATTCGACGAAGAGAACGTATGCGTTTCAGAGAACGCCGGATTGTCCAGATCGACCGTCGCCGCCGTAAACGGTGAGTCGAACGCAATGAACACTTCGTCCGGGCCCGTGATCTGCACAGACTGTTGGGCAAAGCCGAGTTCGCTGAAAATTGCCGACCTCATCGCGGCGGCGGCCGTGCAGTCGTACGCGCTGAGGTCGGTCAGGGCGCCGTTCGGCGCGCCTAACGCATCGGCGAAACCTTGGATGACCGCGTACGCATCACTCGAACCATCGGTGTCACAAAAGATGGTCGCAAGATACGCGGATTGTATGATGTAGCCCGGCACGATCGTGTTCAATGTTGCGTTGGAACCCGCGGTGGCGAGCGCCCGGTTCGCATTGAACGCCGTGACAACGGCGGCCGGGACCAAGTTGGCCGACGAGAGTCTGCCAAACGATGCCATCATAATGCGCGTCGCTACGCCGAAACCGTCGAAATCGCTGTCAAAATTAATCAGCCCGGTCAGTGCGTCGTGCTGGTCGAATGCAGTCTCCATCGACACTTCGGTGACGCCCGCAATCTGTTGCCCGAAGGCAACGCCGGGCATCACGAGAACCAAGGCGATCGCCAAGGCTCCAATTACCCTATTCCTTTGCATAAATTAGCCCTTCCTTTTCCGTTGACTGCCCATGTTGAGCAGTCATCAATGATTGCCAAACTCCCTCCGGCCTTCCCCCCGAACTGGATGACCATACAAGAGAGCACTACCTCAAATTTCGTATCGCCGGGCCACCCATCGACGGGCGGTACCGGCTTTCAATCGGTCCTTGGCGCGAACTACGCGTCAAGGGACCCTCCATTAGTGTTTGCCACGAAACCGTGGCCGCACGCCCAGCGCGTCTGCGGTCACAACCACCTCCCTTCGAAACAAATTTTTACTAACGGAGGGTGCCTACAAACCCGGCGTAAATGGGTGAGATTCAGGCATCTCCTTCCCCGATTCACCGCCATGATAACCAAAAGGCCCACCGCTGTCAAGAGGAAAAACGATCAATTACAATGGAAGCGGATTGCGTATATTTCGCCGCCTAGGGCGAATTCTAACAGTGGCGTAAATCGTTGTTACGCCTAGAGTTACGGGCCAACGCACGTAACCGCCGCAGCCGAACCAAGAAAATCGTTGGGCCATCGGTCTACCGGATCGCGCGGTGCCGTGCTTTAATCAGCGTCATCGGATGGCGATCCCGGAGCGTTTCTCACGAACGAGAGCGTGCGTTCGCTCGTGTTGCCGGATCGATCAGATACATAGAACACGAGTGAACTGACGCCTGTAGGTAAGTCCGTATCTCGTTCCCATTCGAGTATTCCCTGCTCGGGATCGTATTCCGCAAGCAGCCACTCGCCGTTGCACGTGATCTTGAAGTCGGCGACACCGCTGCCCTCGTCGGCTATTCGAGCGCGGATGCGGGGTCGCGGTCCCTTCGAGGCAGGTCCCTCGTTGGGCGACTCTACCGTGATGACGGGCGGCGCGGTGTCTTCGTGCAGGGCGTAGGCGCCGAGAGAGCCGGTCTGCACGACGAGGCGATCTCCGCGCCGTTCGCCGCCTGCCCAACTCCATGCGGAACCGGACCTTCGATACGCGGCCACGCGCGATTCGTTCTTTGCCCCCGCGGGAAATGGAAACGACAGCTCGACTGGCGCATCGATTGGGGCCGCGGAGGGCCACGCGGCGTAAACGTCGCCGATGCGCTTCAATCCTGGACCGGCGGCTTCATCTTTGTTGTAGACGCGGACAAACAACGTCCCATACGGTGAGTCCGGCGAGACGCGGACTTGAAGGCCGCGCAACTCGGCCGAGGCTTCGGAATCGCCTCGGTGCGTGATGAAGAACTCGCGGGGATTAGATGCGATTCTTGGGTGTTCGACGTCGATAACTACGCGGCGAGCGCCGGCCGCGGGCGCGTAGGCGAGGCGAAACGTTTTGGCGTCGACGCGATTCATTGGGAGCGGCCCGTTCTCGTCGCCCGAAAGGACAACGGTTGGGGGCGTCTCTTCGGCGGCGGAGAAGCGCGCCGAGATGACGAGCCAGTCGGCGAAGCAATCGATATCCGATTGACCTGTCGAGTTCTGCGAACTGGGCGCCGGGGGCGGTGCAATTTCAGCGGCTTCGATGGGGACGACAACGGAGACCGCGTTGTCCCAGAAATCCGTGGCGTTGACGTGGACTTCGCCGGATTGGGCGGGCCATCGGCCGTCGCCGTTCGAGACACTGTATATATAGGTGCGATTGCCGGGCCAGCGAAAGAGAGTAAGGAAGCGCCCTTCGTCGAGGAGGTAGGGGTGGTAAGCGACCCCGCCGTCCTGGCCGTGATCGTAGGAGACGCGGTCGTGGACGATGCTGAATATCTCGATGCCGCCGAACTCCGCGGCGAGGGTGTGTATGCCCAAGCGGGAGTCGCCGTTATTGGCGGGATCGACTACGTCAACAGAGAAGACGATGGGACCATTCGCGCGAATCGGACGAGTGCGAAAACTGCCATCGGGCTGCCGGGCAACGTCAAGGACCACGGGGAGGTAGTCTCCATCGACTGTTGCATTTGGCGACGCTGGCGCGACGGCGATTTTTCGGATGAGGGGCGGGGTCGAGTCCGGCCAGGTAACGCCGATGAGGCGGGGATTGATGGGCTCGCCGGCGGCGTTGCGAATTTCGTAGTGGAGATGGGGAACGCCGATTCCGGTTTGGCCGGAAAACGCGATGAGTTGGCCGCGAGTAACGGGAAATTGGCCGGCGGCCGGAGTTACGTCCACGGTGTAGGACTCTTGGTGATGTTGTTCGGCCCGGACGAAAGCCCGCAACTCGTCGTTGTAATCGTCAAGGTGGCCGTAGACGACGGAGTTGCCGTCGCGCAGGCGCAGGTAGACCGCCTTGCCGTAGCCGTAGGGAGAGCAGCGGACTCGCTCGACAAAACCCTCGTCCGCGGCGTGTACGGGTTGGCCGATGGGACCGGTGCGAAGATCGATGCCCATGTGAAAGCGGCCCGCGCGATATTCGGCGAAGCTGGAGGTGAGGGCGCGCGGGAGTTCGAGCGGCCACTGGTATTCTGTCTCGCCGGCTGCGGCGAGGACCGCGGCGAATGCGTAGAGAAGCACCGTTCCCCCCGACTCTGCGCCGTTAGTCTTTCAGCAACTCGCGGTATTTCGGGTCGAGCCGAAGCGTTTTTTCGAGTTCGAGATAGACCTTCACGTCCGCTCCGTTGGCGATGAGGTTGTCGCAATAGGTGCGCACGGCTTCTTCGCCGCGTTGCGCCGCGAGTTTGCGGCGAATGAAGGGCGCGGCGTCCTTGATCGATGCGTTAGAGCCCGCGCCGGCCTCGATGAGTTGAATGATATGAAGCCCGAAGTCGCCCTCGATGACGCCGCTGAATGCGCCAGGCTGGAGTTTTGACGCCGCTTCGGCAATCGGCGGAGGCAGTTGGGCGACGGGTACGGGGCCCATGTCGCCGCCTTGTCCAGGGTTGTCGCCGCCGGCCACGTCCTTGAGCACGCCTTCGAAGCTCTTGCCGGAGCGCATGGCCGCCAGTGCGTTGTCGGCCGCCTTTCGGACCGCCGCTCGTTTCTTCTCCGCGCCGGGTCCAGGCTTCGGGAGGGGAAAGGTCATCTGTTTGAGATGGAGGGTTTCCGGCCGGGCAAACGATTGTTTGTTCTCTTCAAATTCGGTTTTGATCTCGGCATCGCTGACATCGACCCCCTGCTCTTTGAGAATCGTCTCGCGCATGGTGTCGACGAGGATCGCCCGCTCGACCTCTTCGCGAACGCGCTTCCGCTCCGCTTCTGAGAGTTTGGCCTCGACCTCCTCCGGCTTGAGGTCGCGCATTGATGCAAGGAGCTTCATTTGGCTTTTGTACGCCTGGTCATACAGCGCCGGATCGGATTTGAATTTCCGCTTGAGGCCCTCTTGGTAGATCAGTTCTTGCTCGATGAGCGTGCCGAGGGTCCATAGCCCCAACTCGACGCGCGCGCCATCGGGGACATCTTTTCCCGACAGTTGGCTCGCTTCAATAAGTTTTGCTTGATAGAGTTGGGCGAATTCGAGGCGGGTGATGTTGACGTTGTTCACTTTGGCCACGGGACCGTCGGGCACCGAACGTAATACCACGTCCATCCGCGAGAGATTTGGCGCCTGGCCAATCGCGCAAAACGCGCCCGCGATCCCTGCGCTTAGCGCGAAGAAACGTATCCGCCGCATGCTTACCGCCCCTCCTGTGACGTTCCGCTTTCCGCGGCCGCGGGACCCGCCTGGGCCGCCTTATCGCCGATGGCGCCGGCTTTTCGCGCGGCCTTTTTCGTCAGTTTTTGATCCACGTACTCCGCGAGGGTCGTCCGCAACACCCAACGGACACAGGCATATCCGATGACGTACGCGACCACGAACACCCACGCGACGCGAATGCCGTTCCTCGCGGCAGGTCCAAAACTGAAAC
>CAYXRK010000152.1:0-12052 GCA_964467615.1 uncultured Nitrospirales bacterium | reverse complement strand
GCTTACAATTTTAGGCTCATTTCGGGCCAGCGAGTAGAAAATCCACGGCCAGATAGTCCGAAAGCCGTACGGAAACGTACTAGGCGGCGGACACGCCGGGGCCAGTTCCTCAATTCCGTCCAAGTACTTCCGATCATTCGTCAATAGAAAGAGCCGCGACTTCGCGTGCAAGAGATAAGGCCGAATATAGTCATCTTTCTCTTCCCAATTGACACTGTAAGCCGCACCTTTGCCTCTGCCTTTCTTGGCGTTAATAGTAATGCGGCCTAACGAATTCGCGGGATCGCTCCCGAATCCGAACGCCCGCTCCGCCAGTTCTCGATACCGCGCGCTTCGGCTCGCGTCGAAACTCCCGAGATGAAGCGCCAATTGCGCTGCGGCGGCCGCATAGTTCAGTGAATCCCAACGCGTCCGCCGCGAGAACGCGTAGTCCACGTCGGCGTTGAGTGACGGATGTGTCCACGTCTCGACCGTCCCCGACACACCACCTTGCGGCGTCATGCTTTTCGTCCAAACGGCGAGGCCGAATTCCGCCTCATCCAGAACATCGGGGATTCCATTTCCCGACTCCGGAATATTCAATTGTCCGTCTGCAAACGCACCAGGCCGGATTTCGTAAGCGTACAGGAGATCGTAAATGTTGATGTAGTGCGCATTGTTCCGGTCCCAGTCAGCCGCGTCGTGCCAACCGCCGACCACGTCCTTCGTCGAGCGTGAACGGTCGGTGGTCGCACCGACCACGTCGAATCGATCTAAGTCCTCTGGTCTGTCAAAGTTTCCGATTCCGAAAGCGACCAAATCGCATTCAAAGACGGGTGTCGTGTGACAGCGGACGCGTTTCCACTGTGTGTATGGCTCTTCGTAAGCAATACCACACCGCTGATGGTACAGCCCCCGGGTGGAAGTGTAGAACACTTCCCCGTAGGTCGACGCGCCGTTGGCAAACGGCCAAGACCTGCCCACGCCAGGGACGGAAATGAAGAAAACGCCCTCCGTCTTCAGTTCGCCGAGATCGATTTCGTAGATGCGCTCACCGTACAGGCCGAGTTCGCTTTCTCCGTTCCGGGCATTGGCCTTGATATCCTCCGATCGCAGTGTCACCGGCCCTTCGAGCACCGATTTTCCCGTCGCTGCGTCGACTACCTTGAAGCGGCTTTCGTTCGCGATCGAGAGAGGCCCCAACCCGTAGAAATGTGCTCCGACGTAGGCGTACTTGTGCGCCGAGTCCGCCAGGTAGCCGACTTGGTTCACCTTGATAGCGCGCGACACCGTCCGCATTTCGTCATACAGGAACGACACGCGCCGTCCATCCTTCAGCGTCACGTCGTATTGACCTCCGGATTTCATCGGCGAAGGCAACTCTAGATACCCGTAGTGCAGAAAGTGCCATTGCGGTGCGCCTCTAAACCGGGGCCCGCCAACGCCTACCGGAACGCACTTCGCCCGCGTCGGGGGTTTCGCGTCGGCGTAGTTCGCGTCCGCGCCGCTCTGGACCGTGTAGAATTCCGGTTTCCCCCACTCCCGCTCACCTGCTGCCTCGCGCGCCTTCGCCGCATAACGGTCCCAAACCTCCTGGGCGCCCGAGTTGAAGTTCCTCGGCGTTTCGCCTTTTGCGCTCGCTTTGGCTGCCGCGCGGTCCAAAATCTTCGAGTACTCTCCTCCCGACAGCGCATCGACCTGCGCGCTAATCGCAGGGATATTGTCCGTTACAACGACGATCCAGCGATCGGACAACACCAACAGTTGTTCGACTCCCGCGTACTCCGGCTGCATGATCGGAAACGCGCCTTCTCGATCGGCCGGCAACGCGGCCAGCTTTGGATCCGGTGCGTATTCCGAATCGGCCTTCGGCTGTGATGACGACCCGCACGCCGCCAAAATCGAAACCAACGCGGCAGCGCACGATCCTCGGATTGAATCCATTGCAGTCCCTCAGCGCGCATCCGCGGCGTTTTGACGAAGAACATAGCGCGCATAGCGGTCGGGCGATACCCGTGCCTTACCCGTCAACATTATAGCGACATGATGCTCGCGAAGGCCGCCAAAAAACGCCGCGAGTTCGTCGTCGGTCATGGGATCCGGCTTCCACCGCGCATGACAGACTACCAGATCGTCATAGTAGTGTCCCGCGTCGTCCCCCAATACGTGTTCCGCGTGCGCACCATAGAGTACGTATTCGGAGAGGTGCCAATGTCGCGCAACGGCCTCCAGCCAGGGCCGTCCCGAAACGCGCTCAATGCGTTCGTGCAACGCGCGAACGCAGTCCTTCCGCCACGATACTATGTTGCCAATGTACGACGCTCCGTAGTAGTCCTGAACCGGAAGCCCTAACAGTTTACCTGCCGTGCGATGCCATTGCGCGTGCTCCACGGGGTTTGCGCCGGGGACCCGAAATAGTCGCACTTTCCCATCTCGAACGAAGGACCTCGGGTCGAACGGACGAACGAATGCCACGTCAGTATCTACAAATAAGAATACGTCCTCGGCAGCCTGTACGGGTAAACTCAGTTTCACGTACTGCTGAAGAAGCCAGTTGCGAATCGGCAGAGACTTAAGGCTCGCCCACCATTTTTTCGCTCCCGGAAAACGCCGTATCCACCATGGCAGGATGTCCTCCACGGCGACGACCCGGACGTTGTCCCGCGCGAATTCCCCAAACGCGCCGACGTCGAGCCGATCCACCGCGAGATAATGCGGTATCGCCCGATCTACGCGATCCTCCATCGAATTGAGCAACAATCGACAGCGATCGAAGTCGGTTCGCGCACACAACGTAACAAACGCGAATGACGGACTTCTGACCGCGCCGAAACCCTCAGACCGTTGCGCCACACCGCCCTCGTATACGAACTCTTGGATCGGCGTCACGCAGAATCCTCCGTCTCATCGGGCCAACACACCGTGACCTCATTACCTCACCCTTGCAGCCTCGATAGTCAATTGTACCTTAAGCCCGATCCACACCCTAGTTCGCACGGTGTTCAACGTATGGAATCTAGATCTCGTAGCTAGAACTCCTCTTACCAGTTTGATTAGAGTGGGCACCATCGCTTCGTGAGGGTCAGAGTTCGTCCTCGCGGAGTCGCCCGACGCCCAATAGGGTTCAGATCAACGAAGGATTCGGCGAAACGGGACCGCGCTTAGGCATTTGGGATTTCGAGGATGTTGCGTGCCCGGTTTCTGATTTCGACGCGCCGCTGGTTCGGAACAGCGAAGTAATTTATGGTCCGCCGCGGATACAGGTGACTTTCTACAAATCCGTCTTGAGAGAGTCCAGGATCGTTATGGGCGACGCGATTGGGTATAAGTACGGCGTAGTCGATTGAAGACAAGAATTGATACAGTGCTTCCTTTGTATACCCAAGATCATTGCCGGACCAGGAACTCTCGAACATTATCGTTGGGCGACAGTTCTTCAATATATTCGCACTACCACGAAGGACCCCCAGTTCCGCACCTTCCACGTCAATCTTGATGACATCGACCTCGTTCGATGACACGAGTTCATCCAATCTCTTGAGAGGCACCCTTATTTCGGAAACCGCGTGTTCCGCTGCGCCGGCCGGTCTAAGAAGCGAGCTATACGCTGACTGGCCAACGTTTACGAAGAACGAAACCTCCCCCGACGACTCACCGGCCGCGCAATGGTGAAGCTCAATGGACGGAAACTTTCGCCGTAGTCTTACAATTTTTTCTGGAACAGCCTCGATAGCGACGATTCTTACGGAAGAATCGCGGTACGCGACTTCAGAAATGATCGAGCCGATATGTGCTCCGACATCAATAAAAGTCTTGTGAGACTGACATATTCTTGTTACGAGTTTCGTTGCCAGTTGGTTGTTTGCAATGGTGCCTAGCCTTTCCGAGCTTGTGTAAGCGGCGTGAAGAATTTCGAGTTTGTCGCGAAGAGACAACGCGGCACTTCCAATCGCGCCGCCCAACAATTTCTGTTTCACAATCGAATTCGACTTCATGAGTAGTATTGGCTCGCGACTCGAGCTGCCCTCGAAAGAGTTAAGTTGACGAAATCCTCAGCAGGCGCGAAGATTCAAGCCGTCCCCGGCCAAATCCTCGGCGCGCCAAAAGGACCTGGCTATGGTACGCACGGCCAGTCCCATTAGGCAATCGTCGTGAATCGGTTGGAAATAGGAAGGCCGGTGGTGTTCGCGTTCGCGCGGCGAATGCAGATTCTGGAGATTCCCGCCACTTTGCGGGGGCGTGTGGCAAGAACTTTGCGTGACCGGACCGGACGCGCGGGTGGACTCTTCCGACGGAATTACCCGAATGAACTGCTCGCGACCTCAACGAGGACAGACACGGGATCCGATTCGGCGCGTGGTTCGGCATTGCTGAAGTCGAGATCGTGACCTCTCCGCCCGTCCCCTTTTCCGTACGGGTTACCTTCCGATACGCGGATCGACAGTCTTCGTTGCGATATCCATCCCTACGAGCAATGCGATACTATCGTCACCATGTTCAGATGTACCGCCGAAATGCCAACGGTGTTCGCCCGCCGGCCAATTCTTCCATTCCTCTGCGGTTTCCAACTGTTTGCTCTAGTGTGCTCCGTCGCTCGGGCCATCGACGACCAGCCCGAAACCATCGCAGGACAAAGCGTCCGCGTGCAGTTAATGCTGGAGGCCACTGTGGTCACGTTCGAGCTCACCGCCGACGGGACTGTTACGAGCGGCAATCACGCCGTCAGTCTTGCTCCAGGCCGCTATCGGGTGTCAATGTCGGGCACGAAGCCGGCCTCCCAACGGTTCCTGCTATTTGCTAAAACTTTCGAGCCCTCTGAAACTGTGGAAGAAATGGCATTTATCGAGGAATGGCGAGCCAAGGGTTACTCCCCCGAGGTATGCGTTGTTGGGAAATTGTTTTCATCGCAGAACGGCAAATTGCTTGATGGCCGCTCGCGCTGGGTCACGATTTTCCAATCTACTGCCGAGGCCGCAGCGAAAAAGAAAAAGCTTGAACTCGAACGCACAAATCAATGGACTTGGATCGTCGCGGAGCGGATTGAGCTAGGTTCCGGAATGCTTACTATCACCGGCGCCACGGGTAAGGAAGCCGCGCAAACGGCAGCGCCACTCCGCCTGGAATCGGGGTCTCCCGTCGTGCTCGCCAATGTCGAACTCGGCTATTGGGAATCGCGTAAAGAGAAGGTCGCCTATGACGGGCCATTCGAATTCGGCGTTGGTCCCACGGGAAAACTGGAAGCCATCCAGGAAGTCGAGGTCGAGCGATATCTCAAGGGCGTACTTCCCGCGGAGATGCCGTCGTCATGGCCCGCCGAAGCGTTGGAGGCGCAAGCGGTCGCGGCCCGAAGCGAAGTGCTCGCCAGCATGGGGACGAAGCACAGCTTCGAGGGCTTCGACTTCTGTTCGCTCGAGCACTGCCGCGCCTACCGTGGCGCATCAGGACGTCAGCTTACGACCGACGCGGCGGTGGACGCGACATTGGGTGAAATCCTTGTAGAAGGCGGGCGCATCGTTCCGGCCGTCTTCTCGTCGAATTGCGGCGGGTGGACCGCCTCCAATGAGACTCCCTGGCGCGCGCCGGCCGACCCGGCATTGCGCGCCATCAGCGACGAACTCAAGCCGAATCGAAAAGCCCCCGTTGCGCGCGGCCTCGCCGAGTGGCTCGGCCATCCGCCCGATGCCTATTGCGCGAACGACGATTCCGGGTATCGCTGGCGTCGGACCTTTTCGGAACAGGAACTGCGTGCTATAGTGAACAAACAGTACGCGGTCGGCCGGATTCGAGACATCCTTCCCGGAGATCGGGGCCCCTGCGGGCGGCTGTTGTCGGTACAGATCGTTGGAGACAAGGCCACGAAAACGGTCGAGAAAGAACTGCCAATCCGGCGAGTATTTGGGGGACTATTGAGCTCGATGTTTACCGTCAACATCGAGCGCCAAGTCGGCTCGATAAAAAATGTGGCGTTCGTCGGCGGCGGCCGTGGCCACGGCGTCGGCCTCTGCCAATACGGCGCGAAAGGCATGGCCGATCGGAAACTCGGCCACGAGGCGATCCTCAAACACTATTTCGCCGCCGCTCATTTGGAGACGTATCACTAACGTGCTCGATCTCGACTCCATTCGAAATAAGACGACCCGCTTCGGCGTCGGCTTGATGTCCGGCACCTCCTGTGACGGGGTCGACGCGGCCCTCGTGCGCATCAAAGGCGCCGGCCCGACCATGGTCGTCAAGCTCGTCGAGTTCAAGTCGTTCCCATTTCCTGCGGCCTTCAAACTACGCCTGATGTCCCCGCGCGTGAACGCGGACGAACTTTGCGTGCTCGACTTCGAAATGGGCGCGCGCATGGCGAGCGCCGCCGAGGAAATTTTGAAGTCCGCGCGCGAACACATGGTCGAAGTCGATTTCATAGCAACTGCGGGCCACACCATGGCCCACATCCCCCCGCGTGCCGGACAGCGCGGCGGCACGCTCCAAATCGGCGAACCGGCGCTTATTGCCGAACGCTGCGGGCTACCCGTGGTTTCTCATTTTCGGCAGCGCGACATGGCTGTCGGCGGGCAAGGCGCGCCGCTCGTGCCCTACGCCGACTGGATACTGTTTCACCGGGAAGACCGCACCGCGGCCTGTCTTAACATTGGAGGCATCGCGAATGTCACCGTGGTTCCGCCGACGATCGACCAAGTGATCGCGTTTGATACCGGACCCGGCAACATGGCCCTCGACGGCGCGATTCGCCTACTCACCGCGGGCGATCTCCAGTTCGACAAGGACGGCGAAACCGCGGCGAAAGGCGTCGTTATCGACGAATTCCTCGACTACATGCTCGACCATCCCTACTTCGCCATGGCGCCGCCCAAGAGCACGGGGCGCGAAGAGTTCGGCCCCGAGGTCTACCTGCGCGACGCGCTCGCCAGCCGCCGCGATCATCCCTTCGAGGACCTCATGGCGACCGTTACCACCGCCGTCGCGTATAGCATCGTTCGCGGGATCAACCGTTTTATCAAACCGCACCACGACGTTTCCCGCCTTATCGTTAGCGGTGGCGGCGCGAGGAACAAGACGCTTATCGACCGCATCCGCCAAGGCCTCCCCGGCATTAAGGTCCGTCTCAGCGATGAATACGGCATGCCCGCCGAGACCCGCGAAGCCCTCGCCTTCGCCATCCTCGGCAACGAAACGATCTGCGGCTCCCCGGCAAACGTCCCCTCCGCCACCGGCGCCCGAAAACGCGTGCTCCTCGGCCGAATAACGCCCGCCTAAAGCCTAGTGCCGGCGCAATGCTCGATCACATTGCCGGTGAGAGTCAAGGGATCGGACGAATGATGACGAATATTTTCCGATGGAGTATCGGAATTCCATGGTTCACATTCGGAATCGGCGGAACCATGGTCGGGGGGTATCAATCCTTCGTGACGCTAACCGATGATTTCCCAGATACCGGCCTCGAAGTAAGCTGGCTCTTGTTCCTCGCTTTCGCGCTACTCTCGGCATCCGGAGGGTTCGGTACCATGCACCGCGACCGAATGTCACTGATCGCGATAATTGTGGTTGGCGTAATTCTTTTTCTCTACTCCGCACTCTGCGTCCTGATGCTCGGCCTCGAGTTCGGAGCCGCATATCTCGCGATGCTGTTCGTACTCGGAATCTACTCGATGTATTCGATAGCAGGCGCGGTGTCGATTCTCGAAGAAATCGCAGAAAAGTAGCCCGAGACCGCTCCACCCGAAAAACCTGAGAGTCCTCGCATGCGCATACATCGCGCAAGCTCTTGGACCCACAAACCGACCCGAACCCCATCCCATGAAACCAGACTCCCAACCTCTCTCATCCCAGCGCCCCTCCCCCGCGCACTTCCGCCAATGGGGCGGTGACCTTGACCGTCAGTCCGTCGAGCAAATGGAGACGGCCTGCTGGCTGCCGATTGCCGTGCGCGGCGCGCTCATGCCCGACGCCCACGTCGGCTACGGCCTGCCCATCGGCGGTGTTCTCGCCACGAAAGACGCCGTCATCCCCTACGCCGTCGGCGTCGACATCGCGTGCCGCGTCAAAATGACCGTCCTCGACATACCTATCGATGACTTCGAGGCGAAGCAGGATCACTATCGCAAGGTCCTCGAAGGCGAAACCCGTTTCGGGGTAGGCGCATCGTTCAAGGTTCGCCGCCGCCACGACGTCATGGACGAGGACTGGACCGTCTCGCCGACCACACGCCAGAACAAGGACCGCGCCTGGGCCCAACTCGGCACCAGTGGCAGCGGCAACCATTTCGTTGAATACGGCGAGTTGACCGTCGAGGACGACCGCGCGGGCCTGGCGCGCGGCGAATACCTCGCTCTCTTAAGCCACAGCGGCAGCCGTGGCGTCGGCGCTTTGACGTGTGACTACTACAGCAAACGGGCGATGGCCGCGCACCCGGATCTGCCCAGGCCCATGCGCCAACTCGCCTGGCTCGACCTCGATTCCGTCGAGGGCCAGGAGTACTGGGCCGCGATGGAACTCATGGGCAAATACGCCGCCGCGAACCACGCATGCATCCACCGTCACATCGCCGAGACGCTTGGCGCGGAGGTCCTGCTCGACCTCGAAAACCACCACAACTTCGCATGGAAGGAAGTCCACGACGGCGACGAAGTCGTCGTGCATCGCAAAGGCGCGACACCCGCGGGAGAAGGCGTCCTCGGCATCATTCCGGGATCGATGGCGACAAGCACCTACGTCGTCCGCGGCAAAGGCAACGCCGATTCGCTGAACTCGGCGGCGCACGGCGCTGGACGCGTCATGAGCCGCACCCAGGCCAAGAAAGACCTCACCTGGCGCGATGCTCGAAAGGTCCTAGACGACGCAGGCGTCACGCTCATCTCCGCAGGAATCGACGAAGTCCCGATGGTGTACAAGAACATCGACGAAGTCATGGCGGCCCAGTCCGATCTCGTCGAGCCGCTCGCGCGGTTCCGGCCCAAACTCGTCAAAATGGCGCAAGGCGGCGAACGCCCGGAAGACTGAACACGTTCAAAGTTCAACAAACAAAGTTCAGAGAGCGATTTAATCCGCTCGCGGCACTTCGTCGAACCTCGATTCGTGAACGTTTCTACTTGAACCTTGAACTTCTTCGCCGAGCGCATGCGCCTACGCGGTGATCCCAGCCTCCGCTCGGCTGCGGGATTGGAGGGAATTTCCATGCTTTGGTATCATTGTGTTCCCCGTCTACGATCCAATTCGTTCCTCCACGCGGAGATGATTTTCCCATGTTAGGTTTTCTGCTCGGGCGCATTTTTGGCAGCAGCCGCGAGCGCTATATCAAAAAACTGCGTCCGTGGGTCGACGCCGTGAACGGGATCGAGGCCCGTTACGTCGCGATGTCGGACGATCAGCTTCGCGCGCAGACGAGCGGTTTCAAGGACCGGCTCGCGCAAGGCGCAACGCTGGACGACCTTCTTCCCGAGTCGTTCGCGGTCGTCCGCGAAACCGCGAAGCGTGTCATCGGGATGCGGCATTTCGACGTCCAGATCATTGGCGGAGTTGTGTTGCACCAAGGCAGCATCGCGGAAATGGTCACGGGCGAAGGCAAGACGTTGGTCGCCACGCTGCCGCTGTATCTCAATGCCCTCGAGGGCCGCGGCGTCCATTTGGTCACCGTCAACGATTACCTCGCCCGGCGCGACCGCGAATGGATGGGCCCCATTTTCGAGTTCCTCGGGTTGACGGTGGGCACCATCCAGCAGGGCATGGGTACGCGCGAGCGGCAAGTCGCCTACCGCGCGGACATCACCTACGGCACGAACAACGAATATGGCTTCGACTACCTGCGCGACAACATGGCGATTCGGCCCGAGCACCGCGTCCAGCGCGGGCACCGGTACGCGATCGTGGATGAGGTGGACTCGATCCTCGTGGACGAAGCGCGCACGCCGCTGATCATTTCCGGACGCCCCGAAAAAAGCACGGACCTTTACGTCAAGGTCGACGAGGCCATCCGAAAACTTCGCAAGGGAAAACACTTCGAGGCCGAGGAAAAAGGCCACCACATCATCATGACCGAAGAGGGCATGTCCACCATCGAACGGCTCATGGGCGTCGAAGACCTTTACGCCGACGACCGCCTCGGCATCGTCCACATGGTCGAGCAATCGCTCAAGGCGCACAACTTCTACAAGCGCGACGACGAATACGTGGTACGCGAGGGCGAAGTGCTCATCGTCGACGAGTTCACTGGCCGGCTCATGGAGGGCCGCCGGTACTCGGACGGTCTGCATCAGTCTATCGAAGCGAAGGAGCGCGTGGCGATTCAGTTCGAATCGCAGACCGTGGCCACTGTCACCTACCAGAATTTCTTCAAAATGTACACTAAACTTGCCGGCATGACGGGTACCGCCGTCACGGAGGCTTCCGAATTCGCCGAAATCTACAACCTCGACGTAGTCCAAATCCCGACGAATTTGCCGATGCAGCGCGAGGACCGCACGGATCTCGTGTTCGCCACGGAGTTGGGCAAGTTCAAGTACGTGGTGAACGAGATCGTGGAAATTCACAAGACGGGCCGCCCGGCGCTCGTCGGGACGGTGTCGATCGAAAAGTCCGAGCTTGTCGCGAAACTTTTGAAGGAACTTGGCATCACCGAATTCGAGGTCCTGAACGCGAAGCACCACGAGCGCGAGGCGGCCATCGTCGCGAACGCGGGTAAGCGCGACGCAATCACCATAGCCACCAACATGGCCGGACGCGGCACGGACATCAAACTCGGCGAGGGCGTGGCCGAACTCGGCGGCCTGGCCATCATCGGCACGGAACGCCACGATTCGCGCCGCATCGATAACCAGCTCCGAGGCCGTTGCGGGCGCCAAGGCGACCTCGGCTCAACGCGCTTCTACGTCAGCCTCGAGGACGAAGTCGCCCGGCTCTTTGGCGGCAACCGCGTCAAGCGCATCATCGACATGCTCGGCGGCGAACAATTGGATGAGCAGCCGCTCGATCAGCGCATGGTCACGCGGTCAATTCAGCGCGCGCAGCGAAACGTCGAAGAATACAACTTCGAAATTCGCAAACACTTGCTCAAATACGACGACGTTATGAACAAACAGCGGCAGGTAATTTACGGCCTTCGTCAGGACGTGCTCGAAGATCGCGACGTTACCGCGCAGTTGCACGAGATGATCGAGGACATCGCCGCCGACGCCGTATCCTCGTACGCGGCGGGAAAAGATGACCCGGAACAATGGGACCTCGAGGGTCTCGATACGCGCATGCGCGCCGTGTTCGGATACTCACCCGACCTCGGGCCGGACACCCAAGGCGAAGGCACGCTCGAAGAGTCCATCGTGCGGCAGGTGCTCGAAGAGTACGCTAAGCGCGAAGCCTTTATCTCCGACGAAATACGCGATCAATTCCGCGCCCAAATAGGCGGCGACGAGTCGAACGTCAACTTCAAGAAGATCGCGCGCAAGCGCGTACACGATTACGAAATGATGGCCCTGCTCCAAGCGGTCGACGATAAGTGGATTCAGCACCTCTACGATATGGACTACCTGCGCGAGTCCGTCCGCCTGCGCGCCTACGGCCAAAAGGACCCGCTTATCGAGTACAAGACCGAAGGCTTCGAAATGTTCGAGGCGATGATGATGAACATTTCCGAAACCGTGCTACGCACGCTTTTCCGCGTAACGGATCCGGAATTTCGCAAGGCCCGCCACTTGCAGGCGCGCCAGGCCACGGCATCAACCGAGAACGATCCCTTCGATCAGCTCGCGCACTACTCCTATGTCGGTGCGGAGAAGGAAGCAGACCGCAGCTTCACCTCCTACGATACCAGCCGTTTCGCGCTCGCCGGCCAGCCCGCCGCGCCCCAAGCCGTCGCGGCGGGAGCGGGAAATGTCGCTCCGGCTTCTCCGTCGGCGCCTAGAGCCAAGCCGAGGCCGATCAAACGTGTCGGCGAAAAGACCGGGCCGAACGACCCGTGTACTTGCGGGAGTGGGAAGAAATACAAGAAATGCTGCGGCGCGGCGCAGAATTGACGCGCGCGTTGACAACATTTCCGCCTGCTCTGACGTTATAGTTACGGCACCCGGCCAACCTT
>CAYXRK010000151.1:0-12070 GCA_964467615.1 uncultured Nitrospirales bacterium | reverse complement strand
CCCCCACCCCGAGGCGGCGCACCGGGTTGCGTACGGCGTCCCGCACGGCGGGTGACATCGTGACGGAAAAGTCGCCGCGCAAATACGGGAGCGCCTCGTGGATGATGGCGCGTTTCTCGTCGTGAATCCAGCCACCGGCCGCGGACCGCGATGATTCGCTGAACGCGGCGTAGCCGGTCTGTTCGGCGTAGAAAGCCAAAGACTCGGGCGCGAGCATCCAGCGAATGAATTCCCACGCCGCCGCGCGTTTCGGTCGCTCAGTAGTTGACAACATCGCCAGACCGCCGCCGCCCGGAGCGTAGATTCTTCCCGCGCGTCCTGATGGATACAAGGCCACCATCGGTTCGAACCCTGACGCGCCTGCCGCTATCTCCGCGTAGGGCGCGGGCGAATCGAGAATCATCGCCGCGCGGCCATTCATGAAGGCGGAACGGTGCCCGCCGGAAGCGGCGTCGGGCATGACGGCGGCCCCTTCGCGCAATAGGGCCTGGATAGTCGATAGGACCTCGATCACAATCGGGTCGTCTAGTGTAATGTTCGTGTAATTTCGGTCGGTCAGTTCGCCGCCTTCGGACCAAATCCACGAAAGCAGCGGCCACGTGTTGTTCCAGAGCGCGACGCCATGCCGCTCGATCGCCCCTGCCGCGTCGCGCCGAGTTAGCCGGCGAGCGTCGTCCACAAATTCGTTCCAGGTGGCGGGTGGAGAATCGATGCCGGACTCCCTGAACGCTTCCGGATTGTAGTAGAGCAGCGGCACGCTGACATTAAACGGTAACCAATACAGACCGCCTTCGACGCGTCCGGCCTCGAGCATCGTTCCCGGCCAATCTGAGGTGTCGATTCCCGCGCCGCCGTCAACGAACGGCGCAAGGTCAACGAGCACGCCCGCCCGCGCAAACTCGCGAATCTCGAAGGTGCCGAGTTGGGTCACCTCCGGCCCACGGCGCGAAACCGAGGACGTCATCAATTTAGTCGCGAGGTCGCTGTAGCTTCCTTGAAACTCGACGTTGACGTGGACCGCGTTCTGGCTCGAGTTGAAGCGCTCGGCCAACTCGTCCTGCGCGTCGCCCGCTGGGCCAGTGAGGGTCCGCCAATACGAAATCTCCGTTACGCCCGTTCGCGATGCAGTCTCACGTGTACAACTCGCCGCGACGAATGAGCACATTACGATGAGCGTGGCCCGTGACCAGCGAAGGTAGGCACTGTACTGCATAAGGGCCGGCCTATTGTTTCCGGTCCACGATTGCGAACGTCGCGGTGGCAGTCGCGACGAGGATCTCGCCGCACGACACTTTGGCTTCGGCGAACGCGATGCGCCGGCCCCGCTTTACGATCCATGACTCTGCAGTCATCACGCCTCCGCGGACGGGAGCGAGGAAGCTAATCTTGAGTTCAATCGTCGATGCGTTCTGGCCGCCTTCGAGCGTCGCGAGGAGGCCCGTTGCCATCGTTGAATCGGCCAGCGCGAACGCGACGCCGCCATGCACCACTCCGCCGGGATGGAACAGATCATCGCGAACGTCCACCTCCGCCGAACATCGGCCATCACCGCATTCCGTAAACCGCAATCCGACGAGGTCGGCGAATCGGTTCAGGCCGTGCGGATATATCGAGGTCTTCGTTGTCATCGAGCTGGCACTCCCATCGGCGGATCGGCGAAAGAGTACCGGTTCGAGGAGGTATCGCGCATCAGCGTGGCCTTGTTACAATGCGGCACTTTGAGGAGGACGCCCAATGACCGCCGACGTCGTGAAACGCACCATCGGAAACATATCGTTTGTAGCGGGCCTCGACGCCAAGACCCGCGATCACGTGATCACCCTGCTTGCCAATCTGGGCCCGGCCGAGAAGCTATCGAAGGGGTCGACGTTGTTCCGCGCGGGGGAGACCGCGACCGATGACGGCGTCGTCATCCTGCAGGGCGAACTTTCCGTCCTTAAGATGAACGCCCCGGAAGTGATCGCCGTTGCTCCGGAACTAATGGGGGAAATGCAGCAATTCAACCCCCGAAAGGAGCGTACCGCGACGGTCGTTGCGAATACGGATCTGCTCGCAATTCGGTTCAAATGGGCCTCTTTCAAGGCTGCGGCCAACCAAACGCTCAAACCTGACGAGAACGCCGCGTTGATGCAGGCCCTGCAAGATTACGCATGGCAGCATTTCACGCAGTAACCTTGGGGAACTTGTGTAAGGATACGGTTTTGAATTCGCAGCCACGGAATTGCGATAATTCTGCTGGCTTAGCGGGATGACTCACTGGGAGGATTCGAGATGCTGGGTAGGATACTGCTGGGAACGGGTCTTGCGGCGGGGCTTAGCTTGTCCGCGATGGCCAATAACGCCGTTACTGAAACCAAAGCGACGTTCTACAAGGACGTGCTGCCGATTCTCCAGGAGAATTGCCAGGATTGCCACCGTCCCGGTGGAAAGAACATGGGTGGAATGGTCGCCCCGATGGCGTTCTTCACCTACGAAGAGTCGCGTCCCTGGGCCAAGGCGATGGCGAAGGCCGTTGCCAATAAGACCATGCCGCCGTGGCATGCCGCGGCGCAACATGCCGGACAATTTGAGAATGAGCGGGGACTGACGGACGCCGAGGTCCAGACGATTGTCGGTTGGGTCAATAGCGGCGCGGCGAAGGGCAACCCCGCGGAAGCGCCCGCGCCCCGTGAGTGGCCGGCCACCAAGGACGGTTGGGCGATCGGTGAACCCGATCTTGTCATCTCGATGCCGGAACCGTTTTTTGTCCCAGACGACTTACTGGACGACACGCACTATTTTCCGATGGAGCTTACTGAGGAGCAACTCCCAGAGGATCGTTGGATACAGTCCGTTGAATTTCGTCCCGGCAGCGAGGTAGTCCATCACATCATCGCGACCCCAGTGGGCGGCATCGCGCCGGGCAGCGCGCCAACAATCTATCGTGAAGGATTTTCCGCCAAGTTGCACAAGGGCGAGAAGATCGTCTGGCAAATGCATTACCACAAGGAACCGGGTCCGGGAACGGGCACGTGGGACCAGTCCTCGGTCGCAGTTAAGTTCTACCCAAAGGACTACGTTCCTCAGCACGTGTTGACGACCGACCCGCTTGGAACGTTCCAGATCGACATTCCGCCCAACGATCCGAATTATACGGCGAAGGCGGAACTGAAGTTCGACAAAGAAACTTGGATAATGAACATGTTGCCGCACATGCACTACCGTGGCAGCGCCGCGCGGTACACGCTGTACTATCCGGACGGCACGGAGGAAATTCTGCTTGACGTGCCGCGATACGATTACAATTGGCAAACGACCTACCGATTTGCGGAACCGAAAGTCGTCCCAGCGGGCACTCGTATTGAGTTCCAGGGCTGGTGGGACAACTCGGCGGACAATCCGCTAAATCCAGACCCGACCAAGCGCGTGACCTGGGGCGAGGCGACACACGAAGAAATGATGTTCGGTTGGCTGTCGTGGACGCATCCGGACGAAGACGCCACCGCGCATTCCGGCTATACTCGCCGGCAGCGCGGCACGCTCTAATCGTTTTCCAAACACCAGTCATTTCCCAGGCGCTTCCCCTCGGGGAAGCGCCTGGTTCATGTTTTAGCCCTTCGATATCCGATATGATCGCGCGCCTTCCCTAGGGACCTTTATAGTCGATGCCTCCTCGTCAATCCAAAGTTGCGCCGGAAACCGTCGCGCGCCTCCCGGTCCTTCCGCTCAAAGACGTCGTCGTGTTTCCGCGCATGGTATTACCGCTCATGATTGGCCGGGACGCCTCTCTCAATGCGGTGGAGGAGGCGCTGGCTTCGGGCCGGCCGCTGTTCCTATGCACGCAGAAGGACTCCGCGATCGAGGATCCCGTCCGCAAAGATCTGCACCCCGTCGGGGTCGCGACCACGATAATCCAGACGCTTCGCATGCCGGACGGCACCATGAAGATCGTGGTCGAAGGCATGGGCCGGGGCGCGATTCAACAGTTTTTCCGGGGCGATGGGCACGACGAGGTCCGCGTGAAGAAGCTTGACCCGCTGCCCGCAGACCAAGAAAAGACCGCCGCGCTCGTCCGCGTGGTCCTCCAGCAATTCGAGGAATACGTCCGCGTTGGACAGCGGGTCGCGCCGGACGTAGCGATGTCACTCAAGAGCGTGGCGGACCCGGACGTTCTTTGCGACCTGGTATGCGCGCATGTCTCCCTGAAGACCGAGGAACGGCAAAAACTTCTCGAAATGCTCGATCCGGCCGCGCGGCTCGAAGCGCTTAGCGGATCGCTCGTACGCGAGAACGAGTTACTCGGCATCGAAAAGCAGGTGCGCGATCGCGTCCGTGAGCAAATGGAACGTGGCCAGCGCGAGCACTATCTGCAAGAGCAAATGCGGGTCATCCAGCAGGAATTGGGGAAGCGTGAAGATTACGTGGATGAATTCTCCGAACTTCGCGCGCTGATCGACAAGGCGAACATGCCCCTCGAGGTCAAAGAGAAGTCGACGCGCGAACTGGTCCGCTACGAGAAGATGCCGCCGCTAAGCCCCGAAGGGACGGTCGTTCGCTCGTACCTGGAATGGCTGACCGAACTGCCCTGGTCAAAGAGGTCGAAGGACAGTATCAATCTGGACAAGGCGCAGAAGGTCCTCGACGAAGACCACTATGGGCTTGAGAAGGTGAAGGACCGCATATTGGAATTCCTGGCCGTGCGCAAACTCAGCAAATCCACGCGCGGCCCGGTGCTCTGCCTCGTGGGCCCGCCGGGTGTGGGGAAGACGTCGCTTGGCCGCAGCATTGCGCGGGCGATGGGCCGCGAATTCGTCCGGGTATCGCTTGGCGGCATTCGCGACGAAGCGGAAATTCGAGGCCACCGCCGCACCTACATTGGGGCGCTGCCGGGACGCATCCTCCAGAGCATGAAGAAGGTTGGCGTGAAAAACCCGGTCTTCATGCTGGACGAGGTCGACAAGATGGCGGTCGACTTCCGGGGCGATCCGGCCTCGGCGTTGCTCGAGGTCTTGGATCCGGAACAGAACCAAAACTTCAGCGACCACTACCTCGAAGTCGATTTTGATTTACACGAAGTTTTCTTCGTAACAACCGCGAATAGCGAGTACGAGATTCCGGAACCGCTTCTCGACCGCATGGAAGTCGTCCGGCTCTCCGGTTATACCCCCTTCGAAAAGGACCACATCGCCGAGTTGTTCCTCATTCCGAAACAACTAACGGAATGCGGCTTGACGAAGGATCATGTTAGCTTTACAAAGGAAGGAATCGACCTCATCATTTCACGTTACACGCACGAGGCGGGGGTCCGCGAACTTGAGCGGCAAATCGGAAGCGTGTGCCGCAAGGTGGCGCGGCGAGTCGTATCGTCGAAAAAGAAGAAAGTGAGGATCTCGATTGACGCGGCGACCGTTTACGATTTGCTTGGCCCGGCGCCTTATACGGACATCCACAAGCGCGTGAAGGCGCAGATGGGCGTGGCGATTGGGTTGGCGTGGACCCAGGCGGGCGGCGAAATCCTTCAGATTGAGACGACCATCGTTAAGGGTAAGGGCGGGCTCCAGATGACAGGCCAACTGGGCGATGTCATGCAGGAGTCGGGTCAGGCCGCGTACACCTATCTTCGCGCACGCGCGAAAGAGCTAAACGTCCCCGCCGAATTCTGGAAAAATGCGGACGTTCACGTTCATGTTCCGGAAGGCGCGATCCCCAAGGACGGACCTTCCGCCGGCGTCGCCATCGCCGTGTCGATGCTTTCCGCCCTCAAGAAAAAGGCGCCGGCGGACAAACTCGCCATGTCGGGCGAGATAACTCTGCTAGGCCGCGTGCTGCCCGTCGGTGGCGTCAAGGAGAAGGTGCTCGCCGCCCATCGCTCGGGGATGGTCCGCGTGGTCCTTCCCAAGGACAACGAGAAGGACCTCAAAGATGTGCCCGCCGAGATAAAGGACGAGATATCGTTCCTGTTCGTGGACTCGATGGATGATGTCCTCGGCCACGTGTTTCCGGCGACTAAGTCGAAAGCCGCCGCCAAACCCGCGCGCAAGCGGAAATAGCGGCATGCGCGTCACGTCGGCGCTGTTCCTTAAGAGCGCAATCAAACCTCAGCACTACCCGAAGGATCGGCGGCCAGAGATTGCTTTTGTGGGGCGCTCGAATGTAGGCAAATCCAGCCTGCTGAACAAGTTGCTCGGCATCAAGGGCCTCGCAAAAACCAGCGGCACCCCAGGCAAGACGCAGACGATCAACTTCTTCGACGTGAACGACGCGTACTACTTCGTCGATCTGCCGGGCTACGGCTACGCAAAAGTGCCGCTCGCGGTGAAGGAAGAATGGGGCAAGGTCATGACCTCCTATTTGAGCAGTCGCGAACTCTTGCGCATGGTGGCCCAACTCGTCGACGCGCGGCACGCTCCGACCGACAAGGACGCGGAAATGCTCGCGCTGTTGGACGAGGCCGAAGTCCCTACCGTCATCGTCGCGACGAAGGTCGACAAATTGAGCCGCTCGGAACTCCCTCGCAGTCTCAAGCGCATCCGCGAGACCCTCGAACTTGACCGCGAGGCGCTGATCATTCCGTTTTCCGCGGAAACCGGTCAGGGCACGAAGGAATTGTGGGGCGTGATCGAGGACCAATTGACGCCGGGTTGATTCGATTGGCATCGGGGGCGGTGACAGGGTAGAATCCTTGCCTTCCCAACCGAAGGAGAGGATCAATGCGTGCGTTGGCAATGGTATTGGCGATACTGGGCTGCATGACGATGACGGCGTTTGCGAGTGACGGCGCGAAAGTCACCGACCAAAAGGTAACGAATATCGACGGCAAGGAAGTCGATCTGAAGGACTACGAAGGTAAAGTGGTCCTGATGGTCAATGTTGCCTCGAAGTGTGGGCTGACCCCGCAGTATGAACAACTGGTCGGTCTGCACGAGAAATTCAAGGACAAAGGTTTCCAGGTGCTCGGGTTTCCCGCGAACAATTTTGGGGGCCAGGAACCTGGGACGAACGAAGAGATCAAGACGTTTTGCTCGACCAAATTCGGCGTCGAATTCCCGATGTTCTCGAAGGTTTCCGTCAAGGGCGATGACATCGCGCCTTTGTATAAGGAACTCACGCAAGAGAACGGCGATTTCAACGGCGACATCAAGTGGAACTTCACGAAGTTTCTCGTCGGCAAGGACGGAAAAGTCATCGCCCGCTTCGAACCCACCGTGAAACCCGATGCCCCGGAAGTGGTCTCGGCAATCGAAAAAGCCCTCGGTGGCGATTGAGTTACTATTAGTATTCGCGTCACGGGCCCGGCCGCTCGGCCGGGCCCTTCTTATTTGCGCTCGGACTCCGATGCGTTTTCGTTCAGTTCCCGGCGCGACTTTGATTCCTGGAGCACGTCGTCGATGATGAGCAAGCGCTCGAACCAAATTTTGAGCATCGTCGCAACGTAGCGCCGGCCCATCGCCCGCAGCTTAAGATTGCTCACTCCCGCAGTCCGCCCGGACCATGAGATCGGAACCGTCGCGATCCGGTAGCGGCGAATGAGGGCCGACAGCGACATCTCGATAGTGATGTTGAAATGGCTCGCGTGCAGCGGCGAAATCGACTCAATGACGTGGCGCCGGTAAACCTTGAACGCGTTCGTCAGGTCGTTGTGGCGCGTGAGGAAGAGCAGCCGAATGACGTAGTTTCCGATCCGGTTCACCACCAACTTGATGGGCGGATACTGCGTCACCCTGCTCCCGCGCATAAACCTTGACCCGAATACGCAGTCGTAACCCTCCTCGATCTTCCGGTAGCAGCGCACGATGTCCTCGGGCGAATCCGAGAGGTCCGCCATCACGATCGCGACGATACCGCCGCTGTAGTTCGCGAGCCCACAGCGAATGGCCCTCCCCAGCCCGCCGGGCGACGTGTTGTCCACCAAGCGCACCTCGGGGAATTGTTTACAGATTTCCTCGACGGCCAGGGGCGTGTCGTCGGTGCTGTGATCGTTGACCACGACCACCTCGAACGGGATCGCCTCGGCGCGCAATCGTTCCGCCACCCGCGTAACCGTCTCGCGAATGTTCAGCGATTCGTTATACGCGGGGATGATGATGGAGTATGTCGGCTGCTCCGCGCTCACTCGTGGACGATACGCGTCGAAGTCGTGTCACTAGACACGTCGATGATCAGAAAGTTAGACGGTAGTTTGGATGGCGTCGTTCTTTCCAGTTGTTCAATGAACTCCTCGTCTTCGCGGATCGCCGCGTCGATCTTCTCCTTATTGTCGTAGTAGTACGAAAGCGCCGCGCGGACCTTTGCCAACGACAACTGAGGGTAACTCCGCAGAATGTCCTCCGGACTCATCCCCATCTGGTCGTGCCAGATGGCCACGTGCTGCACCTTGATTCGGTGGCCGTCGATCCGGGGTTTCCCTCCGCAGTACCCCGGCGTCTCGACGATATAGCCGTATACCGGGACCGTAGCCATTGGACGCTGCACTCCACGCTTGACCCAAGTATAAGCAAAGGTATGCTGACTTTTCTTCATCAAAGCTGGCATGATCGCTAAATCTCGCGAAACTCTAAGCATGGAACCCTCGAAATGAAACGCTTCGTCCGTCCCACCCTGTCGTGTCTTGTTGCCCTTTGTGCCGCCGCGTGCGGCGGACAGCCCTCGCCGTCCGAACAGGGCGACCCCGAAGCCGCGGCCGTCGTCAAGCAGGCCGCTCCCGCCGAGGGCCTCAAACCCGTCGGCGATCCCAAGGGACGCGTCGTAATCCTCGGTTTTGACGGCGTCGAACCCAGCATCGTCGACGCCATGTTCGCGGCGGGCGAACTGCCCAATCTCGCCGAACTGCGCGACCAAGGCACGTACGCCCGCCTCGCCTCCTCGAACCCGCCGCAATCGCCTACCGCCTGGTCGTCATTCACCACTTCGAAGCATCCCGGAAACCACGGTGTCTATGACTTCCTCCTCCGCACTCCCGCGACTTATGCCCCCGGCGTTGGTTTCGGCAACCCCACCGAGCCCGTCTTGGCCGCGGACGGTTCGCTCGCCAAGCCGCCGCAATTCGACAACATCCGCAAAGGCGACTCGTTTTGGAAAGCGGCCAACGCACAGGGATCGAAGGTCAAAATCCTGACCGTTCCCTTCGCGTATCCCGCCGAGGACCTCGAAGAGAGCTGCATGCTTTGCGGCCTGGGCGTGCCGGACATCCGCGGCACGAACAGCACCTTCTTCCTGATGTCCGACGCGATCTCGGCCAGAGAGGCGCTGTCCGGCGGAGTGGCCCTGCCGCTCATGTTCAAGGACGGCGCGGCCACTGTCGCAATCGAAGGGCTGCGCGATCCGAAGGACCGAAAGAAATTCATCTCCGTCCCGATCACGGTTTCGGCGGATCGCGGCGCCCGCCGCGTCACGGTCAAACACGGCGAGCAGGAGATCGCGCTCAACGAAGGCGAATGGTCGCCGTGGCTGGAATGGACGTTCAGCGTCTCCGCCAAATACGATGTCAAATCCATCAGCCGCATCCACGTCCTCGAGGCGGGCGACCAGGTCCGCCTTTACATGACCTGCCTCCAGTTCCACCCGGTTGACCAGTACATTCGCTTCACCACTCCGGAAAGTTACGGCGCTGAACTCAAGGACCGCTACGGTTTTTTCAAGACAATCGGCTGGGAATTCGACACGCACGCGCTTCGGCAAGACGCCCTGACGAACGAAGTTTTTCTACAGGACGTGCGCGACACGATGGCGTGGACCGAGCGCCTCGCGTTGAACGAAATGGATCGCGGCCAATTCGACCTACTCGTCGCCGCCTCGACCGGCCCTGATCGCGTTAGCCACATGTTCTGGGCCTACCGCGATTCCAAACACCCGCTCTACACGCCCGAATTGGCCGCGAAGTACGGAAGGGTCGTCGAGGACAGCTACACGATCATGGACGGCATCGTCGGCAACGTCATGGCGAAACTCGCGCCCAACGACCTCCTCATGATCATGTCGGATCACGGGTTCCACAGTTTCCGGCGCGGCTTCAACGTCAACACCTGGCTCATCCGCGAAGGGTATCTCAGCGTCGAAGGCCAGACCGACGTCGCAACCGCCACCAATCCGAAATCCTTCCTCGATGGTTACGATTGGCCGACGTCGAAAGCCTACAACCTTGGACTCGGCAGTATCTTCCTTAACCTGCGCGGGCGTGAAGGCAAAGGCATCGTCGATCCCAAAGCCGCCGACGCCGTCATTGCCGAGATTCGCGAAAAGCTCCTTGCCGTCACCGACCCCAAGACCGGCGAAAAAGTCTTCTCCCAAATCTACACGCGCGCCGATTACAAGGGCATCGCCTCCGCCGACGCGCCCGACATCCAACTCGGTTACGCCGAGGGCTACCAATCAACCAAAGACGCCGTGAAGGGGACGGCCCCTTCGGAACTCTTCGAGGACAACGACGACAAGTGGTCCGGCGAACACGCAGCCTCGGATCCAGTCATCACCCCCGGCATCTTCTTCTCGAACAAACCCATCACCGCCGAGAAACCAGACTTGGTCGATATCGGCGTCACCACGCTCAACTACCTAGGGCGCGCCATTCCCAGCGATTTCGAGGGCAAAAACCTATTCTAGACGGTATATCCAAACCCCCGGTTTACGGACAGGGCGTCGATTATAGCGAGCACCATGTTTGATGACGATCCGAATATCGACGATTCCCGCGGCAAGCGGGCTCGAAATAGAATGCTACGTATTCTTGCCGTGTGCGCGGTCGTATTGATTCTCGGCTTGTTCGGTTTCGTTTACGTCTTTGAACCGAGCCTTGACCTCGCAGGCTTCATCGGTCCGTACACAATCGTTGTTGTAGGACAGGATGAAACGGCGACGTACGATATTCGGTATCTGGAGACCGCGGCGACCAGTCTACAAGCGGAAGCTGGCGTCGCTATCTTTCCCCACCTCTTCGCTGAGCCGGACGCCCTCTATGCTGATGATATTGAAGAGACGTTGATGTTGCACACGACCTATGTCGTCGATGTCTTGCTTCACGGCCGAGAGGCGGCCGCACCGCTCAAAGAATCGATTCGCGCTAACTTGGGTCAACAGTACGTGGATATTGACCAAGCGGATGCCATCATCGACCCTTGGGGCAATCCGTATCGCTTCTACATTCCGAACCCGGACGACCCGAACGATCCCTTTCGCGCACAGGACAGCGAAGCATTGATCTTCATCTTTTCCGCCGGCGCCAACGGCGTCTTCGAACAACCCAGCGCACCCGGCGATGATATTATTTCGTGGGATCCCGCTCGTGTTCCTGTGCCTATTTCCCCGCCGGTGTCAACCGTCGAAAAGTAACTGACGAAAGTTCGCATGGCGAACTGGCGGCGTGCGAATCAGGATCTCGTCCCCTCTGATATCAATCGCGCAAAAGCCGCAGCGCGTTCGCGATCACCAACAACGACGCCCCCATGTCCGCCGCAATCGCCATCCAGAGGGTCGCAGCGCCCGCGAACGCCAACGCGATGAACACCACCTTGAGCCCCAACGCGAACGCGATGTTCGTCCGGATCGTGCGCACCACGCGACGCGAGTGTCCGATTAGCCACGGCAATTTGGACAAGTCGTCCGACATCAGCGCGATGTCCGCCGTTTCGATGGCCGCGTCGCTTCCCGCCGCCCCCATGGCGATGCCCAAGGTCGCCGTCGCCATCGCCGGCGCGTCGTTCACGCCGTCGCCCACCATCGCCACCTGCCCGAACTCGCGCACCAACTCCGAAATCGCCGTGGCCTTGTCTTCCGGCAACAATTCGGATCGGTACGCATCGACTCCCGCCGCCCGCGAAATCGCCCGAGCGGTGCCCTCGTTGTCGCCGGTGAGCATCACGATATGTTCGACACCAGAATCACGCAAGGCCTTTATCGCCGCGCGCGCTTCCGGCCGCACCGAGTCCGCAACGCTCAGCAGGCCGCACATGTGCTCCGCGTTGCCGATCGCGATCACCGAATGCCCTTCATCTTCCAACGCCAGCGCGTGCTCGTGTCCTTCGGCGGTCTCCTGTCCGCGCTCATGAAGAAACCGGTGGCTTCCTATCCAGAACTTCCGCCCATCGAACCCGGCCTC
>CAYXRK010000150.1:0-12409 GCA_964467615.1 uncultured Nitrospirales bacterium | reverse complement strand
ACCGAAAGCAAAACAAGTCTTAGGAGCAGAGGCGTCCAAACTAATGGTTGAATTTTCGGAGAGGATTCACAGGATATCCATGATCATAAAAGAGGCCCCTCAACGCGGAGAACTGCCGCGTGGTTGTGGCCCCCGAAAAACGCGGTTGACGGTTGGCAGTTGCGCTTTGGGGCATCGAATCGAAAACTGGGAATAGCCGGACTTCTCGAGCCCTTTTGTTGACTTGACCGAGCGGGGGCCGAATAATGCGCTCGTTCCGAGGGTGGGGAGCGGAGTATGACGGTAGGCATTTCCGGCGCGCTGCTGGATCGCATTGTTGAGTACGCCGGGCAGACCCGGCCTGGACACTCGTGGGTCCCGCTTGAAGGCGGAGACGCGTATGGTCTCATTGCCTCGGAGATTCTCGCGGCGGCGGAAGAGCATGGTGGCGAGGATCTAGTGCTCATCGCCGATCGAGACACTGCCGAGCGCATCGAATCGTTTCCAATCCAGGCGGCGAAAGCGCAGCGGGTGTTTCTGCTTGGAGGGACGTTGCCGCGCTTGGCGGAGATGGCGAACGTCCGCGTCTGCCAATACATTGGGAATGGTCTGCAGGACGAGTGCTTCGTTGTAGCACTCTCTTCCTCGATAAACCTGGCCGCTGTTTGCCACCGTACACGGAACCTCGTGGAAGGGGGTCATGACGAACAGGGCGGGTGGACGGGATTGCGCCGGTTCGTGCGGTACATCGCGGAGACGTTGCTCGCGGAAACGGACGCTCAATTGCCGTCAAAGCTTCCGGAGAAACTGGACGAAGAAGGGACGGAGATCGCGCAGGCGTGCATCCTTCGGCTGATGTCGCTTTTGACAAGCCACTACGTTTCGCAGCAGCGCAGCATGGAGGTGGAGAAAAGCGATCTGTCGTCCGTGCTCGACATTCTGAAGTCGATATCGAGTAAGCGGCACGCTCACGACATTTTGTACGCGTTTGTCGAGCAGATCGCGAAGGTGATTGGCATAGACCGGTGCTCGGTGGTGCGCGTTTGGGGATCGGAAGATCGCGGGCACGTTCTTGCGTCGCATGAAAACGAATCCGTCAACGATTTGGAGATCGATTTGCAGAAGTACCCGGAGTTGACGGAGTCAATGCGGCGGCGGACGAAAGTCGTCATCAACGACGCGCTGACGGATCCGCTCACGCGGCACTTCGCGGAAGAACTGAAACGAGCGAAGATTTCGTCGATATTGGTGGTCCCCGTCGTGCTTTTCGATCAAGACGTGGGGTCGTTTATTCTGCGCGCGGTGCGACGGAAGGGGCGCTTCACGCCGCGCGAAGTGAGCTTCTGCGAAATCGTGGGAGAGGCAGCGGGCAATGCGCTGGAACGGGCACACTTGTTTGAAAGCATCCAGAAGGCGAATGAACGATTAGAGTTGTTGGCGATTACCGACGGCCTGACGGGCCTGAATAACTATCGATATTTCCGGGAACGATTGGAGGACGAATACGAGCGGGCGATTCGCTATCGATTGCCGTTGGCGTGCATGCTGTTCGATATCGACGACTTCAAGAAAGTGAACGATACGTATGGTCATCTCCAAGGGGATTCGGTGTTGAAGGAGATCGCGGCCCGCACGCTGAGTTGCGTGCGGCGGAACGACATCGTGGCGCGCTACGGCGGCGAGGAATTTGTGGTCATCATGCCGCAAACGGAAGCGTCCGGCGCGAGGCAGCAGGCGCGGCGCGTATTGAGTTCAATATCGTCCTCCGCCTTCGAGGGCCTGCCGGAGGGTGTCAAGGTGACGGCAAGCATCGGCGTGTCGGTGCTGAATCCCGATACGATGAAGGACAGCGAGCAATTTCTACGAGAGGCGGACGAAAACTTGTACATTGCCAAGTCGAGCGGCAAGAATTGTGTAGTGATGAACCGAGAGGTCTCCTAGTGAAGCAAATTGCGTTAGTTCTTGTGGTGGCGGCGTTGGCGGGCTGCAACTCCGTGTCGATATCGAATCCGTTTACGATGATGCGGCCAAATTACGATGCGCTTCCGCAAGAAGCGATGCGCGAGGCGGCCACGAAGATCGAGACGGCGGTGGCCGCGGGGGACCGCGACGCGAAAATCGAGGCGCCGGAGGGCATCTCTCTTGAGGATGACGTGTTGTCGCAGGCGATACGGACACGGGTCGCGCGGAACGAACTGGTGCAGGAGTTTCTGGATCGGGGGCATGCGTACGAGAAACGCAACGGGCTTGTCGCCGTGCTGCGTAGCGCGGAATATAAGAAGGCCGGAACGGGCCGCAGCCGCGATCGTGACGCGGTGCTCGTCATCGGAGAGAACCGGGACCGCTGGGCGCTTTACGAGGGCATCGTGAAAACGAGCAACCTTTCGCCGGACGCGTTGGGGGCGGTGCAGGCGATATTTCACGAGGTCCGCGTTTCGATGTTGAAGGCCGGAAATAAGTATGAGGACGAGTCGGGCCAGATGCTGACGAAGTAGGAAGCGCGTCAGATCGAACGAATTCTCATCCTGAAGACGGGTCGTTCCACATCTACAGAGTGTTACGCGCAAGAAACAATGAATGGCCGCAAGAGAACGCATAGAACACAAAGAAAGATTAATGAGACACCTGACCGGTGCCGCGCAAAGGATTTGTTGTAGCTGGTCTATTCGTTACTTTCTCAGTAACCCCGCGAACGGCGGGTCCTCGTCTCAGGATGACAGCGAGGGCGTAGGTTCGACACGATTCGCGCGGAGGGCCCGTGAACATTCTGGGAATCGGGGGGTACTCGCACGATTCGGCGGCGGCATTGGTCTGCGATGGGAAGCTTGTCGCGGCGGTCGCCGAGGAACGCCTGACGCGCGTCAAGCACCAGGGGGGCGCGCCAAAGAAGGCGGTGCAGTACTGCCTCGATGTCGCCGGCATCGGCATCGAGGACGTCGATCACTTCGGCTGTTATATGAAGCCGTTCACGCGGCTCGGTCGCAGGCTTATGTACCGGGGGCTGCAAATTCCGATCGCGCCAATCTACTCGCTCGGATACATCGGCTACGAGATTGTTCACAATGCGCGGTACATCTCGGACATGCGCGCGCTGTGCGGCCCGCGGGCGAAGCTGCACTACATGGAGCACCACCCGGCGCACGCAGCGAGCGCGTTTCTGGTGGGTCCGTTTGACGAGGCCGCGATTTTGTCGATTGATTACATCGGCGAGATGACGAGCACCTGGGCAGGCTACGGTGAAGGCACGGACCTGTTCCCCGTACACGAGATTGCGTATCCGAATTCGTTGGGCGTGTTCTATTCGGCGATCACGGACTACCTCGGATTTCTGCGCGCGAGCGACGAGTACAAAGTGATGGGGCTGGCTTCGTATGGTGAACCGGAGTATCTGGACGAGTTTCGCCGCATAGTCAAACAGCGCGACACGGACGGGTATGACATCGATTTTGCGTGGACGGCGTGGCAGTACCGTCCGGGTTCGCGCGTTGGATACTGGTCGGACAAGTTCGTGCGGCGGTTCGGGCCGCCGAGGAAGAAAGGCGAGCCGATCGAGAAACGACACCGGAACATCGCGGCGTCGGCGCAGGCGGTGCTCGAGGAACGCGTGCTGACCATGTGTCGATGGCTGCGAGAACGCACCGCCAAACGTGACCTTTGCTTGGCGGGGGGGGTGGCGCTGAACTGCGCGATGAACGGGCGGCTGCTGCGTGAGAGCGGCTTCGATCGGATTTGGGTGCAGCCGGCGGCGGGGGACGACGGGATAGCCATTGGGGCGGCGTATCAGCTTCATCACACGTTTTCGGAGGCGCCGCGGGAATTCGTGATGCGCGATGCTCGGCTCGGGCCGGAATATTCGAACGAACAGATAAAAAAAGCACTAGAACTCGCGAAGATTCCGTACGAGTCGCCCGACAACGTGGTGGAACGCGCGGCCGAGTTACTGGCGGAAGGGAACATCGTCGGATGGTTTCAGGGGCGGATGGAGTTCGGGCCGCGCGCGCTGGGCGCGCGGAGCATTCTGGCGGACCCGACTCGGCCCGACATGAAGGACTTGATCAATACATACGTCAAGCACCGCGAGGAATTCCGGCCGTTCGCGCCGAGCGTACTCGTCGAGCGGGCCGGCGAATTTTTCGAGGGGTGCGGCGAATCGCCGTTTATGCTGTTCGTGTATCCGGTGAAGGAACGGTATAAGGCCGCGCTGCCGGCGATAACGCACGTGGACGGGACGGCGCGGGTGCAGACGGTTTCTCGTGACGTGGACGCGCGATACTATGCGTTGATCGAGGCATTCGAGCGGCGGCGCGGCGTACCGGTGGTGCTGAACACGTCGTTCAACGTGATGGGCGAGCCGATCGTGAACACGCCGCTCGACGCGATTCGGTGTTTCTATTCGACGGGCATGGACGCGCTGGTGATCGGTGACTTTGTCGTAACCAAATCGAAACCTTGAGCTCGCGGAAGATCGCAACATCATGAGTGAGCACGTGAAAGCAGCGGTCATCGGGGCCGGTATTACGGGGCTGTATGCGGGGCATCGGCTTGCGCGGGAATTGGGCGTCGAGAACGTCGCAGTGCTGGAGGCGGTGGATTCGGCGGGTGGATATTGCCGGACGGAACGGTTCGACGGATTTTGGAGCGATGTCGGGCCAAATGGGTTTCTCGACAAAGAGCCGTTGATGTTGGAATGGATCGAGGAGCTTGGGCTTTCGGGTTCATTGATTCGCGCGAACGAGGCGGCGGCGCATCGGTTCATTCTCAAGAGCGGGCGACTACTGGAGATCGCCGCGCCGCCAAAGTTTTTTCTGTCGTCCGTGTTGTCGGCGGCGGGACGGGCGCGGCTATTTGCTGAACCGTTCGTCGCCGCGAAACGGGACGGAGAGGCGGAATCGATCTGGGACTTCGCGGCGCGGCGGATTGGGCGCGAGGCGGCGGACACGTTGGTGCAGCCGATGGTGACTGGAATATTCGGGGGCGACGCGAAGCAGTTGTCGGTGGCGCATTGCTTTCCGCGATTGGCGGCGATGGAGCGCGAGCACGGCAGCCTGTTGCGCGGGACAGTGGCGGGCGGTGGCGCGATGGGTCCGCGCGGGACTTTGACGACGCTGCGCGGGGGGATCGGACGATTGACCGAGACAGCGGCGGATAGGTTGGGAAGCGCGCTTCGGCTCGGTGCGGCTGCGAGGTCGATTCAACGCGAGGGCAACCGGTATCGAATAACGGTGGAAAGCCGGGAAGAAGTTACGGCGGACGCCGTGATAGTAGCATTGCCTCCAAGGGCGGCGGAACACGTGGTGTCGGGACTTGATCCGGAGTTCGACGCGGCGCTTGCGATTCCGTCGATTCATATCCTTGTGGTCTTCACGGCGTATCGACGCGATGATGTTGGTCACGACTTGAATGGTTTCGGTTTTTTGGTCCCGCGCACGGAAGGCAAGCGGGTGCTTGGATGCATCTGGGCGAGTTCGGTGTTTCCGAAGTGTGCGCCGGACGGGTCTTGCAGCTTGAGGACGATGATTGGCGGGGCGCACGACCCGGATGCGGTGGAATTGACGGACGACGAATTACTCGCGATCGTCAAACGTGAAGTACATCCGTTGCTGAAGATAGGCGCAGCGCCGTCGCACGTGCGCATCTATCGGCATCGCAATGCGATTCCGCAGTACACGCTGGAACATCAGGCGAGGATCGATGCGCTGACGAGGCTAGAGGAGCGGCATCCGCGTTTTGTGTTGGCGGGCAATGCGTACACCGGGGTCGGGTTGAACGATTGCGTGGCGTCGGCGAAACGGGCGGTTGATCGCATTTGCGCGGCCTTGGGGTAGGCGCTCCGGGAAGTCGGGATATACTGAGCGATCATGGCACGGCGAAAACGATCTCCATTTTGGTTTTTCATTATTGCGATTGCGGTATTGCTGGGGGCGGCGAAGCTTACCGATTGGGTATTGCCCGCGCTCGAGTCGTTTGGCCGGCAGCCGAGGGCGGCTGCCCCACACACGCCGAGCGCCGCCGTGGAGGGGCCGCGAGATTCCGCCGAACGCATGGCGAAGATGCGGGCGGACAAGAAAATCATCAACGTGCACGAACACGTGGAGCGGTTGGAAGACGCGGAGCGGCTGTTGGAGGTAATGGATCGGTTCGGGGTCGGGAAGACGATTCTGGTGGGGAGTTCGTGGTTCACGATCACGCTCGACGAGAGCGTGGGCTTTACGCGCGTCGATGAGAACAACGAGGAGTTGCTGCGTGTCGTTAAAGCGCATCCCGGGCGGTTCGAGGCGTGGCCGACGTTCGATCCACATGACCCGAAAAACCTGGAGAAATTCAAGTCGCAGGTCGAGCGCGGCGCAACGGGGCTCAAATTGTTCATGGGGCACGGATACGTGAAACGCAGCGACGGGCAGTACATGTTTCACACGATGGCGCTCGATGATCCGCGCATGTTCCCCGTGTACGATTATTGCCAGGAGAACTTCCTGCCGATCATGTACCACGTCCAATTGAGTCCGGAACCGGGGCCGGGTATTTCGGACGAGTTTGTCGCGGTGCTAAAGAAATTTCCGGACATGAAAGTGATCTGTCCGCACTACATGTTGTCGTCAGGATTGGACTCGCGGTTGCGCGAGATGTTGGATATGTTTCCGAACCTGTACACGGACATCAGTTACGGCCACGATTCGTTTATTGTGGACGGCATGGAGCGAATCGACAAGGCACCGGAAAAGTTTGTCGACTTGTTCACAAAGTATCCGGGCCGGTTCATGTGGGGCACGGACCTCGTGGTCACGACGCATGCGAGCAAGAGCGTGCCGTGGATGGCGGAACGCTTTCAGACCTACTTCGACATGTTGACGGAGGCGAAGTTCACCACTCCGCTGGTCAAGGGACGCGAGATGCGGGGCGTGGCAATTGATGGGCCGGAACTCGAGCGCATTCTGCACCAAAACTACGAGGACTTCTCGGCATTGCGGCCAATGGGAACGCGAACCAGTGGGGACGTTGATTGGTCGCGCATGGGAAAAGCCGCGTCCAATACAGGACGTAAGCCCGGCGAGATGCTTCCGCCGCCGAAGAAGTGATGACGCGTGTGATCGTCAAACTCTCGTGAGCAATGGACGGCTGGAGGACTTGGATTCGTTGTATCCCAAACTCGGAGTGATCTCCGCGTTCGCTCCTGTTTTGCGCGAACACCGATTGTCGGTGTTCCGCGATTGAATCGACGCTGGGGCGCTGTTATCGTGCTTGCGTGAGTACGATTGCGTTGTTCGAGTTTTCATTTATCTGTTAGACTTCATAACGATTGGCTGCGCTGCGGGGTTCGGTATCAAAAGATGTTGGACGCGAAGTTCATTGCAAAGATCGCCGGCGATTCCGGTGTCAACGAGACACAGGTCCAGGCGGTCATCGGTCTACTGGAGGGCGGCGCGACGATTCCATTCATCGCGCGCTATCGAAAAGACGTCACCGATAACTTGAACGAGGTGCAGATCGAGAACGTTCAGATCGGTCACCACTATTTTGGGGCGCTGATGCAGCGGCGCAAATCGATTCTCGAGAACATCGACAAGCAAGGCAAGTTGACCGAGCAGTTGCGGGCGGAGATCGACGCGTGCATGACGAAGAACGCGATCGAGGACTTGTACCTTCCGTTCAAGCGCGCGCGCCGGACGAAGGCCACCATCGCCAAGGAGCAGGGTCTCGAGCCGCTTGCCGAGTACATCCACCGTCAAGAGCCGGGCGAGCAGCCGTTGGCGGAACTGGCGGCGACGTTCGTCAACGAACAGCGCGGAGTCGGCAGCGCGGACATCGCACTCGAGGGCGCGCGAAACATTATCGCGGAGCGTATTTCGTTGGACGCGTCGACGCGCGGAATTATTCGCGATCGGATGTTGGCCAATGGGCAGATCAAGTCGTATGCCACGAAGAACGCCGAGGGCCAGAAGACGAAGTACGAGGCGTACTACGCGTTCTCGGAGTCCGCCAAGAAAATCCCATCGCACCGGACCTTGGCGATCCTTCGCGGCGTGCGTGAGGGTTTCCTACGGATGGAACTCGCTCTCGACGACGAGGCGCTGATTCGAGACCTCCAGGCGAAGCACGTCACGGGCGCGGACGAGACGATTGCCGAACAGGTGCGCATGGCGGTCGAAGACGCGTTTAAGCGGCTGCTTCGCCCGTCCATCGAGAACGAGGTGGTCGATGTCGTGCGGCAGCGGGCCGACGAGGACGCGATTCGTGTTTTCCGCGACAATTCGCGCAGCTTGCTGCTGATGGCGCCAGCGGGGCGGCTCGTGGTGTTGGGGCTCGACCCTGGGCTGAAGAGCGGATGCAAGGCAGCGGTGGTCGACGATACGGGGACGTACGTCGAGAGCGCGACGTTCTTTCCGGAAAAGGGCGCGGAGGCGGAGGGCGCCCTTTCGGACTTGATCGTGAGATGTCATGTCCGCGCGGTCGCGATAGGTAATGGAACGGGTTCGCGGGAAACGTGGGCCTTCGTGAGCCGGGTCCTCGCGAAAGGCACGCTCGAGGGCGCGTTCGCGGTGATGGTGAACGAAGCGGGCGCTTCGGTCTATTCGGCGTCGAAGGTGGCGCGCGAGGAATTTCCGGAACTCGACGTTATCGTGCGCGGCGCGATTTCGATCGCAAGGCGCTTGCAGGACCCGCTGGCGGAACTGGTGAAGATCGAACCGCGCAGCATTGGCGTGGGCCAGTATCAGCACGACGTGAACCAAAAATTACTGCGCGAGGGCCTGCACAACACGGTGGTATCGTGCGTGAACCAGGTCGGAGTGGACCTGAATACGGCGTCGGTCGCGTTGCTGCGGTACGTCAGCGGCATCCAATACGGCACGGCGCAGAACATCGTTGCGTTTCGCACGGAACACAGCGGTTTCAAGTCGCTCGGGCAACTGCTTGAAGTTCCGGGCATCGGCCCGAAGGTATTCGAGCAGTGCGCCGGATTCTTACGCATCCGCGACGCGGAGAACATTCTCGACAGCACGACGATTCATCCCGAGGCCTATACAATCGTTGAACAGTTTGCAGCGTCGTTGAACGTGTCCGTGAAAGACCTCGTGGCGAACTCGCAGCTACTTCAGGGGGCGAAGCTCGAGGGTCTTGGCAATGAGACCGTGGGCAAGCTGACGCTGGAGGACATTCGCGCCGAACTCGCCAAGCCCGCGCGGGACCCGCGCAGCGAATTCCGTGCGCCGAAATTCCGTGACGATGTAAACAGTGTGGCCGATCTTGCCGAAGGTATGGTGCTCGAGGGCGTGGTGACGAACGTGACCAACTTCGGCGCATTTATCGACATTGGCGTGCATCAGGAAGGGCTCGTACACTTATCGGAACTTGCGTATAAGTTCGTGGAGGATCCGCGTCAAATCGTGCATGTGGGCGAAATCGTGAACGTAAAGGTGATTTCCGTCGACAAGGACGCGCCAAGGGTGAGCTTGTCGCTTAAAGCGATGTTGCCGCCGCCGGTCCGCCGGAACAAGCGCGGGCCTCGTCCAGATGGCGCAAAACCCGAGGGCGCGCGCCAGCGAACTGGGGGCACGCCGCAACAGGCCGGACCGGAGCGGCAACCGGAACAAGCCGGATCCGAACGGCCCCCTCGAGAAGAGGGACGCGAGGGCCGGCCCCGGGGTGATGGCCGAGAACGCCCGCCGCGAGAGGGTGAGCGCGAACGCAAGCCTCGGGAAGAAGGGCGTGATCGAAAGCCGAGGGAGGAAGGACGCGACCGCGGGCCGCGACGGGACAAACGGGACAATCGTGGTAAGGGTAACGGCACGCGGCCACGGCGCGACGACAAGCAGCGCGCTCCGAAGCCGATGGTTATCGAACAGCCGTCGACACCGCTCAACACGCAATTGGCCGATCAACTCGCGCTGCTCAAGCAAAAATTCGGCGGCTGAGCCGGGGCGGCGGGCCTAATCGACCCGAAATGGCCGCAAAAGAACGCATAGAACGCGAGAAAAACGCGATGCGCTTGCGGCCACTGTCCGGATTGCCGCGATTCGATCTGCATGTCACTGCATCCACGAATTATGTTACGGCGGCGGGCAGTGGATCGTATAATGCTTCGGGCAGACTTCGGGAGGAAATGCGATGAAATCGCGGGCGCTCGCCGTAGTGGGAATCATTGCCGTCGCTCTTGTCCCGGCGGCACACGCCGGAACGATTGAGTTTCCGAGCGAAGTCCCGGGAGTGAATGCCTTTTTCGGGGCCGTTGTGAGCGCAACAGACGACTTACTTCCCGCTTCAGGGGCATCGCCGGCGATTGCTATCACGGCGTTCACCATGGAAACGGTTTACGTCTACGACGCGCGGTCTGGCGCGTTGGCGTACGATCTTCGGTCCGACATGCCAGGTGACACAAGTTTTTTTGGCTTCTCCATTTCGTTCTTTGGCGACATCACGGGAGACGGCGTGGCGGACGTCGCGGTCGGCGCTCCGGTCGAGACGAGCGGCGCCCTGTTCAACGCGGGCCGGGTGTACGTCTTTGACGCCTCGAACGGGCTGAAGCTGGCGATTATCGAATCGCCCAACCCGGAAGACGCCGGTCAATTCGGATCCGCCCTTAGCGGAATTCAGGATTGGAACAACGACGGCGTGCGTGACCTTGTGGTGGGTGCCCCGTTCGAAAGTTCGTCGGCCGCTCCCGATTCCGGCCATCTTTATGTGTTCAGCGGCGCGGGAATAGGCGCGGGCGTCGACACTCCGTTCGTTACGATTGAAGCACCGCCGCCCAACCTCGATTTGGCGCTGGGATCGAGTCTCGCCGCGATTGCGGATATTGACGGCGACGGCATCGAAGAGATTTTGGCGGGCGCGCCGAACGAGGACGATGGGGGGGCCGACGCCGGGCGCGCGCACATCTACGGGAGTTTGCAGCGGCCTCCGATACGCATTGGGCTACTGACATCGGGGAACTCGCAACTCGGGGACCACTTCGGCCGCTCGGTGACGCGTGTGCCGGACATGACGGGAGACGGTAAAGACGACTACGCGATTGGGGCGCCGGAAAAAGACATGGTTTTGGTGTCAATCATCGAGGACGCCGGCGCTGTGTTTTTATTCGATGGGCAAGACCCGTCCTCCGCGCCGGTCCCCGTCGAGCGTTTCGACCCTCCGAGTCCGCAAATAGACGGCGGCTACGGATGGAGCATCGCGGGCACCACGGCGCTCGATGGCGGCGCATCGGGTGATCTTTTCATTGGCGCGCCAGGCCAGCCGAGCGAGTCGGCCCCGGGAGCGAACAACGCTGGACGGATTTATCTCGCGCGCTCGGCGATTCAACTCGCTTCCCCGAACGGCGCGCTGGCGGGAGGGCTGGGAACGTCCGTCGCGGTCTTTGATGCGAATGGCGATGGACTCCCGGATTTGGTGGCGGGCGCGGAAACCGAAGACGGCGAGTTTACGAACCAAGGCTCCACGTTTGTGTTTACCAGTCCCGACTACGCGTTCGGGACGACGGCGCGAGTCGTTGGCACGGTGGTAAGCCAGTTGGACGGCTCGCCCATTTCGTGCGCGGCGGTAGTGGTACGGGAGGCGCTCGGCGGCGGGGAACCCGACTATCTTGGGTTTACCGATATTTCGGGTCGTTTCGAGATCGGCGGTATTTCCTTGGCGCCAGATGGGCTCCCGGATATCGAGCTTCTGCACATTTCCGTAATCTCGTCTCCCGGCTTTGACCCGTTCAGTTCGGCATCGAGCATTGGCCGTCTCGCCTTCAATTCCACGACGCATACGAACGACTCAATACCGCTGGAGCTACGTCTTGCTCCACGAGCTTCGAATGATTCAACCGTGACGGGGACGGTGTTCGATGACGATACCGGAGGGACATTGGCGGGGATTCGCGTCGAGGTATTGGTCGGAGGCTTGCCCGTGACGGATCCACCCGCAAACGCGGTACTGCTTGCGTTCACGTGCGCGGACGGCGGCTTCGAACTCTTCGGCGTCCCCGCCGCAAAGGGTGCGGTCGAAATACAGATCGGAGCTCCGGATGATGCGCTGTATATGAGCCAGACCGTGCCGAGGCCGGACGTGGGAGAGGACGTCGTTGTGGGGCTCGAGAAGGCGTTTGCGTTTCCGAATTCGGTGAACGGGACCATCACGCGAGAGGACACAGGCGGACCTCTTGAAGGCGCACGGGTGACGGTGCAGCCGCCGGGAGGATCGCCGGGGTTGACGGCGGAATCCGACACGTCCGGTTTCTTTGAAATCCAAGTGCCGACTGACGGCGAGTATGAGGTGTTTGCGTCGATCGCGGGATATACGAGCGGCAGGCAAAACGTCTTCGTTTCGACGACCAATCCCGTGGCGACAACCAATTTGTCACTGCCTTCAGCCGAGGGTGAAGGTGAAGGAGAAGGAGAAGGAGAGGGTGAAGGAGAAGGAGAAGGCGAGGGTGAAGGAGAAGGCGAGGGTG
>CAYXRK010000149.1:0-12414 GCA_964467615.1 uncultured Nitrospirales bacterium | reverse complement strand
CCTCACTTTTCGTATTCCTGGCCCCGTTTCCGAGCACATCGAAAACTCCTGCGGTCTCCTTATACAATGAAAGGCTACGAAACGGCACAAAGGGGAACAGCGCGACGTGAACTACGCCAAAAACTACGAGCGCTGCTGCCACGAACCTACCTCCATTCTCCAACGTTGGTTCATTGGAATTCTCGCCCGAAGGGCCCGCGAAATCGGGCAATCCGGCCACAAAATATGGAGCCTCAAGTGGGTCCTTGACAACTATTTCGCGGGCCGGTCGGCGCTTACAGTCCTCGACTGCGGCGCGTGGAACGGTTGGTTCTTGAGCTACGAGACCCCCGCCATTCGCACGAAGATCGCGATGGATTTCGATTCCCATTTCGCCGCGGACTTGGCAGGCTGCGGAATTCGGTTCGTCCTCGCCGACATGGAAAAGGGGCATTTCCCGCTCGCCGAAGCCTCGGTCGATCTGCTCGCGATGACCAGCACGCTCGAGCACCTATCGCCGCCCGAGCACATCGCCAAGGAAATTCGCCGCGTGCTGAAACCCGGAGGCGTGACTTTCATCACCGTCCCCGATATTCGAATATACAAGTTCAATTTCTGGAACGACATCACGCACAAACGCCCGTACACAAACATATCGCTGCGGTTCCTCTTCGAAACCCACGGCCTCGGGACCCTCGAACTTTCTCCGTATAACCACAACCTATTCATCGCCGGGAACCTTTTCGGCCCCCGCATGCAACGCTGGCTCATGCGGCGGCGCGCCGACGCCCTTCTCTATGTGGGCCGAAAGCCCGGCCCATGAATTCCGCGTGGTAACGACCGATGCTCCAATCGAAGACCATCGTCGTGACGGGCGCCTCTCGCGGAATCGGACGAAAACTTTCCGAATACTTCAGCGCGCACGGGAACACCGTACTCGCGCTTGCCCGCGATGGAGACGCACTCGCAAAACTTGCGAAGTCCGCCCGGGCTGAAGGCCATGGCCGCAACGCGGTCGTCGCGTACCCTTGCGACCTATCGGATCCAGCGAGCGTCGAAGCCGCCGTCGCGCGAATCAGGCACGCGCACGGACGCGTCGACGTGCTCATCAACAACGCCGCGGACGTCACCTCCAAACCGTTTGAAGGCACGACGCCCGCCGAAATAGACAGTCTCATTCGCACGAACATCATCGGCCCGCTGCAACTCATACGCGGCCTCATGCCTGAACTGCGAAACAGCGACGCCCCGGTCATCGTCAACGTCTCCTCGCTGGCCGGATACAAACCCGATCCCTCACAGACGGTCTACAGCATTTCGAAGGCCGCCGTGAACGCAATGTCCCGCGCCCTCGACGCAGACCTGCGCGGCATCCGCGTGCTCAACGCCGCACTGCCGACGATCGCCCTGCAAGACGGACATCGCGGCGTACCGGTGCTCTCGTACGCCCGCCGCCTCGAGCGCGCCATCGAACGTGGCGAAAGCGAATTGTTTCTCTCATCATTCACCAAATGGCTGATGCGGCTCTACGTGTTCTATCCGCCACTGATGCGCTTACGTTAGAAACCATCGCGGATTGTTATTCTGGGTCGCAGACCCGCCAGCGGCGGGGTCGAGGAGAAAGAAACAATGCGATCCGCTTCGTAAAATCCCCTTTGAAGGGGGATTTTACGAAGGCGAGCTTTTCGGGTGAACGGATTTTCTTCTTCGAATCCCAGCGATAGCCGTTTGCAACTCGACATGACGGCCCAGACGAGATTCGAGGTGGTCGATTCAATTGTTTCGCGTTACAAATCTGTGCGTTCGATGTCCTCGAATTGCAGGACGAAGTCAGCGCCATAGGCCATCGACGGCGTTTGGAATCCAGCGGGCGCGTCGCCGTTCAGGGCGCGTTGCGCGATGGCGAGGGAGGTGCGGGCGGTCAACGTGTAGCCTTCCGGCGTGCGGAGGCGCGCTTCGGCGGTCTTGCCCTTCTTGTTTTCGACTCGGCCCCAAACGAGCGAATGTCCCTTCTCGCGTTCTTCGTCGCTGGGTCCCGCCGGGCCCTTTTGAATGTTCCGCTTGATGAGGCCTTGCACCGGGCCGGACGCCAGCACCGGCCCGAAGTAGCGGCTGATGACGGCCATGGTGCGGAGTTGCGGCGGCGCGGCCATGAACACGCGGATGTTTGGAATGCCGGTGCTGTAGTAGGCCGTCGAGACGTCTCCCCAGGGTATCGTCATGCAGCTCACGTCGCCCTCGCCGAGGTCGAAATCGAGCGTCTGCCACGCGCTGGGCACCTTGCTGAGTTTTCCATTGACGCGAATGAGCCCGCCCTTGTGGACGTTTTCGATCATCGTTGTTGCAGTGCCGCGCGAGGGGCGGCCGATGGCCTGAATCGCCAGCACGAGGTCGAACGCGTCGGGCAATTTGCTTTTGAGGTGCGCCGCGAGACAATCGCTCGGCACGACGTCGAATCCCGTGCCGGGCATCAGCATGACGCCCGCGGTCTTCGCATCGGCGTCCATGCCGTGCAGGGCTTCGAAGACTTCGATCTCGCCGGTGATGTCGAGATAGTGACACTTATTTCGGATGCAGGCCTGCGCCATCGGCACGGCGGTCCGTGAAAATGGTCCCGCGCAATGAAGCACTACGCTGACGCCCGCGAGGGCGCGATCTATTTCGGCCGGGTCCTCGAGCGCGAACACGCGCGACTCGAGGCCGAATTCCTTGGCGTGGGCTTCGGTCTTGTCGCGCGTACGCCCGGCGAGAATGGGCTTGATGCCCGCGCTGATGGCAAGGGGGACGATGAGTTTTCCCGTGTATCCGTATGAGCCGTAGATGAGCATATCCGACATTTGCGATGTGTCCTTTGCTTGGCGAGGCGGTTAGTCTATTGGACTGACCAGGAACGTTATTGTGCGAGTTTGGTTAAGCGTTTGAGCGAGGCGACTTCGCGGTGCTCGAGGTAGCGCCACTCGCCGGGGATGAGACCGTTCGCGCTGATTGTACCGATGGAGAGTCGGCGCAAGTCCCGGACCGGATGCCCCACATGCGCGCACATCCGTTTGACCAGCCGTTTGCGTCCCTCGTGAATTACGATGCGGATTGAAGTCGAGTTCTCGCCATACTTCATGACGGTGACCTTGGCCGGCGCTGTGGGGCCGTCTTCAAGCGTCACGCCCTCTTCAAGCCGCTTGACCGCCTCGGGCGGCACGAGGCCTTGCACCCACGCCAAGTAGACCTTGTCGACTTCGTAGCTTGGGTGCGTCAATCGAAACGAGAGTTCGCCGTCATTCGTGAGCAACAACGCCCCGGAGACGTCCATGTCGAGGCGTCCGACGGGAAAGACGCGCTCGTTGAGGCCGGAGAGCAAATCGATGACGGTCTGCCGATCGTGGGTGTCCTTGGCGCTCGTGATTACGCCCTTGGGCTTGTTCAGCAGCACGTAGACATTGTGATCGGGGGCCACGGGACCGCCATCGAGAGAGATCGCGTCGGAGGCGCCATCCACCGTCTGGCCGATCTGCGCCACCGCCCCGTTCACGGTCACGCGGCCCGCGGCGATGAACTCCTCGGCCTCGCGCCGCGAGGCCACGCCACATTGCGCCAAATACTTTTGCAATCGCATCTCAATGACCCCAGCGTCGTTCTCTCAACGAGGCCGGGCCAAGCCAGCGCTCAGCCCATTTCGCGCAATTCTTCGATGGTCGGAAGTTCTCGTAAGCTCTTTATACCAAAATGCAGCAGGAACTCGTCGGTCGTCCGGTAGAGACGTGGCCTGCCTGGAAGCTCGGCGACGCCCACTGCCTTAATCAGCCGCCGTTCCTGCAACTGGTCGAATGCGTACGACACGCTCACGCCGCGGATTGATTCGACGTCGGGGCGCGTGACGGGTTGCTTGTACGCGATGATCGCCAAGGTCTCGAGGACCGCCTTCGAAAGCTTTTTACTACGCTTAATTTGGAAAAGTCGCCGGATGTAGGGAGCGTAGAGGGGCTTCGTGGTCAACTGATAGCCGCCGGCGATCTCGCGGACGACGAAGGGCAGGCCGCTCGCGTTTACGGATTCCTCGAGTTCGCCCAGAAGATTGGCCGCGATGTCCGGATCGACGTCGCCCAAGGCCTCCGCGACTCGACCGGCACTCAAGGGCCGGTCACTGGCGAACAGCATCGCGTAGATGGCGTTGCGGGTTTCTTCGCGGCTGAGCGATTCGACCGGCTCGTTGTCCTCGAGGGCCACATCCTCGCCGTTCTCCGGCGCCTCGACGATCGTCTCTTCGTTTTTCTTCTTACGTGCCATCGGCCCCTCGATCGGACAAGGTACGCCCCTCGGTAGTCGTCATCTATACGCGCGCGCGGATCGGACTGTCAAACGAGTTCGCGTACCGCGTCGGCAATCGGTGCGATTTCCTTCATCATCGCGGCAAACCGGTACGGGCGCAACGACTGCGATCCGTCCGAATACGCCTCCTCCGGTTTGTGGTGTACTTCGACCATCAGACCATCGGCCCCGCACGCGATAGCCGCACGCGCCATGGGGACGACATAGTCCCAGTGCCCCGTGCCATGACTCGGGTCCGCGAAAATCGGCAAGTGCGAAAGTTTCTTGATGACGGGGATCGCGCTGAGGTCCAGCGTATTGCGCGTCTCCGTTTCGAAGGTGCGTATACCGCGTTCGCAAAGGACCACGTTCGGGTTTCCCTCCGCCATGATGTACTCCGCCGACATCAGCAACTCGTTGATCGTCGACATCATCCCGCGTTTGAGGAAAATTGGCCGCCTCAACTTACCGACGGCCTTGAGGAGACCATAGTTCTGCATGTTTCGCGCGCCGATCTGGAGCATGTCCGCATATTCCGCGACGAGAGGGGCCTGCTCGGGGGTCATCACTTCCGTGACGAACGGCAGCCCCGTTTCCTCGCTCGCCTCCTTGAGCAATTTGAGCCCCTCTTCCTCGAGGCCTTGGAAGCTGTACGGCGATGTGCGCGGCTTGTAGGCCCCGCCACGCAAAATGTGGGCGCCGGCGTCCTTCACCGCGTGGGCCACCTCGAGAATTTGATCGCGCGTTTCAACGGAACACGGGCCCGCTATGACGACCGGATCCCCCCCCCCGATGGCAACGTCTCCTACGCGCACAATCGAGTCGTCCTTGCGCGCCTCGCGGCCCGCCAGCTTGAAGGACTGGAGAATCGGGTACACTTTCTCCACGTGAGGCAACGAGTCGAGCGCCTGCAGCCGCTCTTTGCCGCGTTCGTCGCCGACTGCGGCGATAACCGTGCGCTCGACGCCTTGGATGATGTGGGCCTTATAACCCAGTTCCTCCACCCTGGACACGACGTGCTGGATGTCCTCCGGCTCGCGTGACGCCATCACTATAACCATGATTATTCGTCCTTATCGTTGCGTGTCTTGTACAAGCGGGGGCAACAGATTGGGCTGTAAATGGGGATCTCAAGAGGGTGTGAGTATAGCTTTCGTAGCGATTTGCCCGCAAGGTTGCAAGTCGCATCTGCTGCGCCGAGTCCCCGACTTTCTTGTTTCTCGGCCTAAAAAACCGATATATATTCCCAGTTCTTTGGACACTTGAGAGAGGGGTGCCGAATCGGTGCCGCGAGCCTACCTGATATCCGAGACCGAAAACGGTTCCACGCGAAGTGCGCCCGTGGGCGACAGGCTTGTCGCGGGCCGTACCGCGGACAACGGTCTTGTGATTCGCGATCGGGGCGCATCGAGGCGACACTTGGAAATCGTAGCGAAGGAAGGCCGCTATTTCTGGGAAGACCTGAACACCACCAATGGGACGATTGTGAACGATGAACCGATGTTGCAGGGTGAATTGAAAAATGGAGACCGAATCCGCGTCGGCCAAACGGTGTACGTCTTCAAAATAGTTGACGAGGACGAAACGAGGGCGGAGCCCGATCTTTCCAACAGCACCTGGTTCAACCGCACCGTGCTCTCGGCCGACGGCGCGGTCGAACCCGTCGAGGACGAGGAAAGCCCCGCCGACCGCCTGCTCGAAGCGCTGCACACGGTCATGAACGATATCGCGACGGATTACGACCCCTGCGGCTTGGTTGACCGCGTTCTCGAAACGACGATGAAGGCCATCGACGCGCAACGGGGCGCCATGTTGTTCACTGGGCCGGATACCTCGGAACTTTTGCCGTGTCCCGTATGCCGCAACGTACACGTGATCGAAGAAGGAAAGCTCCGCCACGCGTCAGCGGGCGAATTCCAGATCAGCAGCACCGTGGCCAATCGGGTCCTCCAGGGCGGCGAAAGCGTGCTGTACACCAGTTCCGGATCGGACACCGAGGTCGCCTCCGCGAAGAGCATCGTCGCCATGGACGTGCGTTCCGTGATCTGCGTCCCCGTGCGCGGGAAATACTCAATCCTGGGCATCCTCTACATCGACAGCAATCGGCCGAGGCAACAGTACAAGCGCGACCACATGCTCTTGAGCACCGCGGTTGGCAACAGCGCCGGCCTCGCGCTCGAGAACGCGCGAATGCACCAGAACATTCTCGAACAGACCCGCTTCCAACAGGAACTCGAGTACGCCGGAAAAATCCAAGAGAGTTTCTTGATCAAGGCTTGGCCCCGCGCCGAACAACGGTTCGAGGTTTACGGCGAAACCCGCCCCGCCAAAACGGTCGGCGGCGACCTCTATGACTTTGTCCAGCCCGACCGCGATCATGTCGGCATCCTCATTGGCGACGTGAGCGGGAAAGGCATTCCCGCCGCGCTGACCATGGCGCAACTTCTCGCGCAATTCCGCGGGGTCGCGATGCGCGAGAAGTCGCCGGCGAAAGTCCTCGCGCACCTGAACCGCGACCTCGTGTATCGCAGCCAGCGCGGTATGTTTTGCACCATGTGCTACTTTCTGCTCGACCTGGAACGGCGTGAACTAAAGCTTGCCAACGCGGGTCACCACGCCGCGCTCAAGTTGAACCGCTTGACCATCGAGGAAATCGGCGCCGGCCAAGGGATTCCGATCGGCATTCTGGCCGATGCTACCTGGGAGGACATGGACTACGTAATCGATCCCGGCGACATGCTCCTCATGTACACCGACGGTATCGTCGAGGCACGCCGTCCGAGCTCGGGTGAAGGATTCGAAGAGCCGACGGTCGACTACGGCCTATCGGCGCTGCGGGGCCTGGCCAAAGGGCTTGTGGACCAGCCTTTAGAAGTGTTGGCGCAGGAGGTCTTGCGAGACGTGCAACGCTTCTGCGCCCCGGAAGCCCCGCATGATGACTGCACGCTAATGGCTCTGAGGCTGCTCGGATGAGCGACCCCCAGGTCGAACTGCGTGTCGCCTCAGACCCCCGGATTCTGTCGGCCGTGCGCGGCGCGGTGCGCGGGTTTGCGGACGCGAATGGCGTGGATCGGGACACGGCAGACCGCGTCGTCTTGGCGGTCGACGAGGCTTGCGCGAATACGATTCGTCACGCCTATGCAGGGAGGGCGGATCGGCGATTCACGCTCACGTTGCGCGCTTCAGATCGCTACCTCGAATTTGAAGTGAAGGACGGCGGCAAACCGTGCCCCGAGTCCGCGCGCCGGAAACATAGACCAAAGGCCCCGGCGTCTATAGACGACGTACGAGTCGGCGGACTCGGCATTCCGCTACTGTACGAAGTATTTGATAAGGTTGAGTGGTTCGCGGGCGCGTCCCGTGGAAATCGCGTGGTGATGAAACTTCGCCACGCACAGGCGAAGAAGGGGTAGACGATGGCGCTGACGATCGAAACCGCCAAGGACGGTGAATACTATCGCGTGACCGCGAAGGGTGACATCGACCTCTATTCTTCGCCCGAGTTGCGTTCGGCGATACTCAAGGCCATCAAACGCAAGGAAGGCGTCGCCATTGACCTGAGCGGCGTCGGTTACATGGATAGTTCTGGCGTTGCCACGTTGGTCGAGGGCCTCAAATCCTGCGCCGCGAACCACCAGGAATTCGTCATCGAACGGCCCTCCGACGCCGTCGTGAAAGTTCTCCAATTGGCCCGGCTCGATACATTGTTCAAGCTCCGGCGGGAGGGCGAATGACGCAGGTCATCGGGAGCGTTGGCAGATCCGCCCTGCAGGGGGTATCCGCCTTTTTGTCCGTGTGCGTGTTAATCGCTGACACTGCCCATTGGCTTACACTCGCCCCAATGCGCGGCAAGGGTTTGCGGATGCGCAGCGCTCTCAAGCAGTTTGTCGACTACGGCGTCAACTCCCTGTCGATTGTCGGCCTGATTTGTTTTCTCATCGGCGCGATTATGGCGCTGCAAGGCTCCTATCAACTTGAGAAATTCGGCGCGACCTACCTCGTCGCGAGTCTCGTCGGGGTCGCGGCAATGCGCGAACTCGCGCCGCTCATGACGGCAATCCTCATTACCGGCCGCAGCGGATCCGCCATCGCGGCGGAAATCGGCACAATGAAAGTCTCCGAAGAGATAGACGCTCTCGAGGTGATGGGGCTGAACGTCACGAAATTCCTTGTCGTTCCCAAATTCCTGGGCATGCTCTTCGCAGTGCCGATGGTCACCGTGCTCTCCATGCTCATCATGATGATGGGCGGTTTCACGCTGGCGGTGTTCGTCTTGGGAATGGACGCGAGGGCCTACATCGAGACGACGGCGAATTCGCTCCTGATGAAGGACCTCGTTACGGGCCTCACGAAGAGCGTGTTCTTCGCCATCGTGATCTGCTGGGTCGGGGTCTACCGCGGGATGCAGGTCGAAGGCGGCGCGGAGGGCGTCGGCAAACAAACCACGTCTTCCGTCGTTACGTCGATCTTCTTGATCATCGGCGTTGATATGGTCTTTACGTTGCTGTTTTACTACGCAACATGAGCGCCCAGACCGCAGCGGCGGCGGAAGCATCCGCCCCCATCATCGAGGTGAGAGACCTCGTCGTGAAATACGGCGACCGCACGGTGCTCGACGACATTTCGTTCTCGATCGACCGCGGCGAAGTCTTCGTGATTCTGGGTGGCAGCGGTTGCGGAAAGAGCACCTTGCTGCGGAACCTCGCGGGTCTGATGCTCCCCTATTCCGGCACGATCATGACCGACGGCCGAGATTTCACCCGGATGACCGACGTCGAAAGAATCGACGCCCGAAAGAAAATGGGCATGTGTTTCCAGGGGTCCGCCCTCTTCAATTCCATGACGGTCGCCGAAAACGTGGCCCTGCCTCTGCGCGAACACACGTCGCTCGAGGAATCGACTATCGACATCATGGTAAAAATCAAACTAGAATTAGTCGGTCTCGGCGGATTCGAGGAATACATGCCCTCGGAACTGAGCGGTGGAATGAAGAAACGCGCGGGACTCGCCCGCGCGATGGCGATGGATCCGGAGATCATTTTCTACGACGAGCCATCTGCGGGTCTTGATCCGGTCGTCGCGGCGGGTTTGGATCAACTCATTCGCAAGATGCAACAAACGTATAATCTTACGAGCGTCGTCGTGACGCACGAGTTGGCCAGCGTCGAGCTTATCGCCGATCGCGTGTGCATGTTGGATCGTGGGAGGATTGCCGGAATAGGTACTCTTGACGAACTTCGCGCGTCGGATCACCCTTACGTGCGCCAGTTTTTCGAGCGCCGGCCCGACGCGGAGGGCGTTGATAGGGAACGTTATCTGCGAGCTTTAATCGAGGAAAATCTATGACCCAAGGAAGGGAATCCAATGGCGACGCGAAGCGGTGATTTCACGAGAACGGAATTGCGCGCCGGGCTGTTCGTTATTGCCAGCGCGGCCGCGCTCGTACTGTTCGTGGCGGCGATAGCCGGATACCGTCCTCAAGCCAGCACGAAAACATTCTACGCGAACTTTACCGACACCGCGGGCCTCAACCGCGGCGCAGAGGTCCGGTTCGGCGGGTTCCTCGTTGGCCGCGTCACCAATATTGGGCCCGATGCGGACGACAAATCTCTAATCCGCGCGACGGCCGAAGTGTCGAAGAACACGCCGGTCAACGCGGGCAGCGAGGCCTCAATTACCCAAATCGCGCTTACGTCCGCGAAGCACCTCGAAATCTCCACCGGTCTACCCGAGGAAGCCCTCCTCGAGGCAGGGGCGACGCTCCCGTCGCGCGCAGGCGGTCTGTTCGACGAACTTGGCTCCCTTACGGGCGGTCTGACGGACTTGCTCGACGACATCAAGCTGCTACTCGGCGCTGAGGACAAAGACGGCCGACCTACCATGACCGACGACGAACGGAAAACGCTCGCCGAACTCATGGTGACGATGGACGGACTGGGCAAGGACGTTCAAGTAATGGTCGGTGTACACGATTCCGCCGGCAATGAAACGCAAACGGATGAAGAGCGGACGACGCTAGCGAAGCTGCTCGATAGCGCCGACACCACCTTAGAGAACGCCGACGGCTTCGTGACGGAAGTGCGTGTCGTGCTGGACGAGAACAAGCAGCCTCTCAACGATCTTATGGACAACTTCAACAAACTGAGTACGGACGCGAATGATCTCGTGGGCGACGTCGATTCGTTTATCGAGGACAATCGTCCCAACATCGACGGCGCGCTGGAGGACCTTCGCGGTCTGATGGACAAGCTCGGTACCACGGTAGATGACGTCGCGGGACGTTTCGAAGGCATGGCCGATTCGCTCGAGGCGACGCTCAAGAACGCCGAAAACCTTACGGGCGACACCGCGTACCTTCTCGACCGAAATATTCCGGAACTCGAGGACATGGTGATGGATTTGCGGGCGACCGTCCGCAACTTGAAGGAATTCACCCGCACCTTGTCCGAGGAACCCCAGGCCATCATTCGGGGGAAATCCCCGCAAGGAAGGAATTAGGTCCGCGCATGAAACGAGTCACCTCCGTTCTCATCCTTGTAGCCGCGCTCGCCGGTTGCGCGTCCGCGCCTCCGCCTCGCTTTTATACGCTCGACATGAAGCCGTCCGGCCGCGCCGCGGTCACCATCAACGTCGATATCGATCGCGTTCGACCTTCCGAGGCCCTTGCTCGGCCGAACATTCTGATCGAGACGTCGTCCACCACCGTGGACTATTATCAGAGCGATCAATGGGTGCAGGAACTGGGGGCCCTTGTCGCCGAGAAACTCGCGGCGGAATTCGGGCCACGCCAAACCGATAGGACCACGCTCGTGCTGTACGCGGAGTTGCAGGCGTGTGGTCAGGTCGATACTCCGGCGGGCGTGGAGGCGCATCTCAAAGCGGAAATCGCGCTGCGCAACGAGGACATTCGCCGCTACGACGCGCCGGTGCTCAAACGTACCTATGAAGCGAGAAGGCCGGCAACGACGGCGGACGCGAGCGGGGTTGTGGCCGCTTTGTCGGCCTGCGTCGAAGAAATCGCCGTTCAAGTGGCGGCGGATATCGGCAAGCTTTGATTCCATCACGGCTCGCCCAAGGAAATTTGAGCGCGCGAATGACACATTGTCGTCATTGGTCTTTGACGATTTCGCGTGGCGTTTGTATCCGTTGTATGTCAACCGGGAATCGATCGTAGGACATAGGGGGTCAATGCCGCCTCGCGAGGACCATCTCTCGGAATACGAACGCGCGGTGTGTTACTACTCGCTGCCGCGCGCGGCGAACCCCGTCACGCTTGGTCTTCTCATCGCCTACGCGATTTGCCTGCTCGAAGCAATCGCAGCGCTGACCTACGGCCTCGTCAGGTCGGACGCGGTCTGGACCAAATGGGGCGTCATCTGCCTTGCCGCGATCATTGTGTTCGGCGTGATCGTGTTTCTGGTTCGCGCCATTATCAATGAAGTACGCCAACGGCGGCTCCTCGAAAGCGCGCACCAGGTCCCCGACGAAGTCCAATCCAAGGGACTGCCGGACCCATTCGCCGGTCACGTGTTGTTGCGAATCTCGCGCGGTCAGATCGGCGCACAACGGGATATCACCGACAATACCGGCCGCGTTCAGTACCGTGTCCACTTCGAGGACCACGGTAGGCTGCGGAAGGTCGTTGCCGAAGGCGCGAACGAAGGTCTCGACGTGGAGATCATTTCGAACTCCCTGTCGTTTGGATTCGACGCCGGTTTTCCTTCGCGTGTGCGGGTCCGCCGGGGAAACGAGGAAGTCGCGGTGCTTCGAAAACGGCGCGGGCTAGGATTGCCCAAAACCGAGATAGTGACGGGCGGATGGCGGATCGTCGCGCGGGGGCGGGGACTTTACGACGGCGAGCGACTGGTCGGACGCGTCTATTTTCTGAGGCAGTATCTCTACCTGGACGTGCAGGAAGCGTATTGCAACGACGGCGTGCTAAGCTTTTTTGTGGCGTTGGCCTAGAGACGCGATGGTTCACTATGGACCGCGGCAACGGACATGCGAAGGAGATAATGGTGGGTGAAGAATCGGCGCTCAGTTTTGCAAATGTCGAGGAAGGTTTGGTCGAACCCGTCGTCGGCGCGAATTGTCTCATCAAGCTGACGGATCGCAACTTCATGGTGCGGATAC
>CAYXRK010000148.1:0-12502 GCA_964467615.1 uncultured Nitrospirales bacterium | reverse complement strand
TGGGCGGCATTAAGCACGTCGATGCATCAAACGATACCGGCACTGAAGACGGTTCGACTGAGTTTCCATTTCGAACTATCACGCAGGCGGTCGACGCGGATGCGCTTCTGACCCTGGTGCGGCCTGGAGAATACGCGGAAAGGGTCGTGCTTCGGGCGGGTATGTCGCTAGTATCCACGCACGGCAGCTTCCACACGCGGATCAATTTCCCGGCCAAGGGTTTTGGTTCTTCGAATATGACCCTCCGGAACGATTGTGTGCTACGCGGATTCACCATCCTAAGTCTGGATTATCTCTGCATCGACACAACGGACAATACGACAACGACGATTAGCAATTGCTGGTTAGCGGGCTATGCAGGGATTTGGCTGGGCGAATTAAGTTCCGCGACGGTGGACAATACCGTATTCAGGGCGAATGTTTACGGGGTCCTCGCGCCCACTTCAGTTAGCGCCTTGACGGTGCGCAATTGTCTCTTTCTGAATAACGTGGTACCGTTCACGATGGCGTCTTCGACGCCGTTTACCGGTGGATACAACGCGTATTTCGGGAATATAAATGAACCGGAAGGACATGGCCGGCTGCCCAATGACTTTACGGCGGATCCCGGGTTCGTAAACGATTTCACCGGAAATGTTCATCTCGGCGCGGATTCGGCGTTGCGCGATACGGGTAGTCCAGACGTGGAGTTCAACGATCTCGACGGGTCGCGCAACGACGTTGGCGCGGACGGCGGGCCGCACGGCGTCGTAGATCTGCAAGCGCCCGGCGCGATCGGTAGCGTCGATCCGCTCGAAGGGCCGATACCGCTGGAAGTCACGTTCGACGGTTCGGCGTCGTCGGACGAGTGGGGCATCGCGCGGTACTCGTGGGACTTCGATGTGCGCGACGGCGTTCAGGAAGACGCCGCCGGATCCATCGTCGTGCATACGTATGCGGAAGAGAACCGCTACGCGGCGACCTTGACCGTCGAAGACAACAGCGGCAACACGGCCAGCACGGAGTTGCAAATCGACGCGGGCGCGGGACTGCCCATCGTGTCCGCATCGAGCGACGTGCTCGCAGGCCCGACGCCGCTCGCGGTGCAGTTCACCGGCGAAGGCGAAGACCCCTTCGGCGGCGGCGTAACGTTCGCATGGAACTTCGGCGACGGCGCATCGAGCACCGAGCAGAGCCCGTCGCACGTCTACGCCGAAGGTATTGCCCGCGGTGCGTATCCCGCGCGATTGATCGTAACGACCGAACGCGGCAGTTCCGCGACGGCCATCGCGCCCATCACCATCACGCGCCGCCCGATTCTCGCCGCGGGCATCGCCGAGCCCGCCAAGTCGAACAGCATCGTCGTCGTCGCGCCGGGCGATCCGCTGGACGGAGCGAGCGTCGATGTGCCGCCGTCCGCGATTTCGACGCGCACGGTGGTCACGATCGGAAGCCTGCCGGACGTCCTCGATGTCCCCTTGCTTACCTTGGTCAACGGCGCGGAACTCGGCCCGGACGGCATCATGTTCAGCGCGCCGGTGCACGTGTCGATGCCGTCGCTTATCTCCTTGCCGCCCGGTAGCACGCCGGGCGCGGCCTTCTTCGACGAGACGCTGGGAGAGTGGCGCAGGGATGGCATTTCGGACGCGGTGTACCTGTCCTCGGGCGTGCCGACGATCGAGTTCAACGCGACGCATTTCACGTTTCACGGCCTCACGGCGACCTGGCCGGTCACGCAACTGGGCACGCTCGGCGGCGTCGGAAGCGAAGCCACCGGCATCAACGACAACGGCGAGGTCTGCGGCTTCTCGCTCATCTTCGTTTCGGCGAACTACCGCCACGCGTTTCGATGGAACGCGGTCGACGGCCAGATCGACATCGGAATCGGCGACGGAAACGCCCTCCGAAGTTACGGTCTAGATATCAACGCGGACGGCGACGTCGTGGGCTATATCGAGTTTGACGACTTGACCAAGGAAGCGTTTTTCTACGACACGAGCGCAGACGACATGACGTTGCTCGGCACGCTGGGCGGCGACGAAAGCCGCGCCTGGGGCGTCAACGACAGCGGCGTCGTTGTGGGCGACAGTACCCTGGCCAATGGCAGCCGGCGCGCGTTCATGTGGGACTCCACCAATGGCATGCAGGATCTCGGGCTGCTCCTCTTGGGCGACGACGCCTCCGCGCAGGACATCAACAACTCGGGTACGATCGTCGGAAGTTCCCAAAACTTGGCGGGCAACTACGTCGTGTGCCGGTGGACCGGAGTGGGAACAGCGCAGTCCTTGGGATCGCTCGGCGGGGATGATGCCGAGGCGACGGGCATTAACTCCACGGGTAGGATTACCGGGTACTCCGAAACGTCGTCGGGGGAAGTCCACGCGTTCTTCTTCCGTCCGGGGCCCGGCATGGAGGACATCGGGACGCTCGGCGGCACGACCAGCATCGGCCGAGCGATTAACAATTCGAACGAGATCGTCGGCCAATCGACGACCGCTTCTGGCGAATTCCATGCCTTTCTGTGGCACAAAGTTACGGGGCAGGACTACCTGGACGATCTCAACGAAGCCATCGATCCCGGCCTCGGACTCACGCTCACCGACGCCTGGGACATGAACGCGGATGGGTCGATTGTCGGCAAGGAAACGCTGGAAGCGGTGCTGATTGAGCGGCCGTAGGACACACCCGATCTAATTATTGACCTCGTCCATGCCATCCATTTCATCCGATCATCACGGTATCGATGACAGTGCCGCCGAAGGGGAAGGTCACCCACCGATACTCTACAAGTATCGATCGTGGGCGGTAGGCATTCGGTCCACTGAGGCTTTTTCCAAGCGACTACTCACTAACCTTGAGGTCTATTTCAACAGTCCTGAAGAGTTCAACGATCCATTCGAGTGTTTGCAGAACTTTGAGTTTCCTCTTGATGACAATGATCTTCTCTTCGATGCAGCGCGCAGATCCGCAATGGCATCTCACCCAGAACTTTCGCCCGCCAAGCAATCGCGTCTTGCGAGAAAGGGAGTGAAAGAGAGGAAGAGACAAACTCCTGAGGGTTTTGAGCAAAATCGATTGCGATATCAAGAAAGGCATTATAAGACTGTGGGCATATGTTCTCTGACAAGTCTTCGTGACAATCCTTTGATGTGGTCTCACTACGCGTCCGACCACAAAGGGGTATGTGTCGGCTTAAAGTCAGGTGCTCTAAAGAAAACGTTTTTCATGCGCTCAAGGACCTGGAGGCCACCTCAATCAGTGAACCTCGAAAAAGTCTTGTACAGTCGGAAGTATCCAAAAGCTAATTTCTTTGATCTGGAAGATCATCTTGATTTTTTGAAAGAAGTTGTCAGAACAAAAGCAGAGTATTGGAACTATGAGCAAGAGTATCGATTTGTATACATTGGCGGCACGCGTCGTAGTGTCAGAATCCCGGCTGAACATATCGCCGAAGTGATCCTTGGATGTCGCGCGGACAGCGATGTAGAGTCGGAGGTTCGTTTGGCGCTCGATCAAAACAAGATATCCGCGACTTTGCTGCGTGCGGTGCGAGCCAAAAACACTTTCGCTTTAGAGTTCGAGCCCGCGTAGCTTCGTTGCAAGGGCGGATTTTCAAAGTTAGACAGAGATATTCTCGTCCCGCACGCGAAGGGCTGCGCATAGGAGCGCTTGCCGAATATCTTCCGGTTCGATGTCCGGATATTCGCGCATGATGTCTTCAGTCGACATACCGTTCGCAACGAGGTTTATGAGAAGCGATGCGGTGATGCGCATGCCGCGAATGCATGCGCGGCCGCCAATGATGTCTTTGTCGAAAGTTATGCGGTCGTACATGGCGATATTTCAAGTTTACAGGATCGTACCTGAGTGCCCATTCTTTCGCCCCTTCAGGGCTTATTAGCGTGGGCGCTACGCACTTGGCGCTCACGCGCCAAGCTACAATGCTTTCGCGCCTATGGCGCTTCCCTCCGTCAACCCGATTGTACCGCGCTGCTGTTTCCTTGTTCCCCGAGTTTCACTTTGTATCATGCTCATTCTTTCGCCCCTTCAGGGCTTGACAGATTGAGGCGGGCTCTACGCACTTGGCGCTCACGCGCCAAGCTACAATGCTTTCGCGCCTATGGCGCTTCCCTCCGTCAACCCGATTGTACCGCGCTGCTGTTTCCTTGTTCCCCGAGTTTCACTTTGTATCATGCTCATTCTTTCGCCCCTTCAGGGCTTGACAGATTGAGGCGGGCTCTACGCACTTGGCGCTCACGCGCCAAGCTACAATGCTTTCGCGCCTATGGCGCTTCCCTCCGTCAACCCGATTGCGCCGTGCGACTGTTTCCTTGTTCCCCGAGTTTCACTATGTATCATGCGCACTCTTGAAGAAGCGCCAGACCAGCAGTCGCAAACCTGATGCGTCGCCAGAGGGTACCCCAGTACAATCCGCGCCGGGGATCTATTTAATGATAATGAGTTTTGTTGCGCAACTGCCGACGTTCGTCACGCATCTAGAGTGCGGGCTTGCGGGTGATCACTATCCCGCAGACCAGGTGCATGGGTTGTCCAAGGCGGGTAAGCCGTTGTTGGTGCGGTACGATTTGGAGGGAATCGCGCGGGCGGTGAGTAAGGCCGATCTTGCGCGGCGGCCCGCGGGAATTTGGCGGTACCGCGAGTTTCTGCCCGTGCGGCGCGCCGAGAACATCGTGAGCCTGGGCGAGAACGAAACGCCGCTCATCGAACTGAACACGCTCGCGCCGCAACCGGGAAAGCTGATCGTCAAGGACGAGGGGCGGCTGCCGACGGGATCGTTCAAGGCGCGCGGGTTGTGCCTCGCGGTGTGCATGGCAAAGGAACTCGGCATACGCCGCGTGGCCATGCCGACGAACGGCAACGCGGGCGCGGCGCTCGCGGCGTATGCGTCTCGCGCGGGCATCGAGGCGTTCGTGTTTTGCCCGGAGGACACGCCGGACGTGAACGTGCGCGAGATCGCGGCGCAGGGCGCGAGGGTTTGGAAGGTGAACGGCCTCATCAACGATTGCGGGAAAATCGTGGGCGAGGGCAAGGAGAAAATGGGCTGGTTCGATTTCTCGACGCTGAAAGAACCGCACCGCATCGAGGGGAAGAAGACGATGGGCCTCGAACTGGCGGACCAACTCGGCTGGCGCGTGCCGGACGTGATTTTCTACCCCACCGGCGGCGGCACCGGCCTCATCGGCATGTGGAAGGCGTTCAACGAACTCCGCGCGATGGGCTGGCTCACGGGCGCGTTGCCGCGCATGGTGGCCGTGCAGGCGAGCGGCTGCGCGCCAATTGTGAAGGCGTATGAAGCGGGCGCCGAGTTCGCCGAACTGTGGCCGAACGCGCACACGGTCGCCGCGGGGATTCGCGTGCCTGTCGCGATTGGCGACTTCCTTATGCTTCGCGCGATCCGAGAGAGCGGCGGGTTCGCCACGGCGGTGGATGACCACGCCATCATCGCCGCGCGAGACGAGTGCGCCGCGAAGGAGGGGTTGCTGCTGTGCCCCGAAGGCGCGGCTGCATTGGCGGCGTACACACAGGAAATCGCGTCGGGGCGTGTATCGCCGGATGAGACGGCGGTAGTCTTCAATTGCGCGACGGCGTTGAAGTATCCGATGCCGCCGGTCGATGCGCGGCTGGATCGGACCAAGCCGATTCGGTACGAGGACCTGTAAGCCGTTCGTGCAATTGGGAGACGGAATGCGCGACAATCGGCCGAGTCTTCCACCAAACGGGAACTCCTTCCGATGCCCTCACCCGAAGCTCTTGACCGGTACGCCGAACTCATCGCCGTTCACGGCTTGAACGTTCAGCCCGATCAGATCGTCAATATTTCGACCGAGCCCATTCATCGCGACTTCGCGCTGCTCATCGCCGAGAAATGTTACGCGCGCGGCGCAAAGGCCGTGGCGCTGGACTTGGCGGACTCGCGCGCGACGTTGCTGCGAGTGACACGCTCGAACGACCTCGAGTACGTTCCGGCGCACGTGCAGGCCCGTTATGACGAACTCGTCGACGCGCAGGCGGCGAACCTCAAGCTGCTCGGCATGGAAGACCCGGACGTGTTCGAAGGCGTCGACGCGCAGCGGCTTAACACGCTGTTCACGCACCAGCGCCGCGCGATGAAACGGTTCTACGAGGAAGGTGTCGGGCGCTCGCAGGCGCATTGGTCCGTCGTCGCCGCCGCCACGCCGAAATGGGGCCAAAAGGTCTTCCCCGGCGAAGCGCCGGAGGTGGCGTGCGAACGGCTGTGGGCGGCGATTCTCTCGGCATGCCGGGCCGACCGGCCGGATTGTCTCGCGCTTTGGAAGGCGCACAACGCGAAGCTGCATGCGCGGGCGAAGAAACTCACCGAAATGGGCATCGACTCGCTGCATTTCCGGGGCCCCGGCACGGACTTGACGGTTGGCCTCACGGAACGCGCCATATTCAAGGGCGGACAGGAACGCAGCACGCGCGGCAAATGGTTCGAGCCAAACCTGCCGACGGAAGAGGTGTTCACCACGCCGGACTTTCGCCGCACGCAAGGTGTCGTTCGGACGACGCGCCCGTTCATGATTCACGGCCAATCGGTCGAAGGGCTTCGCGCCGAATTCGAGAACGGCGTGCTCACGAAGTTCTCGGCGGACCGCGGCGCGAAAACGTTCGAGGCGTACATCGATACCGACGAAGGCGCACGGCGGCTCGGCGAAGTGGCGCTCGTCGGGGTCGATTCGCCCATTTTCCGGAGCGGACTTATCTTTCACGAAATCCTCTTCGACGAAAACGCCGCGTGTCACATTGCAATCGGCATGGCGTACAAGTTTTGCATCCGCGATGGCGAAGCGATGAACAACGAAGAGGCGGCAGCGTGCGGATGTAACGAGAGCGCCGTGCACACGGATATGATGATCTCGTCCGAGCAGGTCGACGTAGACGCGGTGTTGCGCGCAGGACAGAACGTCCCGCTGATTAAGTCCGGCCGCTGGTGCGCGGATTTCGAATAGAACGCACGAGAGTCACTCCCCGTTAGCGCGTTCCTCTGGCGGCTTGATCGATTTGAACGCTCGGTACAGCAGCAAGTCGTACACGATCTTCAGCGCGCCGGCGATGTACAACGGCCAATTCACGAACGCGGCCGTACCCATCATCGCCGAACCGATCAGCGGCGAAAGCGTGCTGCCGAGCGAGCGCGTCACGTTGGTCACGCCGCCCGCCGCCGCGCGTTCTTCCGGCTTCACCACCGCCATGGTGTAGGACTGCCGCGTGGGCACGTCCATCTGCGAAATGCTGCACCGGATAAGCAGCATCGTAATCGCCGCGCCCAGATTCGGCATCAGGGGGACGAGCATGAGCAACACGTTTGACGGTAGGTGTGTGAATACCATCGTGTTGATCAGCCCGAACCGCCGCGCGATTCGCGCCGCCGCCAGGGACGACAGGCCCGCGAGCAAGTTCGCGCCGAAGAATATTCCGCCTAAGACTTTCGGGTCCGCGTCGAACCGAATGACAAACCAATACGCCATCAGACTGTCGATGATGAATCCGCCCGCGAACGAGTCCATTGCGAAGAGGCCCGCGAGCCGCAGCACCGTCCCGCGGGATTCGCCGAGGCCGAGGAGTCCCGCTGGCGCGGCGGCCTCCGCAACGCGTTCGACCTCGATCGCGCGCGACAATCCGCTAAAGACCGCGAGAAGCAATACGCCAACGGCCGAGTATGCGACCAGCACGCTTCGGTACGCGGCGACGTCCTCCCATCCCGAATCCGTCAGCGTCCCCACCGCGTAACCGGCGAACAACGCTCCGCACGCGGACGCGAGGGATCCGGTGAGGTTGTACCACGCGAAGATGGAGGTGCGGCGTTCGTTCGAGACGATCTGCGTCAGCCCGGCTTGCTCGATGGAGAGAAACGGCCCGACTTCTTTTCCGCTGGGGCTGATGACCCCGATGGTCGCCGCGGCGACGATGATCCAAAAGTTTCCGGTGAGTCCGAACACCGCGCCGCCCGCGCACATCAGCACCGCGCCGAGCATCAGCGTGTTCTTCCGGCCCAGACGGTCTGCGTGGCGCGTGAGCCACAGCGAGATCGCCGTGTCGCCCGCCAACGTCAGCGCGAGCACCGCGCCGATTCGCCCCTCAGAAAAGCCGAGGCCCGACAGATAGAGCACGAGCACGACGGGCAGAGCGCCATACGCGAACAGACGCAGCCCGCGCGTGAGGAACAGGAGGTAAAAGTCAGCACGCTTTGCAAAACCCAAAGTCTCGGTATTGATTCTCATCGTGAGTAGTGTAGGCAATGTCACGAGCTCGCGAGAAATGGCGAGGCCAGCGTGCCTTGCGCCTTGTGTTCGTCGGCCCTTCACTCTACGATCACGGGCTGGCTGGCGGAATTGGAACTGCCGTCCGCCGCTTTCGTACGCCCGCACTTTCGCAGAGAAGGAGTCATACTTATGCGCCGTTCACCGCGATCCATCACGTTTTGCATTGCCCTGGTTTCAATCGGGGCGGCGGTCGCTTTGTTTTGGGCTGCTTCGCACTCGTTGGCGGCCGAGCCTGCCGCGAAAGCGATTGCGTTCGGGCCGTATGTGTATGACGTGACTCCGACGAGCGCCGTCATCCGCTGGGCGACGGCCACGGCCTCCGCACCGGCGAGTCCTGACGCGGCGGCTGGCGCACCGGCGCAAACCGTCTACGAGTTTCACGAGAAGGAACTGACCGGGCTAAAGCCCGGCAGCGTGAACGCGTACGACGTGCTTGGCAACCGTTCGCCTGAGGAAAGCGGATCGGTCACGACGTTGCCGGAGGGAGCGGCGCCGTTCCGATTCATCGCCTACGGCGATACGCGGACGCGCGCGGACGTGCAGCAGCGGATCGTCAACCGCGTCATCGCCGAGAAACCGCTATTCGTGGTGAACACGGGCGATCTCGTGAGCGACGGCAAGAAGGTCGCCGATTGGGAAATCTTCATGAACGTCAATCGAGAACTCATGCGCAACACGCTTTACATGCCCGTGCTGGGAAACCACGAGCGGAACGGCGAAATGTTTTTCAAAATCTTCCGCGGGTCCGAGGAGGAGCGCTACAAAGCCGTCAAGGTGGGCGACGTGCTGCTGCTCATGCTGGACTCGGAAGGGACCAACGAGACCGGCGACGCCGCCGCGCGCCTACGCTACATGGAGAAGCAGAAGGCGTGGGTCGAGAAGACGCTGAACGAGAACGCGAACGTGGGGTACATCTTTCCTTCCTTTCACAAACCGTTGTACTGCGTGATGACGTCGCGGGTCCCGGAAACGAAAGTGCGGCGCGAATTTTGGGGCGACATCTTCGAGCGGCACGGCGTCCAAGTCGTGCTGCAGGGGCATGACCACCACTACCACCACGCGGCGCACGGCGGCACGCATTACGTGACCTGCGCGGGCGGCGGCGCGCCGCTCTATGAGATCAACGCCCTCCAGCCGGAGACGGTCAAGGCCGTCAAGGTCGAGCATTACCTCACCATTGATATCGGTGGTGACGTGGCGAAAATTACCGCTACCGACATCGACGGTAACGAGATAGACCAGTTCGAAATCGCGAGGCGGTAGAGCTGAACGGGCCATTTTTTGAGGAAATACTTCCCTGGAGAAACAACCCTCTCTGGGATTTCGAGTTTTTGGAGAGGGTCTGGCTGCACACGTTGTCTCCTTTTAGGACGTGGCGAACTTCGCCACATTCGACGCGGTAGCGATCCGTCAAAGCTAAGAACAAAGTCCTCAACGCAGAGCTGCACACGTCCACTGCGGAATTTAGCCGCGAAAGAACGCAATGAACTCAAAGATGCAGAGACGCAGTTCGGGCGATGAACGGTCTCTATATATATGTCCAAGTTTGTTGACCTATTTTTGATGAAAAGGGCTGGATTTAGGGACTGAAACGCGGTTTTACGACGGGAACTTTGGGAGATATGTTATAATCTTGATTATAACGTCCGGAGTAGTGGCGATGACCAAGATTAAAATCCGAAAGGTTGGGAACTCGCTGGGGGCGATTATTCCGAGTGAGGTCCTCGAGCGCCTCCATGTCGGCGAAGGGGACGACGTATTCCTGGTTGAAGGACCGGATGGACTCACGCTTACTCCGTACGACCCTGCGTTTGAACGGGGGATGGAGGTGTTCGAACAGGGCAGACGAAAATACCGGAACGCGTTGCGCCGGCTGTCGAAGTGATGGAGTGGCTGACCGCGAAGTTAGCGGCTGAGTTTCACCGGCAACTGATCGCGGAACATGGAGGCGCACCGGGAACCCGCGACGCCAATCTTCTTGAGTCCGCTATCGCGAGGGCACGAAACCTATATGAGTACGAAAAGGCCGACGTATACAGGATGGCTGCCGCCTACGCATTCGGCATCGCACGCAATCACCCGTTCGTTGACGGCAACAAAAGAACGGCCCTCATGGCGATGTACACGTTTCTCGGTTTGAACGGCGCCGAACTCACTGCAACGGAAGAGGACGCGTACGACGTAATCATCCGGCTTGCGGCGGGGAAGCTCGATGAGGTGGAACTCGCGGAGTGGGTTCGCGCGAATGTCGAGAAGAGTGAAGGGGACTGAGACAGCGAGCTGGAACGTTCGCGCGTTGCCTGGAGATGGTTGCCCAGATCGTTTGACCCGAAGGGACCAACAACAAGCCACGAATGAACGCAAAGAACTCCTAAGAAACAACGAATCGCCGCAAAAGATCGCAGAGATCACAATAGAGGATTGGGTAGATATGTAGGTGCTTCGCGCAGAATTCTCTTTAGCGGGTGGGATTGTTTCTTTCTCGGCAACCCCGCGTGCGGCGGGTCTACGGCTCAAAAGAACCAGGATGTGGTTCGGGCGGGGAACCGCCCCTATATATATGTCCAAGCTTGTTGACCTAAAATTTTGGAAAAAAGTCTGTTTTCTTGACTGAAGTTGACGTTTTCGAGTCCGCGTAGCGCCGGTTTGTAACCGGTGGCGGTCAAGTCCAAGGCACAACGCCGATTGCAAATCGGCGCTACACGGTGCGCTGAAGGAGGAACATGCTAACGTTAGACATTTGTAGCCTCTTGGCTATTCAGAGGAGTCGTCATGACGAAGACAATCACAACGCGATACGACGTGGCAGAACATCTTCGCAGTCCAGAGGAAATGGCGGCGTATTTGGAAGCGTGCCTTGAAGAAGCGGACGGCGACGCAGCGTTCATCGCCAAGGCGCTGGGTGACATCGTGCGCGCGAAGGGAATGTCGCAGGTTGCGCGCGATGCGGGTCTGTCTCGCGAAAGCCTGTACAAGGCGCTGTCCGGCGACCGAAGCCCCGGATTCGACACGATACTCAAAGTCGTTCGGGCGCTTGGATTGAAACTACGCGCCGAGTCGGCGGTAAATGATCGGACGGCGGCGGCGAAGATGAGCGTTTCGCGGGGGAAATAAATAGGTGGATTTCCCTATTTACCGAAGGGCTCAGAGAGGCGTCACACACTCGGCCCCCGATCACTGTGCAAACTCCGAACCATGTCCGTTGACTCCGAGGTTGTTGATGTGGTCGGAGGGATGGAGGCGACGAACATCTCAGTCTTGGGTTGAACCGTGTCGGCGTGATTTTGGGAAAATAGGAAAATATGAATTTGTCCCCTGATCAATTGCTTGGCGAAAAATCGTATTAACACCGCCGATTGTTTTTCGTCTGGTATCGAGGATCGCTGCAAGGTGATCATACTTCGCTCGTGCCACACCTGCGAGGCCCGAAGGGGAAGAGAAATAGACGAATCCGGGGCCTTCTGCCGCAAGATACGGACAGCTGTCCATTAAATTCGCGTATATGTCTAATGCATCGTCATCGAGTGGGGAGCGTGCGGCATCAAAGATGATGTATGCGGCGATATCCGCCGCTTGAATACCCATGTTACCCTTTGAATCACAGAACCTAATATTGCCATCTATCATGCGTTTGATATCAATGCCGTCGTCCTCGCGAACATATTTTCTAACGAAAGGGTTTTCAGGTTTTATAATATCGTCGAAAATCACAAACGGATATTGACGTGAATACGCGCTTAGCCACGGGCCCAGTAGGCGCAAAAACGTACGATTCTCCGAACCGTATTTCTTTTGCACAGCATCGACTTCGAAGCTTACGGTGCCCCAGCAGCGTTCATTTCCATTTTCACACAGAAAACAAATGGCATTTTTCAAGGCCAACATTAAATCAAAGGCCCATGTGTGAAGTCTCAATCCTTGGACCTCACTCAATTTCTTAATTTTTCGAGCTAACGTCTTGAGTTCGTCGCTATCTTCATTTCGTGGAGCATCTGTCGCGATGTTTCGCACATGGTTTGCAAACTTTTTGATACTAAAGTATTCCATATCGAGGGGTATTAACGACATATCAACGAGTACTGGAGCTACGAGCAACCCTCGCCTCGCGTACTTCCGAAGAAGATCGCAAAACCGTAGTTTGCTAGTGTTCTCCAGCAATTTGCCCTTAGGAAGAGACGCAAAATAACATTTTCAACTTAACGTTTCGCTTGTGGTCG
>CAYXRK010000147.1:0-12529 GCA_964467615.1 uncultured Nitrospirales bacterium | reverse complement strand
TGCGGCAGGGGCGTTCGTCGGCGGTCTTGCCGTGAACGTTTCCGCGTTTGATACCGCCGCCGAACAGCAACACGCTACCCGCGTCGGTGAAGTGCCGGTGCATGCCGTAGTGTTTGGTCTCTTGGATGACTTCGGGCACTTCGACCTGGTTCTCGACGGGGTTCTCGGGCCGGCCTTCGGTCATCATGTCGCGGCTAAATTCGCTCGCGAGGACGATGAGCGTGCGGTCGAGCAGGCCGCGCGCTTCGAGGTCGAGGACGAGTTGCGCGATGGGGCGGTCGATCGTTTGCTTCATGCCGATGAGGCGTTCGTGGCCGTTCTCGTGCGTGTCCCAAAATTCAAAGGGGACGTACTCCGTCGTGACTTCGATGTAGCGCGCGCCTTGTTCGCAGAGGCGCCGCGCGAGCAGACAGCCCTGGCCGAAGCGGCCAGTGTTGTAGATGTCGTAAATCTCTTTCGGCTCGTCGCTCAGATCGAAGGCGCGCGCGGCGGGCGAGTTAAGCAGGCGGTAGGCGTTTTCCATCGAGCGGAGCAGCGATTCCTTTTGGTAGTCGCTGCCGTGCTGGCCGATGGGGCCCGCATCGGCGAGCTTGCGGTACATCTTCTCGCGGTTCTGGAAGCGCGATTGCGTCATGCCGCCCGGTGGACGCACGCTGGCCGCGGCATCTTCAGGGAACGGAATGTTGAACGGGCCGAACTCAGTGCCGAGGAAGCCCGCCGTCTGAAACGATTTGAGTTCTTCGCCTTCGCCCACGTCAAGCCGTTGGCCGATGTTGACGAACGCCGGCACGTTGGGGTTGTTCGGGCCGAGCGTGCGCGCGATGACGGAGCCAATGTGTGGCGCGGCGACGGTCTGTGGCGGCGTGTAGCCGGTGTGCCAATGGAACTGGTGGCGCGAGTGCAGGATGAAGCCGAGGTCGGCGGCCTGATACGTGCGGATGAGCGTGCCGCGATCAAGGACGCGCGCGACGTTTTCAAGCCCTTCCGAAATCTGGACACCGTCGACAGCCGTGTCGATCGGATTGAACGTGCTGAGGACGCGGTTCGAATCGAGGCCGGGTTCGTACGCGGTGAACCGCTTCGGGTCGAACGTCTCGGTGTGCGCCATTCCGCCGCCCATCCACAGGACGATCAGCGTGTCCGCGCGCGGGACGATGGATTCCGGCGCATCCTGGGCGCAGACCGCCCTGGGATAGCCCGCAGCAAGCGCGCCAAGCGTGGCGGCAGAGGCGGACTTCAGAAATTCTCGGCGTTTCATGGCGGCAACATCACCCCCAAGAGCCTACAACAAACTAACGGAAGCGGCAAGTAATCATATCTCGATTATTCGGACAGGCCAGCGATCGAAGGCTACGTGACGCCGCGGCGACCCATCACCGCTTGCGCGCTGCATAAAACAGCCAGGGGCTTTGGTGAATCCAGCGGCGCAGGCCGAGGACGCGTTCCGCAGCGGCGAATACGGATACCAGAGGGGAGTTTGAGTTGAAGCGGAAGGGCATCCAGACGAAACCCATGACGGCTTCCACGCGGAAGTTGGCTGCTTCGATCATCACGCGCAATTCGGAAGGCGTGTAGATGGGGTAGCGCGTCGCGCCGCGGTTGAGCAGCCCTTGCGCGAAGTAGCGCCAGCTTGCGCGGTTGAGGTGCGTGAACAGAAACGGCGCGCCGCCGGCTAGAAGCGAGTTGACCTTGGCCAGTAGCCAGGGCAAGTTGATGTAGACGGCGGACTCAATCGCGAGTGCGGCGTCGAACTTAAAGTCCGGTTCGAACTGGAGCACATCGCCGCAATGCACCGCGATGTTAGGGTGGCCCTTCTCGCGTAGAATCGCAAGCGCGTTTTCGGCGATGTCAATGACCGTCACGTGATGGCCGAGTTCCGCGAGTGGCAGGGCGAAACGTCCGCTCGATCCGCCGATATCGAGGATGCGAAGCGGACGATCCGGCAAGTGGCGTTGAATAAACTCCCACTCGGCCTGGGTCTTGTAGCGGCCCATGCGGTTGTTGTACGCGCGCGGGTTATTGACGTCCCATAACATCGTGCGCGAGAGCGTACACGATCATTCACGCCGATGGAATGAGGCATGGCCAGGCTACTGCAAGTAGCCCAGACCCCGCAGCGCCTCGCGCGTCGCGTCGTCGAGTTGCTCGATGTCGCGCGTATCGGCGGGCGGTACGTACCAGACGTAGACGCCGAATTCTCGCGGCAAGGCCGCGGGGTCAAAGGCGTCAGCCCTCGCGACAATATCCAACGGCGCGAGAGCCGCGTGGTCCAGGGGCGCGTGCGCAGCGTTCGCCCCGAGGTGGACTCGGCCGATGTCTATGGGTCCGCCGTCGACTGTGATGGTCAGTTTGACGGGTTTCGCCGGGTCGATTCGCGCGACGAGGCGGGCGTGGTCTTGCTCCGCGCGCTCGTTGTGCCAAACGTCGCGCTCGAGGGCGTGGTCTTGTGGGTCCTGTGTGTGTATCGAGAACGTAACGGAATCACCGTCGCGCGTCGCGCTACCCTTCCATTCGTAGTAGTGAAACTCGTATCCGCGCAGACCGGCCGACTCGACGCGCCCGCTGACCTTGCGGGGCTGGTTGTCGCCGCACGTGATCAGCACGTGCAGCCCCTCCGCGCCGATACCCGCGACGCGCGCGGCAAAGCGCTCGAGCGGCGCGCCTTCCGGTGGCGCGACGAATATCGGCTGGCGTTCGTGCGGATCACTCACAAGATCGAACCATTCGCGTTTCGCCGCGACACGATCATCGATAAACTTGTAGCGTGTAGTTGCGGCGGCGCGCATGCTGATGGCTTCGTCAAACAGCGAGGCGAAGCCAGTGCGACTATCAAGAGTAGGATCGCGCATCATGACGGCGAACGATTCGCCCTGGAATCGCGGCTCGGCCTCTGCGCCGACGAGTTCGAGAATCGTGGGCGCGATGTCGATCACACGAACAAGTCCGGGCACGACGGCCGCACCCGGCGAGGCGAGAGGCGGCTTGACGATGAGCGGCACGCCGACGACTTCCTCGTACAGCGTGCGCGCGTGGAATTCGCCGCCATGATCGAGGAACTCCTCGCCGTGATCCGAAACAACGACAATAAGCGTGTTGTCGTAGAGGCGCTCGTCCTTCAACATTTGGATTAGGCGGCCGAATTGCGCGTCCGTGTTGGCGATCTCGCCGTCGTATCGATCCATGCTGCGGCGGACTTTCGCCTCTTTTTCGGAGAGTCCGGAGATGTCCGATGCGAATTTCACGTCATACGGGGCGGGCGGCGCGTAGGGGTCGTGCGGGCCCATCGTGTGGACGTAGAGAAACCACGGCCGGCCTTTTGCGTTGTGGATGGCGTCGATGGCCGCATCGATGGGTCTGGCGTCGTCCGCTGTTTGCCACTCGGTGGAATCGACATCGACGCAGCGGGCGAACTCGTTTCCGAATCCCCAAAGCGGGAGCACATTGATGTTGGTAAAGAAGGCCTGCGTGTTGTAGCCCGCGCGTTCGAGGGCCTTCGCGAGCGTGGGCAGATCCTGCCGCATGACATCGGGCCGATCCTCCGCGCCGTGCACCTGCGGCCACGTCGAGGTGAGGAGCGTCGCCACGCTCGGCTTTGTCCACGACGACTGGGCCATGCAGCGCTCGAACCGCACGCTTTCGGCCGCGAGCGCGTCGATGTTAGGCGACGTCGCGCGAGCGTACCCGTAACAACCGACATGATCGCGCCGAAGGGTATCGACGAGAAACACGAGAACGTTAGGCCTCGTGTCCTTGGGCCGTGTGACTTCGCAATGAGAAAGCCACAGCGTTCCTGCGTTGCGCATATCGAGAAACAAGTGATCGCCGTCGCGGCCCCCTGCGGCCTCGATCCGAATATCACTCCACTCTGGAGTTTGCGGTATCGTCACGCGCTTTACCCGCCGAGCACCGATGTAGACGTCGATGTGGGCGTTCTCGATCGTTGCCCCGAATGGCAACACGCCCAGACGAAGCGCGTCCCCGGCTTCGTGCGGGCCGAGATCGAGAATGGGCGGGCTGTCAGCGCCGAACCGCAATGCGTCACGCCACTCCTTGTCGAGGGCGACGCGTTTGGCGTCGAGCGAAGCCACCGGCGACGCTGCGGAAGTATCGATTGGCGAGGAACACGCCGCGAACATCATCGGCAACGCGCAAACGAACAGGGGGAAATTCGGGCGGAACATCGGTTGAGCGTAGCAAAGCAGCGCAAGGGTTCAAAGTTCAGGGTCCAAGGAACACTGTACTCAGTGCTCAGTACACCGCACTCGGTAGGCGACTCCGAGAACTGATTTCCGTGTACCGAGCACCCCTCCATCTCCATGTCGCACTTTGAACCTTGAACGTTGAACTCTGTACGCGCATTGCTCGGCGCGTGAAGTGTTGGGCATACTCGCGCTGTGTGTCGGGGGAGGACTGCCGATGGCGGTCAAGTTGCGTGATCTCAATAGATGGCTCGAGTTGTATTTCGGATTATGACCGCCAAAAAGCGAGGGCCACGCGCCACGCCGCGGCCGTTCTTGAAGTGGGTCGGTGGCAAGCGTCAATTGCTGCCGGAGTTGCTCAACCGCGTGGATGCGGCCAGCGAGTTCAAACGGTATCACGAACCGTTTCTCGGGGGCGGCGCGCTGTTCTTCGAGTTGTCGCGGCTAGGGCGGCTCGAGCGCCAGGCGTACCTATCCGACAACAACGGCCCGCTCATCGCCACGTACGAGGGCGTCAAGCTTCATGTGGATGAGGTCATCGCGGCGTTGGACGAGCACAAGGCACTGCACTCGGAACGCCACTATTATGAAGTGCGATTCGAGATGCCCGACGATCCCGTTGAGGTCGCGGCGCGGATCATTTATTTGAACAAGACGGGCTACAACGGGCTCTATCGCGAGAACAGCAAGGGATTTTTTAACGTCCCTTTCGGACGCTACAAGAACCCGGCGATTTGCGATGAGGACAACCTCCGCGCGGCATCGCGCGCGCTAAAGAATGCCAAGATCGAAAACCGCCATTTCGAAACCGTGAGGCTCCAGGCGAAGCCAGGGGACTTGGTCTACTTCGATCCACCCTACCATCCGATATCGAAGACGTCGAGTTTCACGGCATACGACCGGGGCGGATTCGGCGAAGACAGTCAGCGCCTCCTCGCGACAGTGTGCCGCGAACTCACCGAAAGCGGCGTGAAGATACTTCTCTCGAATTCAATGAGCGACTTGATCGTGCGGCTATATAGCGACGATTTCACCATCGATGAGGTCTTGGCGTCGCGCAACGTCAACAGCAAGGGAGATCGCCGCGGTAAAGTGAGCGAAGCGCTGGTTCGGAATTTCTGATCAGCGCGACGTCACCGCAATGTCGATTGTATTCGCGCCCGGTTTGATCTCGACGGGGTCGGGCAACGTGTAGACCTCGGCGTCGTCGAGCGAATACGCGCCGGATTTCGGCTCGGGGAATTTCGAGGCGACACGGCACACTTCGACGCGATGCATCCCTGGGCACGGCCCCTGTTTGGCGGCGACGGAATACTTTCCCTTGCTCGTCGAGCCGAAGTTCGCGACGGAAGCGGGCAGATGGTCGTCAAGCGGAATAAATGTGACCGACCCCCAGAAGAGGGGCTCGCCGTCGAGTGTCACGGTTCCCGTCACAGACGCGCGCTCGGCGTCCGTCAGCAAGGCGCTCCGGCGCAGCCACTGCGCCAAGAGGTCGGGCCATTGGCTAAATTGCGGATCGCCCGGCGCGAGACCCGTGCCGTGCGGGCCGTATTGAAACACGTGAATCTCGGCGGACACGCCCTTGTCGATGAGCGCTTCGTAAAAGCGCAGGCTGTGCTTGGGCGTGACGAGGCCGTCCTCGGTCGTGTGCGCCAGGAACGCGGGCGGCGTGTCCTTCGTCACGTCTTGATCGGTGGACATCCAGTCGCCCATCTGATAGTCGAGCAGGTCTCGGGAAATCGCGGCGTAGACGGGAACCAAAAAGTCGGGCCGGCAACTCTCGCGGTCGATAGGGTCCGCCGCGTTCGGATCGCCCACGTCGAAGTGGGTACCGGCGGCGGTCGTAAGGTGGCCACCCGCGGAAAAGCCGAGCATGCCGATACGCGTCTTACTGACACCGTATTTCTCGGCGTTGTGCCGCACGCACCGCACAGCGCGCTGGGCATCGAGCAGTGCCGTCGAGGGTTGGTACTTCGGCAACAACCGATAGCGCAATACGAACGCGGTGATGCCGTGACGGTTCAACTCCTTAGCGACTTGAAGTCCTTCATGATCGGACGCGACCATGCGATAGCCGCCGCCGGGGTTGACGATGACAGCGGTCCCAGTCGCGTTTTTCGGATCGGCCAAATGGACCGTCAGCCTCGGAACATCGGTGTCCTTATCGGCTAGCGCTCCGGGCGCGCCGCCAGGCCAAAGGACGATCGGGTCATCCGGCGCGCCGCCGTTCTGTGCGGGCGCGAGCGAATACGTTGCGAGCGCCGCCGCCATGGCGAACTTGAGCATTGGAATCCGTCCAGAAAGCATGGTGGTCTCCTTAAGTTCCGAATCATCCTCCCAAAAGCAAAAGCGCCTGACACTTGGCCACGCGCTTTGGAAATTCAGTGGTGAGTAGCGGAGGGCCATCAAGCCGGCGCGGCTTCGGCGTCTTTTGGCCGTTTCTTTTTCTTCTTGCTCTCGCCGCCGCCCTTGGGTTCGTCCCGGCGGTCCCGATTGGTGCGCGCATCACGGCGGCGATCAAGCCAGTATTGCCACCAGTAGATGGTGGGGTTTGCGACGTAGATGGATGAGTATGTGCCGATCAGAACGCCGATGATCATGACCAGCGCGAAATCGTTGATTGCGCTGCCGCCGAAAAAGTACAGCACGACGACGGTAATCATCACGGTCAAGCTCGTCAGAATGGTCCGGCTCAGCGTTTCACTCACGCTGAGATCGAGAATCTGCATGAACGTCTTTCCCTTGCCGCGCTGCAATCGCAGTTCCTCGCGGACGCGGTCGTAGACGACGATGGTGTCGTTCAACGAGTAACCGATTACCGTCAACACGGCGGCGACGACGGGCAGCGTTACCTCGCGCCCGAGCAGCGCGAACACGCCGACCGTGAAGAAAACGTCGTGGAACAGCGCGACGATGCCGCCCACGGCGTATTTGAGATCGAAACGGAACCAGATGTACACCACAATAAAGAGGATCGCATACAAGACGGCGGCCAGCGCGTCGCGCTGCAATTGCCTGCCTACCGCCGGCCCGACGGCCTCGATCTTGAGCATCGTGACCTGGTCGTCCAGCGATCCCGATTCGGGATGGCCCGAAAGCGGCTGCAACGCTTCCTGTACGCGCCGGGCCACCGGGACCTCTTCTCCCTTGTCGTTCGTTAAGGTCCCGGTTTCGCCGACCCGGATGACGAATTGGTTCGCCTTGGCGGCGCTGTCGCTGGACTCTTGCACTGACGGCGCCGTGAAGCCGGCCGCGTCCAAGCGATCGCGCAGCTCGCCGACGGGCACTTTCACATCGGAGTTCAGCGACACCATCATGTTCGTGCCGTTGGTAAAGTCGACGCCGAAATTGTCCTGGCCTCGGTAGGCGAACCACCCCATGCCGATAAGTATCGATACGATGCTGAAGGTAGCTGCTTTCCAACGATAGTTCATGAACGAAACGTAAAAACCGTGCGGTACGAAACTCATCATGCTGAGATTCGAGAGCATCTTGCGTTTCGTGAGGAAGTCGAACACCGCGCGCGTAACGACCAACGCCGAGAACAAGCTCGCGCATACGCCGATGCTCAGCGCGATGGCGAAGCCTTGAATAGGCCCAGTGCCGAATTGGCCGAGCACGAGAGCGGAAATCAACGTGGTGACGTGCGTATCCAAAATCGCGGAAAAGGCGTTCGCATAGCCGGAATCAATCGCCGACACGACGCCTTTTCCTCTACGGATTTCCTCGCGGAAGCGCTCGTAGATGAGCACGTTCGCGTCCACAGCCATACCGATCGTGAGGATGAAGCCCGCGATACCCGGTAACGTGAGGGTCGCGTTGAAGTAGGCCATCGCGGCCATCATCAGCAGAGCGCCGAAGACGAGACCGATGTTGGCCACGAGTCCGGCGAACCGGTAGTACACGATCATGAACGCTACGACCGCGAGGAGTCCGACGATGGAGGAAACAACGCCCTTGCGGACCGAGTCGCTTCCGAGGGTAGCACCGACAACGCCCTGATAGTCGAGACGGATGGGGACGGGCATCGAGCCGGAGTTCAGCGCAATCGCTAGATCCGTCGATTCCTCCCGTGTGAAACTGCCCGTGATGTTCCCCGTGCCGAAGATTCGATCGTCGATGCGCGGCGCGGATACAACGTTGCCGTCAAGCACGATCGCCATGTTGCGACCGATGTTCGCTTGCGTCACATCGGCAAACTTCCCTGCGCCTTCCGAGCCAAACTCGAAAATAATCTGCCAGCGGCCGGGATTGGAGGAATCGGGACGCGCCACGGCCGTCTTGAGACCCTCGCCTGTCATTTCCGCTTCGCGATCCAGCACGTAGAGGTGATATGTCTGGGCGGTATCGACTGCCTTAGGCGGAGTGCTGAACGCCAAAAGTTTGTCGACGGGCAGCGCCCCCTCCGTCGCATTGGCTTCGTCCACCATTTCCTTGACGCGCTCGAAGTTGTCCGAACTGACCGCGTACGGGCCTTCGCTTCCCATCGGAGCGTCGAGGAACGGCACGAAGGAACGCCCGTCCTTCGAGAAGTAGTTGTGCGCCTCACGCAATACTTGGTCGCGTTCCGTCGGTCCGGCCGTCATGTGGAAGGTCAGGAAGGCGGTCTTCATGATGAGGTTCGTCGCCCGTTGCGTGTCCTTCTCGCCGGGCAACTGGATTTGGACCTGGCTTGTGCCCAGGTTCTGAATGAGCGGCTCTTGCGCTTCGAACTCGTTGACGCGGTTCTCAATGCGCTGCCTGATCATGTCTTGAACTTGGTCGGAGCTCAACTCGCGCGCTGTCATGGCCTCCTTGACCACGGGAGATTCCGGGTCGAACCCGACAACAATGTGGACGCCGCCCTGAAGGTCAAGCCCGAGGTTGATCACCTGGTCGCGATCGAACTGCGCCCACCGCGTGACCTTCCGGAGGAAGTCACCAGACAGCGTCCGCCCTTGCGAGGCACGGTCGTCTTCGCGCCACTTCGCCAACCGCGAGTCGCGTTGCTCTTGATTCAGCGTCATCCACCCTATAGTTGGGTAAATGATGACCGCCGAAATGGCGAGCAACACATAAATAAAAATCGTTCTTCCGTTCATGGATAGCTCCGTCGATAACAAATGCCTAAGGTAGCGTGAGGAAAGGAGGTGCGGGCGAATCTAGTTCTTGCCGCCGGCTTTTTCGGTAATTTGGCTGACCGCCGGGCGCATGAACTCGATCTTGCACGCCGGGTCGTCGCTTACTTTAAGCACGACCGTCTTGTCGTTCACGCCCACAATGGTCCCGCAGATGCCCCCGTTCGTGACGACACGATCGCCCTTGCCCAGGCTCTCGAGCATCTTCTTTCGCTCTTTGTCCTTCTTCTGCTGCGGCAGCATCATGAAGATGTACATCGCGCCGACCATTAAGACAAGCGGAAGGAAAAAGCCCAAGCCGCCGACACCGTTACCGGTGGGCGCGGCGCTCGCCTGAAGCATTTGCTGCGCGGCGACTAGAAACTCCTTCATCGCCGCTTGCATGCTTGGGGACACTTCGGTTGCTCCTTGACCCACTTTATTCCGCGGAAGCGAGCGGCCCGCCGCCGAGATAGGCGCCGAGAAACGACCGCTTGAACGCCGCAAACCGGCCATCTCGAATGGCGCCGCGGCAAACAGCCAGCAAGTTTAACATGAAGAACACGTTGTGTAAAGTATTGAGCCGCATGGATAGGATTTCTCCCGTGCGGAAGAGATGGCTCAGATAGGCCCTCGAGTACGTCGCGCAGACGGGGCATGCGCAAGCCGGATCCAGGGGGCCAAAGTCCGCCTTGAAGCGCTCGTTCTTGATGTTGATCCGGCCCTGGGATGTAAACAACGAGCCGTTCCGTGCGTTTCGCGTCGGCATGACGCAGTCGAACATGTCTATCCCGCGTTCGATACCTTCGAGGAGATCCTCCGGCGCGCCGACACCCATCAGATATCGCGGTGAGCCCTTCGGAAGCCGGGGCGCGCACCAATCGATTACCGACAGCATCTCCTCCTTGCTCTCCCCAACGCTGACGCCGCCGATCGCGTACCCCGGAAAACCAATATCGACCGTGGCCTCGACGCTATTTCGACGAAGGTCCTCGTATGTGCTGCCTTGGACTATCCCGAAAAGCGCCTGGTGTTCCCCCCGGCCGCCCTCTTCCCAGCGCCGTTTGCACCGCCGCGCCCACCGAAACGTCATCTCCATCGACTTCGCCGCCGCGTCCCGCTCGGCCGGATACGACGTACACTCGTCGAAGCACATCATAATGTCCGCCCCGATCACCGCTTGCACATCGATGGCCTTTTCCGGGGTCAGCATATGCGTCGAACCGTCCAAGTGACTTTGGAATGTTACCCCCTCCTCCGTGACCTTATTCAGCGACGCCAAGCTAAAGACTTGAAAACCGCCTGAATCGGTCAAGATGGGCCGATCCCAGGCCATGAAGCGGTGGAGTCCGCCCGCCGCGGAAATCACGTCGATCCCAGGACGGAGGTAGAGATGGTATGCGTTGGCGAGAATAACTTCCGCGCCGATAGCGGTCAGTTCTTCGCGGGTCAACGCCTTGACAGTGCCCTGCGTCCCGACAGGCATGAAGACCGGCGTCTGAACCACCCCGTGCGCCAGCGTTAGGCGCCCAACGCGGGCCATGCCATCCGTGTGGGTCACTTCAAAATTCATTTCTTCACACCAGAGCCGCGTAATTCGCGTAAACTATTGGAACAACTGGAGTTGGAAGTTAGTATGAACGTACACCTAAGATTTCAAGGTTCAATTTTTTTATCGAATTAGGCAATTATATTATTTTGCAAGATCGCAAAACCTGTGGTACAATTTTTTCGGTCAGCGCCACGATGTGGCGTTTCTCCTTCCGCGGAGGCCTGGGAATCCCTCTCCTGGGCCTCTAAAATAACTCGCGGATTGGCGCTACGGCGCCTGTCTCGAGTTTCGATATTGCGGCTGGCGCCTTCGGGTGCCAGCCGCGTTTTTTTTCCGACCGCCCCGGTGATGATACCCGGCGTGAGGAAACTGGACAACCGAATTGCGCGGCTTCGGTACGGGTGGAATGCCGGCGCGTCCGTTCCTATAATGGCTAGCCTGCATTGGGACCAACCACAAGGAGAACCTGACATGGCCTACACGCTGCCCGAACTGGGCTTCGCATTCAACGCGCTCGAGCCCGACATCGACGCGAAGACGATGGAAATCCACCACGGCAAACATCACAACGCCTACGTGACCAACGTCAACAAGGCGCTCGAGGGCGTCGACATTGGCAACAAGTCCATTGAGGCGCTGCTCGCGGACCTCAGCGTCGTGCCCGCCGATAAAAAACAGGCGGTGATCAACAACGGCGGCGGCCACGCGAACCACAGCCTGTTTTGGAAACTCATCGCCCCAGGCGGCGCGAAGACCCCCTCGGGCGATCTCGCCGCGGCCGTCAACAGCGCGTGCGGAAGTCTTGACACGTTCAAGGAACAATTTGCCAACGCCGCCACGACGCGCTTCGGCAGCGGCTGGGCCTGGCTGATAAAAGACGGCGGCGCTCTGAAAGTACTCAGCACGCCGAACCAGGATTCGCCGATCATGAATGGACAATGTCCGATCATCGGCCTCGATGTTTGGGAACACGCCTACTACCTCAACTACCAGAACCGACGCCCCGACTACATCGCCGCGTTCTGGAACATTCTTAACTGGGACCAGGCCGCGAAGAATTTCGCCGCCGCGAAAAGCTAACTATGAATACGAAACCATTGCGTACGATCGCCCTCACTGCGGTAGTCCTCGTTTCCATGCTGGCGGGTATGCACGCGCTGGCCCAGACGAACGACATGAAATCGGACCTCGGGAACGAGAAGGTAGGCGAGTTGCCCAAGGGTTGGACAGCCACGCATACCGGCTCTGGCAAGGAAAGTGTGTGGAAGATCGTCGAGGACGCGGATTCACCGGACAGCGGCAAGGCGATTGCCCAAGTGTCGGCCGAAAATTTCGGCAGCTTCTACAGTCTTTGCGTCGCGGATAATACGAGCTTCAAGGACTTGGACTTAAGTGTGTCGTACAAGGCCGTGGCGGGCGAAGAGGACCAAGGCGGCGGCCCCGTCTGGCGTTACAAAGACGCGAACAATTACTACATCGCGCGCATGAACCCGCTTGAGGACAACTACCGCGTGTACAAAGTCGAGGGCGGCAAGCGCTCGCAGTTGGGCGGCGCGGCCGCGAAAGCGGAAGCCGGCAAATGGCACACGATTCGCATCGAGCAAGCGGGCAACAGCATCAAGTGCTACTTGAACGGCACGCTGTATCTGGACGTAACGGACGATACCTTCAAGGACGCGGGC
>CAYXRK010000146.1:0-12740 GCA_964467615.1 uncultured Nitrospirales bacterium | reverse complement strand
GCCCCGGCCATACATGCGCAGTATCCAAGGCTTTGGCCCGAAGCTGCACATCATGATCGTCAGGCGTCCGTCGTGCTCGACATGCGCCGACGTCTCATTGCCGCTGCCGGTCATGTCCAGATACGCGACCGAGTTGTTATCGATCACGCGGAAACAATCCATGCCCTTCGGCGACAAATTGATGCGCGTCCCTTCGGCGGCCGTCGCCGTGAAGAACATGTGCTGTTCGCCGATAAACTCGATCAGCTTCTCGTCCAATTGGTCGTAAAACTGCGCCATGATGACTTACCCTTTCGCCCGGTATTTAATAATGCCGCCCGAATCTTGGGCAACGTAGAGGTTTCCGTCCGCGTCCACGGCAATTCCCTCTTGGTCTTCCCCCGGCAATGCGTACGAGCGCACCGGAAGCCCATCGCGCGTGAACTCCAGGCAACGGTCCTCTTGATCGCTTGCCGCAATCAAGACGTCGCGGGCCGGGTCGTAACAAAGGGCCGCCAAATCCAGCGTCCGTTGCGGATAGTACGCAACTATTTTCGCTTTCGATTTGGCGCCCTCCAACGGCACGCTCAATTCGAGCAAGGCGCTGGCGTCTTCGTCGTCGCCGTGTTCCTTGGCCTGGTTGGCCACAAAGAACGTGCCGCCGTGCTTGTGTTCGCCGTCGGGGACGAACACGATTGATTCGACGCCGTTGTTCCCCTTCTTTAGCACCTTGACCCCAGCGAACTCCCGCTTGATCTCGAAGGTCCGCGTTACGTCGAACGTATCTTGGTCAATCTCCAGAATCGCTTCTTTTCCTTCCACGGCAACATACAGCATCCCGGTGGAGACCGCCCAGGTGATGCCCTCTAGATTCTCGATACCCAACTCCTTGAAATGGAGCACTTTGCCCTTCGCGTTAATTTCGGCGATAGCACCCTCATCTCCCACGACGAACAAGGTGCCGCGCTCGTCGTGAAACACGATGTCCGAGGGCTCGGGAAACGAGTGCGCGGGATCGATGTTTTCGCCGTCCGGATCGAACGGAAATTCTTCGATCGGTATGTTCGATTCGTCTGTCATCAGGAGTTGTGCTTCCTCAATATGTCGTCTAGCGCCTCGCGCAACAGCGCCGCCTCGTTCATGCCCTCGCGCTTCGCCAGGCGCGCCAACCCTTCGAGTTGGCCCTGCGCGTAGTGGCTCGTCTTGGTCACCATCTTTTCTTCGCGCGCGAGGCACACGCGGTCCCTGCCGGACACCTTCGCCCGGTACAACGCTTCCGTGCATTTGCGCACTACCATCTGCGCGCTCGCCGCGTCGTCCGGCCATGCGGCCAGGCCTGCGCTCAGCGTCAACTCAATGCCACCTTCGATCTTGAATGCACGCACGCCGAATGTAGTCCGCGCCGTTTCCGCCTCGAGGAACGCACGCTCCTTCTCGACGCCAGGAAACAGCGCCGCGAATGCGTCACCGCCATAGCGATAGACTTCGGCCGATTCGCCGAGCGAACGGGTCAGGTGTTCGCCGAGCGCCGTGATGCACGCGTCACCGGTTTGGCGCCCATGCGCCTTATTGATTCTCCCAAAGAAATCGATGTCGAACAGGGCCATCGACGCGCAGGCCGTGGCCAGATCGTTGGCAGTGATGATCGCGTCCAGCGCTTCGACGAAGGCGTTGAAGCCTCGTAGTGTAGCCTGTCGCGGCGTAGCTGGTATTTTGGGAACGGTGGCCATTTCAAACGTTTCTCGTTGAGGATTAGCATACATATACACACCTATGTATGTCAAGATGCAACTATCTACTTGACAAACCAGGCCACAACAGGTATACTTTGGGTATAGTTTGGAGCGACTAACGCCATGAACCTAGAACAAGTTTCACAGCTAACTGAAAGCGGCGCAAGGGCTTACATGGAATCTCTACGTTGGCCTGACGGCCCTATATGCCCGCATTGTGGCTGCACAGACGTGATAGTGCTTGGTGGCAAGTCAACACGCGCTGGTCTAAAGAAGTGTCGCGCATGCAAAGGCCAATTCACTGTTACCGTTGGTACGATCTTTGAAAAGTCGCACGTTTCGCTACGGAAATGGCTTATAGCCTTGGCCCTGATGGTTCAGAGCAAAAAAGGTATTAGCGCATTGCAAGTTCAACGCACCTTGGGTCTCGGGAGCTACCAAACCGCGTGGTTTCTCTGTCATCGCGTCAGAGAGGCCATGAAATCCGGCCCATTAGCAGACCTGCTAAGCGGGCGGGTTGAAGCGGACGAAACCTACGTTGGCGGTAAGAAGCGCAAGGGCAGTCCGTACCGTCATCGTCTCGAAAATAAGACGCCGGTCATCGCTTTGGTGGAACGCGACGGGCGGGTCAAAACTCGGGTAGTCCGGGTTGTGAATGGCGAAAACCTTAAATCGTTCATCCGCGAATCAGTAGACCCGGATTCGACGATTTTATCCGATGAACATGCTGGCTATAAGGGTATCGGGAAGGAATTCAAAGGCGGACATCACTCGGTGAAGCATTCACGCCGTGAATACAGCCGCGATGGTTGGATTCACTGCAACACCGCCGAATCCTACTTCGCCTTATTGAAGCGTGGTATCGTTGGCGCTTTCCATTCGGTAAGCCCGGAGCACCTGCATCGATATGCCGATGAATTCTCGTTCCGTTGGGACACTCGCAAAATGAGTGATTCTGAACGCTTTGAAACCCTACTCAAAGCGTGTCCAGGAAAGCGGTTGCAGTATAAGCCTTGACATTCCCCTATAAAGTCGGGTATTGTGGCTTTGGAATTGGTAGGGTTCTTTCCCGCGAAAGATGGTCCGGGTGGCGGGGATTGAACCCGCACGGAGTGATCGCCCCTGAACAGAGCCACTCCACGCGCTTCCAAAGCGCGCACGTCTGCCGATTCCGTCACACCCGGTTGCCAAAAGTTGAAGTGCCCCCGCCCGGTGTTGAACCGAGATTCGGCAGGTAGCAGCTGCCGGTTCTATCCATTGAACTACGGGGGCGAAAGTCTTGGCCGGACGAGTGTTCATCGCTCGTCCGGTTTCTTTTTTACATACCATTTGCCGTTTTCCCCTTTACTGAACTCATCGGAATTGTTGTCCAAGACAGATCGAATCGACGATTGGCCTAATCCAGTGATCGTCTCCAATTCGCGCAAATCGAGACCAGATCCCAACGAAACACCCTTTAACGCATCACGAACCTTTTGCCGGTTGAATCCGCGCGGGTTACGTTTCTGTGGCGGCTTAGGCTTGTTCCCGTTGGTGGATTCTGGTTCAGTTTGGGCCGCGCGTTCATTCCAGTGGTTAATTTGCCGTTCGACGCCCTCAAGTTCTATTGCCATCGCCGATATCTCCCGCTTAAGTCGATCTCGTGTCTTTTCGAGAAGGGCGATATGTGCGTGAACAAGGGTAGCATCAATCACTGTTGGAACTCCGCTATTAGTACGCCGTGGACAGTATATATTCTACGATCTAAGTTGTCAACGCTAAATTGGAGTGCTGTTTATGCCTAATGAAAAGCCCGAAAATAAAGAGCGATTGAAACCGATAACACTATCACCACTCACGCTCGACGACGCGCTTGGCGCACTTTTGAAAAGCGGGAAACCGGATGCGCGCCCGAAATCTACGGACACTAAAACCTCTAAGCCAGAGTCAGCGCTCCGAGAAGACGAATAGCGCCGCTGCGCAAACATCACTAAATGTGATTATGCGGTAACGATGGGGCCACAGTATGTTGTAGCTGGTTTGCTAACAGGATAGTTGCGTGTCAAGATGAGTACCAACCTGGACGTTCCCGTCTCGAAACGCCATAATCCTCCTCCAGTTCAAGAGGCCAAGCCGTGATACGCACCCTGTTTTTCATCCCGATCGTCCTGTCCGTACTCGCCGCGGCCCCGGAGCCCGTCGTCATGCTCCGGCCCGGTCTGTGGCACGGCGACGAAGTCCCTGCAGTCAAGGCCGGTGATAAATGGTGGGGGCTGTTTGGGGAGGCCGAGGCGTTCGAATTGAGGGAGGTGGCGGTCAGCGCGACGGAGGCGAACGACCCGATCGTCGACGCCGAAGACGAGGCCACGGGGATTCAGATCGCGGTAGCGGGCGACAATGAGCCGTTCCTGCTCTTGCGTGGTGACGCATCATTCCGCGAGGGAAAGATCGCGGGCGCGTTTTCCGGCCGCCGGTTCATTTTTCCGGGCGAGATCATGCATCTCGGCTTCGACGGAAACGTCGCGCTCGTCCAACTTGCGGCGTTCGGCCGGGCCGATGATCGCGATGGGCAGCCAGCAATGACGCACTACAGTCTGAAGTTGTACACGAGCACAACGGACGAGCAACGAGCACAGACGATTGCGGCGCGCGACGAGATCGATGTTGACGCCGGCCCTTGGCTCCTCTGGGCAGGCGATCTGGATCGCGATGGGCGGGCCGACTTCCTGTTCGACTTGACGGACCACTACAACGTGTCGCATCTCGCGCTATTTTTATCCGGCCGCGCCAAGGAGGGAGAGGTCGCCGGTCTTGCAGGCGAGTGGCGAACGACGGGCTGCTAGCCTAACACCGCCAGCGCGTCTCGGAATTGCGACCACTGCGTAAACGTGTAGTGCGCCTTGGTGTTGTTGAGGAACCGGACGTTGTCGCCCGCGAACAACGCCGCCCGCGCCCCAACGGCCAACGCCCCCGCGATGTCCGTCGGCTCGAGATCGCCGATGTGAAGCATATCCGCAAACTCGACGCCGAGGCCGGCGGCAGCGCGTTCGAACATGGGTCGTTGCGGCTTGGACACTCCGACTTCGTCCGAAAACGCAAAGGTCTTGAAATACGGCAAAAAACCATTGCGCTCGAGCAACACGCGTAGCACGCTGCCTGGGCTAATCCCAGCGTCCGAAATGATGCCGATAGGATACCGCGCCGCCGCCGCCGCAACGGCTTCCAACGCGCCTTCGATGGGAAGCGGCGGGTGCGCGAGGATCGCCGTCGCGAATACCTCGGCAAGGTACTTTGCGTTGTCCGCCCGAATCGTCATGCCGAGGCCGTCACCCAGCATGCGCACCGCGTCCGCCGCGGACAGCGTCCGCTGTTCGTGAACGTGGATCGTTGTGAACGCGCGCATCGCGCTCGTCATCACCGGATCGACTTCTTCGTACGAGCGGCCCGTGGCCTTGACCGCGGCGTCCATCCGCATGCGCTTTCGCTCGTCCGAACCGTTATCGCGAAAAAGCGTCCGCCAGAAGTCGAAAGTTATTGCCTTGACCTTTTCCATTTTCGATCCCTACCGCAAAACACTACGCAACCCAATGCCCACTCCGTAACCGATGCCACACGCCATCACGAACAACGCCGCCGCGCTGCCGAGGAAATGCGCGAAGGCCTTGCTCCCCTGCACGTCGAACACCTTTCGATACATGAACACTTGAACGCCGACCGACCCGACCGCGGCCGCGACGTACACCCAATGCAGATACTCCGACGGTGGCGCAGGCAACACGCGCTGCATGGATACGTCCACCATCCGTCGGAGACTGAAGCCCGCGGACGACGAGCCCGCCAGGTATGCGGTCCACAGGCCCACGGCCGCCAACGGTAACGTCGCCACCGCGAACCGGAAGATCGTGTACGGCAACTCGGCGCGGCGGCCGTCGAAATATGGCGCGGAGATCGCCAGCGTCGTTATCCAGACGATGCCCGCTAGGGGAAACGTCAAGAGCCATTGGAGCGTTTGTAGTTTCGCGCCGGACGGGGTCTCGGAGAAGTAGTAGATGATCAGCGAAGCGAGCGCTTCGGGGTGCGGCAGCGGCCAGCCCCGGCCCGAGTACATCGTCACGAGATAGTACAGCCCCATGCTCGCGCCGAGCGCCATCCATGCAAACGCGGCGAGGCCGAGGTCCCACAGTATCTGCTTTCGGCGGGCGGTCATGAGGCAATCACATGCGTTCCAGCGCTTCGATACCGAGAATGCCCAACGCGTTTGCCAGTGTCTGCAGCGTCACTCGGCAAAGTTGCGCCCGCGCAATCCGACGCGCCGGAGAGTCCGCTGCCAACACCGGGCACTCGTGGTAGAACGTGGTGAACGCCCGGGCCGTGTCCAGTGCGTACTGCGCGATGGGTGCGCAATTGCGTTGCGCCGCCGCGCCAGCGACCGCCTCTGGAAATCCCGTCAGCTTCATAAGAAGCGACCATTCGGCGTCGTGCTCGAGGGGAAACTCCTCGGCGGTTCCAGCCGGCAATTCGCCGAACTTGCGCAAGATGGAATGAATCCGCGCGCACGAATACTGGACATAGGGGCCCGTGTCGCCTGAAAAACTCAGGCTCGCGTCCCAATCGAATATGACGTTCTTGTTTGGACCCACGCGAAGGATCGCAAAACGGATCGCCGCGACCGCTACTTTCTCGGCGATGGCCCGCTGTTCCTCCGCTGTCAACTCGGCGCATTGCTCGCGCACGCGCTCGCCCGCTAGCGACGTCGCCTCGTCTAGGAAATCCGACAACAACACGACCTTGCCCTGGCGCGTCGACATCTTGCCGTCCTTGAGTAGGATGTACGAGTAGTAAATCGTCTCGGGCGCATCGACCCCCGCCGCCTTCAGGATGAGCGCCTGCTGCTCCGCGTAGAGCTTATGGTCCTCGCCCAGCACCCACAGATTCACCGCCGCGCCGCGTTCGACTTTTTCGATGGTGTACGCGAGGTCGCGGTAACCGTAGAGACTGCTGCCGTTCGCGCGGCGCAACACAAAATATCGGCCCTCGTCCCGCGTGTGGCCTATCTTCGCCAGGTCCACGACGAGGCGGTCTTCCTCGTCCACGAAGAGCGCGTCTTTCACGCGCAGTGCTGCCTCGACCCGTTCCAATCTCGGATCGGTGAGGTACTTCGACTCGCGATCGAAATGGTCATAACGGATACCGAGCCGTCCTAGCACCGCCAGTTGCCCGCGCAGGCAGTGCTCGGTGACCTCAAAAAAGCGGCGCGTTGCCTCGGGATCGCGCTCCTCCATTTTCGCGAGCAAGTCATATCCCTGCTTCGCAAATTCCGGGTCGGCCTCCGCGCGCGCGTTCGCCTCGACATAGCGATCCAACACCTCATCGAACGTCATCTTCTTCACGTCGTCGCAGGCCAAGACCAACAACCCGATCTGCCGCCCCATGTCGTTCACATAATAGTGGACGCTGACGTCGTAACCCGTGAAGCGAAACAACCGCGTCAGACTGTCGCCGATCATCGCGTTGCGCGCTCGGCCCACGTGCGGGCTGGCGTTCGGGTTGATACTCGTATGCTCGATGAGCAGCGTCTTGCCGGATCCCGAGCGGTCCGATCCGAATTGGCCGCCTTCGCCCAGGATAGCGCTAACTATCCCGCGCGCAAAGGCGCCCCGATCCAACCGAAAATTCAGGTACGGCCCTGCGGCATTCGCCTCGAGGACCTCGGGGCCGAACGCGACTCGATCTGCGATGGCGGCAGCGAATTGAGGCGGAGCAAGCTTGGCCTTCTTCGCCGCGATGAAGGTGCGCAACGCAATGTCGCCCACCTCGAGCTTCGGCGCGGCGGAAAACTGTAGGTCCGATTCGTCGACGCCTGGAAATGCGTCGACAATCGGCTTAGTTAAAGACTCAAACGGATTCAAATGGCGCTCCTGCGCGGTAGGGGGTTTGGAGGCGTTCGGCGCCGATCCTAGGGATTTGTCGGCACCGACGTTCCGCCGTCGGCGGGGGCGCCTTTTCCGAAAGCGCGGTCTTCGAGTCCGTCCTCGTACCGGTCAGCCTCGGAGATTTCCCGGCCTTCCACGAGAACGAGGTGGAAGCCGTAGGAGGACTGTATCACGTCGCTGATTTCCCCGATAGGCCCGGACCAACAGTAGTTGTCGACGGGCTCGGTGAGGACCCCTTTCGCGAACCAGCCGAGATCGCCGCCGCGGACGGCGCTTTGCGGATCCTGTGAGTAGTCTCGAGCCAGTTTCGCGAACCGTTCGCCCTTCAAGTAGCGCTCGCGCAGTTCCGTTACGAGTTGATACGCGCGGTCACGATCCACTGGGTCTGAACTATCGAATTTGACCAAAATGTGCCGCGCGCGGACGCGAGTGCTGGCCGCCGATTCCTTAGGCCTCACGAACGCCAACAGAAGGACCATCACAACGAAAGCCGCGATCACCGCTATCCACGTATATCGCGTGCGATCACGCGCGGCGGCGGGTTTTTCGACGTCAAACTCCAAGCTCATCCAGCATGCCTCCGTAAAGTTTACTGTAGAACGAGATAACGATGTACCCGACGAGGACGCCCACGCCCAACACGATCATGGCACTCAAAACTTTCGTGGCAACTTGGACGGCGTGCGTCGCCTCCTTCAAATGATACTCGGAAATCTTCTTCATCTGCTTCTCGAGTTCGCCGGACAGTTCGCCGACGCGCAGCATCTCGCGCGACATCGGCGTCAACGAGCGGGCGCGTGCAAACGCATCCACCAGCGTTCCACCCTCGCGCACCACGGGAAGCGCCTTGAGTAAGTCCTTCTCGATGAACGGGTTTGCCGTAATCGCCGCCGCGCTCTCGATACACCGATTGATATGCAGGCCGCTGCCAAGGAGCAACGCGAAACTCCGGAAAAAACGCGCCAACGCAAACTTTCTCGTCACCACCGACACGGGCCAAATGAACGTCGTAAACGCGCCCGAAACCCACTGGAACACTCCCGCCCGGGAAAGAACCACGGCGATGATAAACAACAGCCCGAACGCGCCCATAGCCTTGAATTGAAACGCCACGTACTCGCTCACGTACTGCATGAGCGCGTCCGCCCCGCCGCCCTCGGCCTTCATCCAGACGTTCAGTTTGCGTACCAAACCGAGCGCGAAAGTCCCAGCGAAGTACGCGAAGACCAACTGAAACAGGGGATACGCCAGGATCCCTCGGATATGCCGCTGCATGTCCAGCCGGTCTTCAAAATAATCCGCCAAATCGCGCAGCATGATGTCGAGCCGCCCGCCCCGTTCACCGCTCGCCAACAGGCTCACGAAAAACGGTGACAGGAATTTCGATTGCGCGCGCGCCGCTTCCTCGAGGGTCGATCCTTTCCGCACGTCGTCCGCGATGGATCGCAGCACGCGCTTCGCTGCGCCGTTGCGCTCCATCTGCTCGGCCTGTTCCAGGCTTTTGAGAATCGGGATTCCCGCGTCATACGACGTCGCGAGGCTCCGGCACAACGGCACCATGGTTTTCGTGCCTATTTGAGAAGAGAAGAGGCCCACGCGGCGAACTCGGTTGAATCGGAGCGGAATGATACCAAAGGTCACGAAAATTGGGCGACTGCCCGTTGTTACTGGCAGCGAGCGTGACGAAAAACAATACCATGGATGGGCGACGAGCCCATGGCCTCCGTGATGATACAGGCCAAGATCGAATGCTATATCCGGGTCGCGCTTCCGATCGCGCCGAACGTAGGCCAACGAGGCTTGCCGGGGTCTCAAACTTCCAACTCTCTGAATGTATTCTCCGACTTGAAATTCTGAGCACAGAACATACGCTCAATGTTCGCCTTTGTAGTAGCACGGGTGCTAGAGTCCTCGAGTCAGTTCCCCATTTCGGGTTGTCATCACGTCTCTACAGGCGAATAGGGAGCACGGGCCGCTGAGCAGCGGCGCCAAGCGAGGAGGAGGGACCACCATGAACACGCGCTCGATAGCAGTGTATCTGGCCGCGATGGCTATCTGGGCCGCCGCTTTCGGCCAGGAATCCTTCGTCAATTACGAGACGGGCCACGTTTCGCCCTTGGCGCTTAACCCTTCCGAAACGCTTCTCGCCGCGTGTAACACTCCCGACGGCCGCGTCGAACTCTTCGACGTCAGTTCCGGCGTTCCGGCCCATCTCCGATCCATACCCGTCGGAATCGATGCCGTTTCCGTCCGATTCCGGACCAATACCGAGCTCTGGGTTGTCAATCAAATATCGGACTCCGTTAGCATTGTTGATACCTCGAGCGGCGTCGTCCGCGCCACACTAAACGTGCTTGACGAACCCGGCGACGTCGAGTTCGCGGGCGAACCGCAACGCGCCTTTGTAACGTGTTCAGGCCCCGCGATCGTTCTCGTGTACGACCCCACGGACCTCGACTCCGCGCCGACTCAAATCGTCCTCGAGGAAGATGCGCCCCGCATGATGCGCAAGAGCCCTGATGGTCTAACGGTGTATGCCGCCTTCTTCGAAGCAGGCAACTCGACGGTGCTCGACGGCGACGCGGTGGATCTCGTCCGCTATCCGTGGCAGACGAACGCGGTCGACGCGCCCGAAGGACCGTTCGCGGGCCAAAATCCGCCGCCGCAACTCGACAGTTTCTTCGAGCCGGCCGTCGAAGTTAATCCGGCCCTTCCACCGCATCCCCGCAGCGGCCTCTCGATGTCGTTCGGCGAAACGCACAGCTGGGAAGACGGCCAACTCCAAGACTGGGCCCCTATCGTTACCGGAGACCTGGCGCATCTCTCCGGCCGCCCGACCGGCTGGCGCATGGCGGACCTCGGCCTCGCGGTTATCGACGCCAATACCCTGGGCGTTACCTATGCCGAGAATATGGCGACGATCAATGACGCCTTTGCGGTAAGCCCCATCGATGGAACGATCGCGCTCAGCGGCTTGCGCCTCTTCAACTACATTCGCTTCGAAGGGAACGCCCAGGGCAATCTTGGCCACGTCCCCATGTTTTTCTGGGACAAGGTCAACGGCCGCCGCGACCCCGACCAAGTCTTCACGCTCAATCCGCATATCCGGCGCCGCGACCACATTCTGCCCGTCAGCGAGCGCGAAAAATCCATCGGCGATCCGCGCGGCGCGGTGTACCGCGCCGATGGCCAGCGCATTTACTTCATCGGCATGGGATCGAACAACATCGTCGTCGTCGACACACTTGGCATCCGCGCGGGACTCACCCCCAACTCGACCATCGAAGTAGGCCAAGGTCCCACCGGCATCGTGCTCGACGCGCTCCGCTCGCGCCTGTACGTCCTCAATCGTTTCGAAGCGACAATTTCGGTCGTCAGCACGGTCGATGAACAAGAAATCACTCGCGTCCCATTTTTCGACCCCACGCCCGACGCGATCAAACTCGGGCGCCCGTTTCTTTACGATACCCATATGACCTCCGGCACGGGCCAAGCGTCCTGCGCGTTCTGCCACATCGACGGCAAGTCGGACAAACACGATTGGGACTTGGGCGCTCCTCACGGCGACATGGCGCCTCTGCCTGAAGTGGTGAACCGAGGGGGAGGGATTCCCGGTATCGCTGACGATCTACAACCCTTTCATCCGGCCAAGGGTGTTATGTTCACGCAGACCCTCCAGGACATCATCGGCAAGGAGCCGTTCCATTGGCGCGCCGATCGCACGGGTATCGAGGCTTTCAATCCGGCATTCACGAACCTTCTCGGACGCGACGAAGAGCTGACCGAAGAGGAAATGCAGCAGTTCGAGGACTTTCTTGCCACAATCACGTTTCCTCCTAACCCCGATCGCAACGACGACAACACGCTGCCCACCGATCTTGACCTCGGCGATCTTCGCAGCGTTGGCGTGTTCGGCCCCGCGGGCCAGTTGCTCCCCCACGGCGATGCTCAACGCGGACTCGAACTCTTCCGCACCGCCGACCCGCGCTCCGGCGAGCCGCTCCATTGCGCGTCGTGCCACACCCTCACGACCGGCGGCGGCACTAACTCCGTCCTCGACAACGGCGAATGGATCCCTATTCCGGACGGCCCTCTTGGTGAAAAGCATCACGCCCTCGTCTCCAACATCGGCGGCGAGCAGAAGACCTTCAAAGTCGCGCAACTTCGTTCCGTGCGCGACAAGACCGGCTTCACGCTCGAAGGCCCCGTCAGCCGCCGGGGTTTTGGATTTCTGCACGACGGCTCGATCGACACGCTGGCGCGCTTCCTCTCCGACGGCCACTTCGCGGTCACGCAAAGCGATCAGGACGTAGCCGACCTCGCCGCATTCCTGCTCGCCTTCTCCGGTTCAGGCATCGAGTCAACGCCGGACGAACCGCCCGGAACCCCAAGCAAAGACTCCCACGCCGCGACGGGAATGCAGGCCACGGTGGACTCAGCCGAAAAAGCGGACGAAGTGGATCGCTTGATTGACCTGGTCGATGGCAGCAGCCGAATCGAACTCGTCGCACATTACGTTGCGGACAGCGTCCTTCGCGGAGCCGTCTACCTGGGCGACTCCGTCTTCCAGACCGATCGGGCGGACGAGACGCTCGCCCTCGACGTGCTGCTTGCGCTCGCCGCGCCCGGCGCTGAACAGACCTACACCATCGTGACGGCCGGCACGGAAACGCGCATCGGCCTCGATCGCGACAAGGACGGCCTCTACGGCTTCGACGAAATCCGCGACATCAATGGCGCAGGAAACCCCTTTGATCCGTCAAACTCCGACGCAACCGGCGATGCGCAGGGCGGCCCGGACGGCGCGGCCGACGGCGGCAACGACTACGACGCCGACGGCTTGACCAACGCCGACGAGTTCGCCCGCTCGACCGATCCGCTCGCTGAAGACACCGATGGCGACACCCTCACGGACGGCGCGGAGGTCAACGAACACGGAACGGATCCCACCAGCACGGATTCCGACGAAGACGCTCTCGACGACGCCGCGGAAATTTCGCTCGGGACGGACCCAGTCAACACGGACTCCGATGAGGACGGCCTCGGCGACGGCGATGAAGTCATCACCCACAACACGTATCCGGTCTTGGGGGACACGGACTCCGACGGCCTCAGC
>CAYXRK010000145.1:0-12741 GCA_964467615.1 uncultured Nitrospirales bacterium | reverse complement strand
GAAGGGGGGAGGGGGCGAAGGGGTTGAAGGGGGCGTATGCCGGCTGGAAGCCGGCGGTACTGGAGGCCGGCGGAAGGGAGGTGCGGCCCGAAATGAGTTATGATTTCGTGCCTTCCGCGCTACCACAGTGCGCATCGAGGCCGGAGTTTCTATCCAATCATTCGCGCGCGTTTCACGCCTTCTGGAGACCGACCACATGCCTGCCACGAAGCCACCTAAATCCAATATGAAGAGTGCCGCGGGGTCCAGCAACGGCGCACAACGTCCCCACTCGTCGCTGATTACGGACGCCGTCGAGCGCGCCCCGAGCCGCGCGATGTTGCACGCGGTCGGGTTCACCGATCGGGACTTCAGGAAGTCTATGGTCGGCATCGCGTCGACCTGGGGCATGACTACGCCGTGCAGCATGCACCTCAACGATCTCGCCAAGCTGGCGGCGAAGGAAGTCGATAAGGCGGGCGGAAAATCAGTCGAGTTCAATACCATCACGATCTCGGACGGAATCTCGATGGGGACCGAGGGGATGAAATATTCGTTGGTCTCGCGCGAGGTGATTGCCGACTCGATAGAAACCGTCGCGGGATGCGCCGGGTTTGACGGCCTCATCACGATCGGCGGCTGCGACAAAAACATGCCCGGCTGCTTGATCGCGATGGCGCGGCTCGACCGGCCCTCGCTATTCGTGTACGGCGGGACGATTCTTCCCGGGATACACAAGGGCAAAGACATCGACATCGTGTCCGTCTTCGAGGCGGTGGGCAAACATTCGTCCGGGGAAATCGGCGACAAGGAGTTGAAACAAATCGAGCATGAGGCCATTCCCGGTCCCGGCGCATGCGGCGGCATGTACACCGCCAATACGATGGCCTCGGCCATCGAGGCGCTCGGCATGAGCCTGCCCAACAGCTCCGCCCAGGCCGCGATCTCGAAGGCGAAGAACGCGGATTGCGAGGCCTCGGGCAGGGCCATCATGCACTTGATTAAGAACAACATCCGGCCGCGGGACATCATGACGCGCAAGGCCTTCGAGAACGCCATCGTCGTCGTCAATGCGCTCGGCGGATCGACGAACGCAGTGCTCCACCTCATCGCCATCGCCGACGCGATGGGCGTCAAGCTCGACATCGATGACTTCACGCGCGTCGGGAAGAAAACGCCCGTGCTGGCCGACCTCAAACCGAGCGGCGCATACGTCATGCAGCGTCTCATCGAAATCGGCGGCATCGTCCCCCTGATGCGGACACTCCTCGAACGCGGACTTCTGCACGGCGACTGCCTGACCGTGAGCGGGAAGACCCTCGCCGAGAATCTTAAGCCCGTTAAGCCCTATCCGGCCGGGCAGAAGATCGTGCGCGCGTTCGACGATCCGATCAGCCCCGAGGGCAACATCGTCATTCTCTACGGCAACCTCGCCCCAGGCGGCGCGGTGGCGAAAATCACCGGCAAGGAAGGACGCGTGTTTGCTGGGAAAGCGAAGGTGTTCGACTCGGAGGAAACGGCGCTGGCGCGCATCCTCGACGGGTCTATCAAAAAAGGCGATGTTATCGTCATCCGCTACGAAGGGCCGAAGGGCGGCCCCGGCATGCGCGAAATGCTCGCCCCGACCAGTGCCGTCATGGGTAAGGGCCTTGGCAAGGACGTGGCCCTTATCACCGATGGCCGTTTCTCCGGAGGTACCCACGGATTCGTGGTGGGGCACATCACGCCCGAGGCGCAGATGGGCGGGCCACTCGCGATCATCAAGAACGGGGATCGCATCGTCATCGACGCTGAAGAACATGTGCTGACGTTGGAAGTGCCTGAGAAGGAAATCCAGGCGCGTCTGGCGAAATGGAAAGCGCCGAAGGCGCGATACATCAAAGGTGTGTTGGCGAAGTACGCGCACCTGGTGAGTTCAGCTTCCGAAGGCGCGGTCACGGACAAGGGGCTGAAGCTGGATTGATGGAGTTGCCAGCCCACACGCGGCAGCCGAGGGCGGCTGTCCCACACGCGGCAGCCGAGGGCGGCTGCCCCACATGCGCTGGGTGTAGCGCGTGGCGACGCGAGTTTTCGAAACAGGCGTCAGGCGGATTCGAGGACGCCTATTTCGGCGGGGCCGGTGGTGAATTCACCGTCCACCGCCTCGGATTTCGGATAGGTGCGCGGCGCTTTCTTGCGCGCCCAATCCAGGAACGTCGTGACTCGGTCGAATACGTCAATAGCGCCGTCGCCGTTCACGATCCCGTGGCGGCTGCGCTCCATGATGATGAGTTCCTTGTGCGGCGTCCCGATTCGCTCGAAGATGTCCGGCCCGCTCGAGGGATGGACTATCGGGTCCTTCGACGCCTGGATCACCAGCGCCGGCGCGACGATCTTCGGCAAGTGTTGGTCGGTCGCCGCCATTGCCCGATCGAGTTGCGCGACCCCCGCGAGCGGATTGCGCCGATAGTTGATGTGGGGGTTCTCGGGATTGTTCTCCACAAAGTCCCACCCGTCCTTGATGACGTGCATCTTTTTCATCAAATTGCTCATCGACACGACGGTCGAAGCGAGTTTGGCGGTGTATTGACGAAGTTCGCGCGGTGCATTGATCGAGAACACCGCCTGAATCTTGTCGCCCTTGAGGCCTGCGCCCATCAGCGCCATGCAGCCGCCGGTCGAGAAACCGCCGAGAATGATTCTGTCCGTCAGCGATTTGATTACGGCGTAGCCGCGATTGAGGGAGGTATACCATTGCTCCCAGGCAGTCTGCGCAAGATCCTCGGGCGAGGTCCCGTGCCCTCGCAGGCGCACGCCGTACACGGCGTATCCGTGCTCGTACAGATGGTCCGCGAGCGCCCGCACTTCCATCGGCGCAGCCAGATATCCATGCACCAAAACGATTCCCGCCTTGGGCCGCTCGGGACAGATCAGAAATGGGCGCCCGACTTCCATCGGATGGGATTCGTCGTTGCGAAACGCTTGATAGTCCTCCTCGAATATTCTGAAATCTTCCTCGTAGAAGATCTTCCGCACGCGCCTCGAGAGGTCCTTTCGCGGCATCACGGCAACATCTTTCACGAGATCGTCGAACCCTTCGAGGGGCTCGACCTCGTTCGCGATCACCCACGTCGTCTCGCTGGCGCGCACTTCGTGGAACTCCGACTCATCGTGCGGTCGCTCCGGCGTGGCGATGTAGTGTTCGCCGTCCTTGCGGAGCACGCCCTCCTTCACCGCAATGTCCAGGAAATCGTGAAACTTAGCGCTGGGGTCCTCGAAAACGATATCGCGGTACGTGCGCCGAAGCAGGTCATGCATATGATATTTTCCGGCCTTGCGTATCTCGTGGGCGCACAGATAGATCCGGTTGCGGTAGCGGCGTTCGGTGAAGGGCCGCGTGCCCTGGTGCCGGATCAGCGTCGCGAATATGTGGTCGTAATTCACCCGCGTCATGCGATAGATGTCGCGCATGTACCGGTGCATCAGTTGATCGGCCGCGTCGTGAAACAGGGACCGCGGATCGGCTTCGAGCTTCGACAAGTCGTCGCCGCAGGCCATGATCTCGCCGTACTCCGGCGCGTTAAGGTACGATGCTATGTCGATGGGCTCGCCCAAGGTAATGTCTATGTTTGTGTCTTCCGACAAGAACGTGCCCTCGACCGACAATTCCTCGATCGCGCGCGGGCCAAGGCCTCCCTTCGCGAGACTCTGGGCCATGCGGAGAACGACGTTCTCCCGCGAGCGTATGGGGAAGTACGTGACGTTCACCGGGATGATTACCGTGCGCTTCGCCAGAACGGGCTCGATCGAATCCAGCCTGAACCGCTCCTTGATCTCGGCGAAACCCTTTTGTTGAGGACTGGCAAAAATACACTGGATGTGGTGACGGTAAAACTCGGTGACCAGCGCGACCGCCGCCGCGCCCTTGTGCGGCGCGCGCCTTCCCACGCCCTTGTTGTACACCGCGTACGTGCCAGCGGGATCGATGACCTTCTTGTCCTTGATCATCTGTCCTTCCGGAAAAATGATCCACGGATGATCGCCTCTCAGCAGGGAATGAATGATGACTTTGTCGCGGTCGGGGTCCTTTGTCGAGACCGTTCCCATCGTCCGCAGATACTTACCAATCTGCCCCTGGAACAACTCCGCGGCGGCGAGCGACCACACCTCGAGCCCGGTGGCCTGATTCAGTTGGTACGGGAGAAGAAAGGTTTCGAGGCGGGTGAAGTGATTGACGACAAACACAATCGCCATGTCTGGTTCAATGACATTGGCGTTATGTACTCTCGCATCGGCCTTGATCAACTTCGATGCGAGCTTGAGGGCCCACTTCGTGGAAGTGAACGCAAACGAGGCCATTCGCAGCCTCCTGTTCCCACCAGCGTCTCGCTACACAATACTCTTAGGCGCGCCGATGAGCAAATGCCGGGCGTTGCGCCGCTCTCAGCGATTCAACCAAATCGGCGACGACCAGGCCCTCGCCACGCGATTCGAGGTCCTCGCCGCGAGTTCGGCCCGCAGGTAGTAGACGCTCCGCGCCGTGCTCGGAGTCACGGAAAACGCCTGACGAAGTTCTTTCCCCGGCGCGTCCCAACGCGCGACCGACTTCCAATCGGCCCCCTCGAGACCATTCTCGAGTACTTCCACGAATCGAATATCGGACGGCGCGATCACCGTCACGTGGCCCTGGGTTTCCCCGTTTGTCTTTCCCTCCTCGCCCATCCGTACTCCCGCGATTTCAAAATCCAAAATGATGCGTTCGCCCGTGGTCGCGTAGGTCCGTCGATGCAGAATAGCGTCGAAGATCGCCTCGCGCGTCAATTCCGGCGCGTACACTGCGGTAAGGCCGGTGTTCATTAAACCGGGCTGCGCCGTGTGATTGTCGCTCGCCGCGACCGTGCCCATCACGTGGCCGGCGGCCCAAGCGTCCTGGGCGTAGTGCGCGCCTTCGACGCTCGATCCGCCGGTGTACTTCACCTGTTCGTACGCGAGGGGATCGTCCGGATTGAAATATTCCGATTGGCCGTGCTTACTGTAAATCTCGAGTGCGGGACGGAGGACCGGGTCGTGCGGAAGCGACCAGTCCAAGACGGGCCCGTTCCTACCGCTTCGCACCCCTGTCTGTAGCTCCTGAAGTTCCGGGCCCGTAAGCGGCGCATCGGCGACGCCCCAACGAATCCCGAGATGGTGTGGAATCGTAAGCGCCTGCGCCGCTTTCAATCGTTTCCACAACTCCGTAACGGCTGGCCACTTGTACCCCGGCCACGGCAGCCCGTCCATATCGCGGTAGAAAACGTTGTGGTGGCCCATTTTCATGCTGCTCTCGTAGGCAAGCAGTGTCACAAACTTACCGGGCGCGTTAAACGAGGCCACTTCCGACTTGATGAAGTCCCACTCCGAGGGCGTGATGCTGTCGCCGCCCGCGTCCGACACGTCGTGTTCTGTCGAGGCAAAGAAGTCGAGATGGACCGCGTCACGGGCGTAGGCGTAGTCTCCAAAACCGATTCCGTCTTTGCTGATTCGCGAATGCGAATGAAGGTCTCCCCAGAAAATCGACTCAACGGGCGCCGCTTCGAGGACTTCGATAGGCCCGCAGGGGACTTTCAGTGTTTCGCTACTGTTGACTGCGAGCGACAGTTCGGGGAAGAACGTTCCCGACTTCGCGGCGAGCCATTCTGCTGAGGCGCGGCCATTGTCCAAGCTGAGGCGGAGTGGAGTTTCGGCGAGACCTTGCACAATTGCTTCTCCGGTATGTCCCGCGGCCACGTTCTGAAAACGGTCGAAGGCGGTCACATGAATCGGAACTTTGGATCCTTTTACGGCGATGCTCGGGAGGAATGCTCGGGCATCAGTCGCGGGGCCGGGTGTGACGGTGTAATCCGCGCCTGCAGAAAGCAGCTTGAAGTGCCCTGTCTCATCGCGATCGACGGCGGCTTGTACTACGTCGTCACCGACCAAATAGGGCGACGTCGTGTGTGCAAGCGTGACGGTAATCGTGTCGTACTTTTCGTGCGGCGCGTCAGTAACGCGTACTGTAACTATGTGGCGAAATCGCTCGGTCTTGCCGTCGAAGTTCTTATGGTCAATTTCGACGCTGAGTTTCGCGCCTTCGCGCGATGTCGCCGCGCCCACGTAGTGAAAGCCATCCGGCGAAGTCGTCTGCATTGGTTTGACGAGCGGAGTCGGGTTCGTGAACCACGACTTCGGGAAGTCGACCAATATTGCCCCGCCCGCCTTGATTCCTGATCCGCCGACTACGAACGTCAACGCGTAGTCGCCGACCACCGCCGGACCGAATTCATAGGGATCGAGCGATATGTATCCCTCGCCCACACCCTCGGTCAAGCGCGAGGGAAGGGGGGTGAATGCGCTTTCGGCTGGCGAATCCTGTGCGCAAATCTCGGATTGATTAACCGCTAATAGAAGCATAACCGCAGTGAATCTACTCATCGCTGGTGTCCTGAGTTGGAAGTTCGTTGAACGATATTGACCGACGCAGCAAAGCCAACTTTTCGATGACGATGACGAATGACGAGCACGATGACGAGTCGTTAATAACCCTCCTAAGAACGCAGGAATATTTGCGACGGATTCTTCGTGGAAGCGGGCACGAGAAGGTAATCCAAGGTCCCTGCTTGCCGCAGGGATGACATTTGGGCAGTTCTTGGTCGAATCCCGGCGAGAGAGACGTAGCACTCGCGATCATGTGTATCACGTGCTCATGCCATCGTCAATCCGCCGCTGATCGAGAGCGTTTGGCCCGTGATGAACCCCGCGTCCTCGGACGCAAGAAACGCCACCGCGGGCCCGATGTCCTCGGGTTTGCCGAGGCGCTTCATCGGCACGGCCCTCACCATCGCCGCGAACACTTTCTCGGCATCATCGCCGCCGCCGACGGTCCTCAGCATCGGCGTGTCCGTTGGACCGGGACACACGCTGTTCGCCGTGACGCCGTTCCTGGCCGCTTCGCGGGCGATGGTCTTCGTGAAGGCGATCAGGCCACCCTTGGCACCCGAGTAGATCGCCTCGAGCGAGGAGCCGACGCGACCGGCATCCGAGGCTATATTGATAATTCGTCCCCGGCCTCGTTCCATCATTCCGGGCAAAATGGCGCGGGTCATCCGCATCGGGCCAGCCAAGTTGATGTCGAGGACTTTTTGCATGAACGCTTCGTCGGTTTCGATGAAGGGCATGAAGCGATCCCAGCCCGCGCAATTTACGAGGATTTCCACGCCACCCAGCTCCGATTCCACCCGCTTGACCGCCTCCGACACCGAGTTCGGATCAGTGACGTCTAGCGCCACGCCGATTCCGCCGAGGGGGGCGGCCACCTTTGACGCCGCAGCCAAGTCGAGGTCGGCGACCGCGACGCGGCATCCGGCGGCGGTCAACGACCGGCAGATCGCGACGCCGATGCCCCCGGCACCGCCGGTTACAAAAGCCACTCTAGCAGACGCCATCCCGTTGCCCTCCCCTGATCGATTTCAAGCGCAACCAAAATGAATGCACCGCGAAGAATACTACCGAAACATAGCCGAAAAAACTTTGTACGATCGGATGGGTTCGTCTTAATTTGAGAACTACGTCAAGTTGAGCGCACGCTGAGCGACGACTATGATGCTTGTCTCGACAATAGACGAGCATACAAATCTATGACATTTCACGTAACGCTTGAAGAAGCCGAGGACGGTTGGATCGTTGTCCAGTGTCCGTCGTTGCCTGGGTGCGTTTCTCAAGGCAAAACGGAGCAAGAAGCCCTTGAAAATATAAAAGAAGCTATCCAGGGTTGGCTTTGGGCCGAAGATCAGAAAGCCTTCTCGGTTCTTCAGGAAACCCCCCGCCAGCAGTTGATCGTTGTAGCCATTTGACCGCATCGCGAGACTGGCGAACATCTCGGGACGCGAGGCCGCGAAGGCCTTCGCGAAGTTGGGGTGGGTCGAGGTCGGTCAAGTCGGCAGCCATTTGATGATGACCAAGCCAGGTGTGCGTACAAACCTCTCGATTCCGCAACATCGCGAACTGTCCGTCGGCACCTTACGGGCATTGATTCGTGATGCTGCCGTTACGGTTGAAGAGTTTCTCTCGGTTGTAAAGTAGATTCTAACTGCCAACATCCTTCCGCAATCAGCAAAACGTGCACGTAACTCTATGAAGTGTAAATGCGGTATTCATTCGCGAAGGGCGTGCTCAAGACTCCTCGTCCGTACAAGTCGTACGCCGTGATCGCGGACGAGGACTACCGTAAGTTCATTCAATCGGAAAAACGGGCACTGCAAGCAAAGGACGAACGCGCTCGTGCAAAGGCTATTGCAAAGTCGGCGGAGTACATAGGAATTCTGTACAAGTGCCCGCGATGCAAGAGGCACGTGTTGAACCGGGCAGATGCACGAACAGTAGAGTTCTATACGAGAGAAAAGTAAACTCCGCGATGACGATTAGGCAGAAAGAAGGCGAGAAGGAATCTGGGGTAGCTGCATGGGCTGGAAGCCCATGCCACAGACGAAACACTTTGACGGAAATGTGCGATGGGTATATACTGTTTATGTAGACAGTTAATAGCTTAACCTTCGGGGCGGGGTGGAAGTCCCCACCGGCGGTCACAGCCCGCGAGTCCGGCCTTCGGGCGGGACATGACCCGGTGAAATTCCGGGGCCGACGGTTAGAGTCCGGATGAGAGAAGGTTAGCGGGCGGGCGTGGTGTGTCCGCCGCTGAATCGTCCCGAGGGAGGAGTGTCCCCGCGGGGCGATTTTTGATGTCTGGCGACAAGCACTATATGGCCCGCGCGCTCGAGTTGGCTGCGAAGGGCCGGGGCAGGACGAGTCCAAACCCGATGGTGGGCTGCGTCGTCGCACGGAATGGGCTGGTGCTGGCGGAAGGTTTCCACGCGTGCGCGGGCGCAGCGCATGCGGAGGCGGCGGCGCTTGCGACGGTGACCCAGGCAGAGGGCGCGACGGTGTACATCACGCTCGAACCGTGCGCGCACCACGGCAAGACGCCCCCTTGCGTTGGACTCCTCATCGAGAAACGGCCGGAGCGGGTCGTCGTCGCGATGGAAGACCCGAACCCGCTCGTCTCCGGACGCGGCGTCGAGGCCTTGCGCACTGCGGGCATCGCGGTCGAGGTCGGCCTGATGTCGGACGAAGCGGAGGCGCTGAACGAGGCTTGGATCAAATACATCACGACGAAGACACCGTTCGTGATCGCCAAGTGCGCGATGTCGCTTGATGGCAAAATCGCCACGCGCACGGGTGATTCGAAATGGGTAAGCGGCGAGGCGTCGCGCGAGCGCGTCCACCAGTTGCGCAATCAAATCGACGCGATCATGGTCGGCAGCCGGACGATCATGTTGGACAATCCGGGCCTCACGACGCGCCTTCCAGGCGGCAAGGGCAGGGATCCGGTCCGCGTAATTCTTGACGCGGGCGACTACCTCGATGCGGATAGAAAAGTGTTCACACAGGACAGCCCGGCGCCGACTTGGGTCGTACTGCCCGAAGGCCACGGTTTTGATTACGCAGACGCGGTTATCCATGTTCCGGCAAAGGAGAACGCGCTGGATATGCAGGCGGTAATGCGGGCGCTTGGCGAACGGGAAATCACGTCGCTGCTCATCGAAGGCGGCGGCGCGACATTGGCGTCCGCGTTCGAGGCTGGGGTCGTGGACAAGGTGATGTTCTTCGTTGCCCCCAAGATCGTCGGGGGTAAAGAAGCGATAACGCCGGTCGATGGCCTCGGGGCCGAGACTATGGCCGCGTCGATACTGCTCGAGCGGATGACCTCGACGCCGATTGGCGAAGACCTGTTGATTGAAGCATACGTTCGGAAGACGTGACATGTTTACCGGAATCATCGAAGAAGTGGGCGCGGTCACGAGGCGTTCGGGCGCGGACATCGCGATCATGGCTGAGCGCGTAATGGAAGGCATGCAGATTGGCGACAGCATCGCGCTCGACGGGGCGTGCATGACAGTGGTCGAGTTTACGGCGGACACGTTTATCGTGCAGGCATCGCCCGAGACGCTCGAACGCACGACGCTCGGCCGGTTGCGGCCAGGGCTTGCGGTGAATCTCGAACGCGCGATGGCTATGGGCGACCGCTTCGGCGGGCACATGGTGCAGGGTCACGTGGATGGGGTCGGCAAGGTGGCGCGAGTGCGGGACCAGGGGGCGTTTGCGCTGTGGGAATTTCTTGCGCCGCCGGACGTGGCGAAGTATCTCGTACCAAAGGGATCGGTGACCATCGATGGCATTAGCTTGACCGTGGTCGAGCCCGAGGGAGAACGCTTCGCGGTGGCGGTGATTCCGGAAACGTTGAGGAAGACGACGCTGCAAACGCGGCGGGCGGGGGACGCGGTGAACATGGAAGCGGACACGATTGGGAAGCACATCTATCATTACTTGCGGGGCCTCGGACAAGGAACGCTCGATCGCGAATTTCTTGTCCGACATGGTTTTGCGAATTAGAAAAATAACCACAAAGACACAGAGAGCACAAAGGACTGCTAATAGAATTTTAGATATATATAGCAAGAACTAGTTTTAGGTCTTTGTGTTCTCTGTGCCTCTGTGGTGGCAATAGGAGATGGGAAATGCCGGTGTCGATACCTGCGGTGCTTGAAGATTTGCGGCAGGGGAAGATGATTATTCTCGTGGATGATGAGGACCGCGAGAATGAGGGGGACCTTGTCGTCGCGGCCGAGAAGGTGACCCCCGAGGCGATCAACTTCATGGCCAAATACGGCCGCGGCCTCGTTTGCCTGGCCTTGACGCCTGAACGGATTGAGGAGCTCAGACTTCCGCCGATGACGCTGGACAACACGTCCAAATTCAGCACGGCGTTTCACGTTTCCATCGAAGCGAAAACGGGCGTCACGACGGGCATCAGCGCGCACGACCGGGCACGGACCATCCAGGTTGCGGTGGATCCGAAGTGCGGCGCGGAAGACCTGGCCCGGCCCGGCCACGTGTTTCCCCTGCGGGCGCGGGAGGGCGGCGTTCTCGTGCGCGCCGGCCAGACTGAGGGCTCGGTCGATTTGTGCCGAATGGCGGGCATGACGCCGGCGGCCGTGATCTGCGAGGTAATGAACGATGACGGCACGATGGCGCGGATGCCGGAACTCGAAACATTTTCGCGGCAACACGGCGTGCGTATTTGCACGGTTGAAAGCGTCATCAAATACCGGCGGATCAACGAGTCGGTGATCAGCCGCGCCGCCGAAACCGAACTGCCCACCGATTTGGGAACGTTTCATTTGGTCGCGTACGAAACGGAGATCGACACCAATACGCACATCGCGCTGACGATGGGCGAGGTCGCCGGGAAAAAGGACGTAGTGGTGCGCGTACACAGCGAATGCCTGACGGGGGACGTGTTTCATTCGATGCGCTGCGACTGCGGGAGTCAGCTGCACGAGGCGATGCGCATCATCGCGAATGAAGGATCGGGCGTACTTGTGTACATGCGGCAAGAGGGCCGTGGGATCGGACTCGTGAACAAAATCAAGGCGTATACTCTGCAAGACCAGGGAATGGACACGGCCGAAGCGAATATCCATCTCGGCTTCGATCCGGATCCGCGCGAATACGGGATCGGCGCGCAGATCCTCCGCGATCTCGGCGTGTCGACGATGCGCCTCATCACCAACAACCCCGTGAAACGGCGAGGTTTGCAAGGGTACGGGTTGGAGATAACCGGGCGCGTGCCGATCGAAATTCCGGCGAACGATTACAATCGCCGATATATGCAAACCAAGCGCGAAAAATTCGGGCACTTGTTGGCTGAATTCGGAGATCACCAAAGCAACGAAGAAATGCTGCTGGCCGCCCAGCGCGACGCAGCCGAAGGAGAGGCGTAGGAATGCCAACCATCATCGAGGGACGGTTCGACGCGGCCGCGAAGAAATCGTTTGCGATTGTCGTCAGCCGATTCAACAACTTCATCACCGAGAAGCTGCTTGCGGGGTGTCTCGACACGCTGAATCGGCACGGTGTGAAGGACGAAAACATTACCGTGGCGTGGACACCCGGCGCGTTCGAGATTCCGCTCGTTGCAAAGCGCTTAGCGATTTCAGGAAATCATGACGCCGTTATCGCGCTCGGCTGCGTCATCCGCGGCGCGACACCGCATTTCGACTACGTGTGCTCGGAGGCCGCCAAGGGCGTCGGCCAAGCAGCAATGGCGGCGGATCGTCCGGTAATATTCGGCGTGCTCACTACCGATACGATCGAGCAGGCCATCGAACGCGCCGGGACCAAAGCAGGGAACAAAGGCGTCGACGCGGCGCTGGCGGCGATCGAGATGGTCAGCCTGTTGGAACAGATGTGACACCGTTCAACGCTGAGAACCGGCGGCGAGGACGACTACGCGCGGCGCAGTTTCTATACAGCCTCGAGTTCAACGGCTACAACGCGGAAGCCGCGTTGGCCGCATTCTGGGAAATGAACCCGGCAAAACCCGCGGCGCGCGAGTATGCGGAGATGCTCCTGCGCGGCATATTGCGAACGCGCGCCGAACTCGACTCGGCAATCGACGAGTCGCTCGAGAACTGGGTGCCGTCCCGCGTCGGCCGCGCGGAACGGAACATTCTGCGGATCGGGGTCTACGAATTGCGCCACTCGGGAGACGTGCCACCGAAGGTGGCGATTAACGAGGCGGTCGAATTGGCGAAGGAGATCGGCGCGGAGGATGCGCCGCGGTTTGTGAACGGGGTACTCGACCGGATACATAAGGGAGCGGGGGGGTAGGCTGGCAGCCGAGGGCGGCTGCCCCACATGCGTTTGGAA
>CAYXRK010000144.1:0-12750 GCA_964467615.1 uncultured Nitrospirales bacterium | reverse complement strand
ATCGATGTGTATGCGAACTTCAATCGGCCGGATCTCGGTATCGCGGCGGTTGAACGGCTCGAAGCAGCGGGTTGCGCCGTGGCGTTTCCAGAGCAGCGATCCTCGGGGTATCCATTCATTGCGTATGGGGACCTCGACGCGGCGGTGGAGACGGCGCGGTACAACGTCGAGCGCCTCGCTCCTCTAGCGCGCGAGGGGTACATCATTGTGTCGCCCGAGCCCACGGCGGCATATGCGCTTCGCAAGAGCTATCCAAAACTATTGGACAACAACGAGGACGCGCTGGCAGTCGCCAAACAAACACGCGAATTATTTTCATTTCTGCTCGAAATCGAAAACGCGGTCCCTGGGGAATTGAACGGCCGGCGCTTCGGGTTCCACTGTTCGTGTCACCAGCGGCCATTGGGTGGCGGCACGGAGACGATGGAGTGGCTCCGGCGGCGGGGCGCACAGGTCGAGTTCATCGAGACGGGGACCTGTTGCGGCATGGGCGGAACGTTTGGCCTCAAAACCGGCCCGCTTGGGCGCGAGCTGTCTGACGCTGTCGGCGAGCCGTTGTTCGAGGCATTCCTGGCGTCTGGCGTCGACACGATTGTCACCGAGAGCAGCGTCTGCAAAATCCAACTCGAAGCGGGCACGGGCCTGCGCGTTGTGCACCCGCTCGAGTTGCTCATGGCCTAGCCGATGGCCGCGCGCAAAGACGACGTCCATCCCTTTCTCGCCGTTGCCGCGCCGGTAGTGTTGTTATTGCCGCTCATCGACAAACCATTTCACATGGACGACACGGTGTACCTTTGGGTCGCGCAGCATCTTCACAGCGCGCCGTTCGATTTCTATGGATTCACTGCCAACTGGTCCTTCTTCGAGGAGCCGATGGCGCAAATCAACAAGAACCCGCCGGGCGTTTCGTATTTCATCGCCGCCGCCGCCGCGTTGTTCGGTTGGAGCGAACAGGCCCTTCACGCCGCGTTCCTGTTGCCCGCCCTTGCGGTAGCGTGGGGGACGTATCTGCTCGCGCGGCGATTCACAGCCCGGCCCGGTATCGCGGCGCTCGCAGCGACGCTTTCGCCTGTCTTCGTAGTCTCTAGCACGAATGTCATGAGCGACACGCTCACGCTGGCGTTTTACGTTTGGGCCGTGTACTGGTGGGTCGAGGGCATCGAAACGAACTCGCGCGCGCGGCTTTCTGGCGCGGCAGTGTTCATGGCCCTAGCCACGCTCACGAAGTATCTCGGCATCACTTCGCTGCCGCTGTTGTTCGCGTACGCCATAGCTCAGAAGCGCGGAATCGGATCGTGGGCGGTGCACTTCGCAATCCCGATACTCATCATCGGCGCGTACCAGTGGTATTGCTGGCGCATGTACGGCGTGAATCCGCTCGCGAATGCCGCGGGTTTTGCTTCCTCCTTCACTGCCGAAGCGGGAGCGGAGCGGCCTTCCTATCTATCGCGCTTCATGATCGGGTTGACGTTTCTCGGCGGGTGCCATACCACGATCACGTTGATGGCGTTCGCCCTATGGCCGCGGCGTTGGACAGTCCCGATCCTTATCCTCGCGTTCGCCGGTGCTTGTATTTTGTTCCTTGCGTTCCGGCAGGCGTCGAGCGCGATTGTGCATCCGGACTACGGCATGTCCATGCCGATGCGCGTGCAGTGCATCCTTTTCGCCGCCGCGGGCATCCACCTACTGTTCTGCGCGCTGTATCACCTCTATCGAGAGCGTGACGCCGGCGCACTCTTGATTTTTCTTTGGATAGCTGGGATGTTTGTTTTTTCCTCATTTGTGAATTGGACGACCAACGGCCGCACCATGCTTCCCATGGCGCCGGCCGTGGGAATTCTCGCCGCGCGGATGATCCCACCTCGCGCAAAATCCGCCGCCCTTCCAGTCAGCGTTCCGATCGGCCTGGTCGCGTCGGCGTGTCTCGCGCTGCTCGTGGCCTGGAGCGACTACGCGATGGCGAGCGCTGGCAAGCGCGCGGGAGAGGACTTAGCGAAGGTGCGCGAATCGCTCGGAGCGGACGTATGGGTGCAGGGAAATTGGGGCATGCGTTGGTATCTCGAAGGGGCCGGCGCAAAGCCGTTCGATCGCGACAATGGGCCGCGGATCGGCGACGTCGTCATCCAATCATCCAACAATTTGATCTACCCGCTTCCGGAAGAATTGCGTACACTCGAACGCGAACCAATCTTTCCGGTCTTTCCGTGGCTCGCAACGATGGATCGGCGCCTTGGCGCGGCGTTCTATGCCGCCATTTGGGGCCCGCTACCCTACTCGTTCGGACGTGTGCCTCCGGAGACGTTCTATTATTGGCGCATGATGCCCCGGGCCGATGCTATCGAATCGGGACCCGATCAAAACAGCCCGACGATGAGCGCTCCCCGGCCCAGATGAGCGAAGCGAAATCTTCACACACGCGGTTCGCGGCAGTTTTCGCCGGCGGCACGATGTTCTCGCGCGTCCTTGGATTGGTCCGCGACGTAGTCTGGGTCGTCATCCCGTTGGCCTCCCGCGAAGCGTTCATCATCGCGTTTCGCTTTCCGAACATGCTGCGCGATCTCGTGGGAGAAGGGGCGACGAACGCCGCGTTCGTTCCCGTCCTTGCTGAAACGCTCGAACACGATGGGGACGCTGGCTTCCGCGAACTCACGTCGGCGCTACTTTCGGCAATGCTGGTGTTACTTCTGGTCCTCACGGGCGTGGGTCTGCTCGCGTTGCCGTTCATCCTCGAGGGCGGCCTCAGCTTGCTCTCGCCCATCACCGGCGAAAGTGCGAAGCCGCCAGACCAGGTCGCATTGCTGACGGCGCTCACGCTGTGGACTTTTCCGTATATCTTCTTCATTGGGATGACAGTTTTCCTCATGGCCCCGTTGTTCGTCAAGGGCCACTACGGAACGCCCTCGTGGGCGCCCGCTTTGTTGAACGTGGCGTTTATCGTCGCGTGCTTGTTCTTCCGCGACAGTTTTTCCGACCCGGCGTATGCCCTGGTGTTGGGTGTATGGCTCGGCGGGATCGCGCAGCTTGCGGTGCAATACATCGCGCTGGGGCGCGTCACCGGTGTGTGGCTGCCCAACTTCAAATTGAGACACCCTGGCGTGCGGACCGCGTTCGTACTGCTCGTTCCCGTCGCCATCGGGCAGTCGGCCGGCGAAGTCAACAAACTCGTCGATCTCATGTTCGCGGCGAGCTTGCCCGAAGGCAGCGTCAACGCCCTGTTCTACGCAAACCGGCTGGTGCAACTGCCGCTGGCCGTTTTTGGCGTAGCCACGGCCGTCGCCATACTTCCCGGTATCTCGCGGTCCGCCGCGCGCGGAGACCACGCAGAGTTTCGCGCCACGCTGGTCGCCGGCTTTCGCCAGTCATGTTTTCTGGTCACGCCCGCGATGTTCGGCGTACTGGCTCTTGCGGCACCCATTACGCGGCTTCTCTTCGAGTATGGCGAAAACACGCCCGTGGAAACGGAACGGACCGCCGTCGCGATTATGTACAGCGGCGCTGGGCTCCTTTCGTTCGCATGGGTGAAGGTCGCGGTGCAAGGGTTCTATGCGTTCAAGGACACGCGCACGCCGGTCGCCGCGGCTGCCACGAGCATGCTGCTGAATATCGTGCTCAACTTCGCGCTCGTGGGCCCGCTTGGCTTTCGGGGTCTCGCGTTGTCGACCACGATCGCCTATACCGTGAACTTCTTTGTGCTGTATGCGTTCCTCGCGCGGCGTCATGGTGCGCTCGTTACGGGCGAGCTTGTGTCCGTGCTAGCGAGAATCGCCGCCGCATCGATCGCCATGGCACTCGCCGCGAGATGGATCCATGACTTGCTCGCCTACGTGTTCGGCACCGATACGCTCACGGCACGCTCGCTAGCCGTGTTGCCGGCGATCATGGTCGCAGCAGTTGTCTACTGCGCGCTGGCACGGGCGCTGCGGCTCGAGGACTTGCATGAATTCTTGCGGGTGCTCAAGCGGCGCTGAGCGTAGTGCCGAGGACGTCCCGGCGTCGGTCTGCACCGGTCTCGGCGAGACCGGCGCTACTTGGCTTTGTGCGTGGCGCGGTCTGAGACGCGGTCGAGATCAGCCTTGTTGATGAGGCCGTCACCGGTGACATCGGCGAGAAATCGATTGGGGCCGTTACCAAACAAGGCGTTCACGACGAGTTGTACGTCACGCGCGGAGAGCTTGCCGTCAAGGTCGACGTCGCCCGGATCGAGATCGAGCGTGAGCGTGAGCCTTGGACGATTCGACGTCGCTTCGGACGAATTGAAAAGCTTCACTCGCTGAAACGTGCCTTCGATTGTGCTGATGAGAATCCAGCCGAAATTCGATGAGGGCGAAGTGATCCAATCTTGCACGTCACTGGCCATCCCGGCGCCGTCCCACACGCCGACGCTTGCGAAGCGTCCCGCCGATGCGACTGCGCTCGGAAAGGGGGCAAAGTCGCCGCCGGGATTGATCCACTCGGTTTGATTGTGAAAGTTAGATCGCCAGGTCACGTCGCCGGTGAGGGCGGGGATTCCCTGTCCTCCCGCGTTATCGGGGACGTTGGTCCCTTCGCCCCAGGACTTGGACAAGCTGTGCAGCCGGTAATCGAAATCACCGAAATTCCCCCCCGAATTGACTACAACGAGGGTGAGCGATACTTCGGAGATCGTTGTGCCCGGAGGGATGAACGACAAATCGGCACGCAAGAGCGCACGGCGGTGCCAAGGATTATTCCTGATCGTGCCCGAGACGATACCCGCCCCGCCTCCAGCCGAGGTGTCGGCCTCAGAAAAAAGAGTGGCATCCTCGAACCCCGTAAACCCGTTTAGACCCTCTTCCAGCACGACTAAGCGCTGTGCCGAGACCATCTCACAACTGAGGGAGGAAAGGCACAAAATTTGGGCAATTTTAGCAGAACTAACCGAAAACATAACTTCTTTGCTCACAACGATTTATGATAGTTACGTTCGACCCCGCAAAATGTAACGCGCCGAAATGAAATAAGGTACAGTATACTAAGCAGGCAACGGTTTGACGCGCTTACGGAAATGCGGTAGGGCGGCCTGAAAAATGGGAGCGGCAGCGATGGCCCTGTTGGAGGAGTACCAGGTTGGGGTCGATGGTTCCTGGTCCGAGCGCCAGGCGGCCCATTTGTTTCGCCGCGCAGGTTTCGGCGCTACTCCGGACGAGCGAATCTCGGCAGTTGGAGACGGTAGCCAAGACGCGCTTCGGGCGACCATCGATCAGTTGGTGAATTTCCAACTGACTGATCCCCATCTTGATCAGGCCGCGACCGGCGGAGCTCCAAATCCCGGCGCGCCCTTTGCCGATCTGAACAACTCGCTTTGGCCGACGTTCAATCTTGCTGAGATCGCGGACCCGCAAAATGAGATCGAGGGAATAGCGCACTGGTTGTATCGGATGCGGTACACCTCGCAGCCGCTGCAAGAACAAATGACGTTGTTCCTCCACGACCATATGGTCACTGAAGGCGACAAGCTCTACAACGTCGTACCGGATTTCCTTAATTTGGGGAACGACGGCGGATATCCCGGTCAGCCCTGCACGACGGGGACTCTTCCGTATGACGCGCTGCGCCTAGTGAAAACGATCGTGAATATGATGCTCACGCAGAACAAATTGTTCCGGGAAACGGGCGTCGATGATTTCCGGCAATTGGTGATCAACATCACGCGCAATCCGGCGATGCTGATCTATCTCGACAACATCTTCAACGTCAACGGCCGGCCCCAGGAAAACTTCGCGCGCGAAGTGTTGGAGTTGTTCACGATGGGCGTGGGCAACTACAGCGAGAACGACATCCGTGAAATCGCGAAATGCTTGACGGGCGAAACGTTCCCGAACTTCAATTGCGAGAGCGACTGGTCGCTTGAGTACGGCTTCTTTCCGTTTACACACGAGCCAGGTACGAAGACCGTGTTCGGGCAGACGATCCAGAACAGTTTTTCAAGCCAGGAAACGATCGACGTCATCGACCTGATCATGAACAAAACCTCTGTGAATCCTGACGTTTCCGGCCTCGGGGCGCCCTACAACGATTTACCGGCCACGGCGGTCTACATGTCGTGGAAGCTGTTGCGCTGGTTCGTGAACCACACAGTGCAACTCTCGCCCGTGCCGGACGCGGCGGTCCTCGAACTGGCGGACTACATGCGCGGCACGGACAACGGCGTGTATCCACAGCGGCGTTTCCGCTACGACATTCGGGCGTGCCTTCGCAAGATATTTCTCTCGAAATATTTCTACGACGAATCGAACTTTTTCGCGATGATCAAGAACCCCGCGGAGCTTCTCGTTTCGTCGCTTCGCGTCTTGGGCCTGCACGAGAAACTCGCCGACCCTGGGTTCGGCCCGAACGTCTTATTGCTGCTAATGGGCATGCGGTTGTTCAATCCGCCGAATGTAGCGGGCTGGAACCACGGGAACTCCTGGATGACCTCGGGCAACGTCATCGTACGCTACATATGGGCGTTCAAGACCGCCTATGCTCTGAATCCGTACGCGGATGCCACGGAGTATCCGATGAACCAGAACGTGTTCGACTTATTGTCGGACAACGGCGGCCCGTTGCAGGGATTCAACGATCACGAGGGGATGCTCGAGTACTACCGGGCGCGGCTCATCCAGGACGATCTCGCGCAGGACGAACACGATACGCTGATCGAGTTTCTCGATACGATGCCGGGAACGAACGACTTTGAACGGTACGTGCGGAAGATTCTCGGATTGATCCACGTAATGATGACGATGCCCAAGTTCCAGGCGAAATAACGAGAAGGACGGACCATGAAATTCAGCCGCCGCGATTTCCTCAAGGCCAGCTTGGGAAGCATGACGTATTTCAGCATGGCGTCGACTGTGCCGTTGTGGATAAGCAAGTCGGCGCAGGCAGTGGGACCGGGGCTCGCGGGAGACCGTATCCTGGTGATAGTACAGCAGTCGGGCGGGAACGACGGCCTCAATACCGTCATTCCATTTACTGATCCGCTCTACAACGGCGGTGTATTGCGGCCCAATTTGCACATCGTGTCCGGGCTGGATCCCACAACCATCGACGGCCTGAACGCGTTCCACCCGAAGCTGGTCCGCCTGAAGGATTGGTTCGACGAGGGCAAGGTGGCGATTGTCCAAAACGTCGGTTATCCGAACCCCGACTTGTCGCACTTCGTGGCCACGGACTTTTGGGAATTCGGGAACTCGCCGGGAAGTGAAAACCATTCGCAATCGGGCTGGATGGCGCGGTTCATCGACAATCAGTGCGCGGGCATGCCGGCTGAGGACATCGATCCGCTGACGATGCTGGCGGCGCGAATCATTCAAGTCCCCGGTACGTTTCACGGCAGCCCGCTCTATACGCCTCCGGCCGTGCTCGATTTCGATTTCTACAAAATACTTCTGCCGGAACAGGGCGAGTGGGGGCAGCACATCGAAAACTACATTCGCCAAATGACGAACTTGCCCGTGGTAAACCCGAACCTAGACTTTGTCCAGCGCGCGGCGAACTTGGCGCAGGCTTCGACGGACGACATCGCCGAGGCAAGCATGGTGCCCGAAATCAACGTGTATCCGATCGGACAGATCGGCGAGGGGCTAGGGATGGTCTCGAAGATTATTCGAGGCGGGTTCGGCACTAAAGTCTTCTACGTCAGCCAAGGCGGCTACGACACGCATGCGAACCAGTTTGCGGGGGACGACCCCACGAACCTGGGCGATCACCCGCGGTTGCTCGACGAATTCGATCAGTCGCTCGATGCGTTTCTTAAGGACATGGAAGCGAGTGGGAATCTGGATCGCGTGTGCATCATGACCTTTTCCGAGTTCGGGAGGCGCGTTGACGAGAACGGCAGCAAGGGCACGGATCACGGTGCAGGCAACAGCCTTTTCGTCATGGGTGGGCGGGTGCTCGGCGGAGTCTATGGCGGTCAGCCGAATTTATCCGACCTCATTATCGGCAACCTGAAGCACAGCGTCGATTTCCGTTCGGTCTACTCGCGGATTTTATTGGATTGGTTCAACGTCGACCCAGAACCGATTTTCGGCGCGACGGACTACAACGATCCGATCCTCAACATTCAGGGCGGCGTTGCGCAGATTCCGATCTTCAAGGCCGTTGGGGACGTGAATGGCGACGGCGTCGTCAACGCCCAGGACATCCAAAAAGTCGTAAACAGCGCGATCGGTATCGAGAACGATCCGCTCACGGATCTGAATAACGACGGACGGACTAACGCCGCCGACGTGCAATTGGTCATCAACGCGGCCGTCGCGAAACGCAAGCGCATCAGCGCGTGGTAGAAGGCGACTTCTTCACAAGCTTCGTCCTTTGTTAGGCCTTCAAGACTAAATCACGCGGCTGAAGTAGAACTCCTGATACGGTGCCCAACCGTCGTTCATGGTCCGTGTTCCGCCTTGAGTGAAGCCGTGCTTTGCGTAGAAGGAGTGGGCACGCGTGAAGCGCGTGTCTGACCAGCCTTCGATGCGCGTCATGCCGAGTTCGCGGGTCGCGTCGATGGCCCAATCGAGCATGAGATCGGCCCACGGGCCGCCGCGAAGGTCAGAGTGCAGGTAGAGCCGCTTGAGATAGCATGCGCCCGGATGTTCGGGGTTGGGTTTCACGGCGACGGTACCGTAGAGGGGTCCGCGCTCAAGGAGGACCATGAACCGGCCCGCGGCGTAGTTGGCGGCGATATCGAGCAGATCGCTGTCGCAGTTCTCTAGGCAAATGCGGTCACCGTATTCGGTGTAGATGGAGTCGATAAGCGCGATGATCGCCGGCTGGTCCGCGGGGGCGAAGGGGCGCAACTCGAGTTTCTCGGTACGGGTGGTAGTCAGGGGAGAATCCTTGGGAGAAGTTCGCACGTCTTAATCTATACCGTTCCTTGGAATCACTTTGTAGCGTAGCCATAATACCCTCCCCCCGAGTGTGATTTAGCCGATGGCGACCGAACTTCTCGATCTCGATAAGCAAATCCGGCTCAAGAGCCGCCTTCAGGCGGTCCTTGATGAGCACCCATTCCGTCCGGCCTGGTGGTTGCCGAACCCCCATGCACAGACTGTGTGGGCGCGGTACCAGCGCGGATCCGCGATGCCGACGTTCAGGCTCGAGCGGTGGGACACGCCTGACGACGATTTCCTGCGGATTCACTTTTCGGAAGGGGTGCCTGACAAACCCGCCGCGCTATTGCTACATGGGCTCGAGGGGTCGATTCAATCGCCGTACATCGTGGGACTCGCGCGCAATCTCAGGGCCATGGATTGGACTGTCGCGGCCCTGGAATTCCGTTCCTGTGGTGGGGAAATGAACCGCGCGCCGCGGCTCTATCACAGCGGCGAGACGACTGACATCGATTTCGTCGTTCGCGGGCTGACGGAGCGCTGGCCGGGGCGGCCCTTGTACATCGCGGGTTATTCGCTCGGCGGCAACGTGACCGCGAAATGGCTGGGCGAGATCGGGGATGACGCGCCGGAGGAGGTCGCGGCGGCGGCGGTGGTGAGCGCGCCGTATCGGCTCGACGAATCGGGGCCATTCATGGACAGCGGGGTGCGACTGGTGTACGTACGGCATTTTCTAAAGTCGCTTATTCCGAAGGCGTTGGTCAAGGCCGAACAGTATCCCGGCCGAATCGATGCTGAAGCGATTCGAGATGCCAAGAACTTCGAGGACTTTGACACGTTTGGGACTGCGGCCCTCCACGGTTTCCGCGACGCGAAGCACTACTATACGCGGTCAGCGTGCGGACAATACCTCGATGGCATCCGCAGGCCCACGCTCCTCCTCAGCGCGGCGGATGACCCATTCAACCCGGGTTGGACACTACCAAGGGACGCGGTCGAGCGGTCGCCCTATCTTATCTCGCAATTCACCACGCGGGGAGGGCATGTCGGCTTCGTCCAAGGTTCGCGGCCAAGTCGGGCGGAATACTGGGCCGAGGACCAGATTGCCAGGTATTTCTCGACACACGCGGCGGGCGTGTGAATAAGCATAAGAGTTTGTCGTACAAAGACATATAGCGGAACGGAGAGGGCGGGAGCGGCGTGGGAGGCGTGCGGCTGCTCACGTTTTAACGTATTGGTGCATCAGTGGACATGGGGTTCTAGCGGGAACCTTGTAAACAGTCCGGGGTTTGTTCCCTTGGGCCGTGAATCGGGCCTATTCGTCCGCCGGGGGACCGATGGTTCCTAATTCGGGGGATGACTGGGATCTGATCGCACTGGCCCGCGACGGCGACATGAAAGCTTTCGCCGAACTTGTCCGGCGCTATGAGCGCCCGATTGTGCATTTTTGTCAGCGCATGATAGGGTCTCGAGAGGACGCGCAGGACATAGCCCAGGAAAGCTTTGTGCGCGTCTACCGATATTTGGATAGACTTGAACCGGTCGCGAAATTCAGCACGCTGTTGTTTGGCATTTCGCGCAATTTGGCGTTGAATTTTCTGCGAGACACTGGCCGGCGGGGCCGGGGGATCACGCAGTCGCTGACCGCGGACGATTATCAGGACATGCCGATCGTGGACGAGCATCACCGTCCCGACCGGAGCGCCCGGCTGGCGGAAATCGAGCAACGGATACTCGAAGCGATGGAACTCCTGACGCCGGAGCACAGGGAAGTCCTGATGTTGCGCGAGTTCGAGGGGATGGACTATTCCTCGATCGCGCGTGTAGTAAAATGTCGCAAGGGCACGGTGAAAAGCCGGATAGCCCGCGCGCGCGAGCAGTTAAGGATCCACCTGGAGAGACTTGGCGGCGAATCGTTATGATTTGCCGATGACACGTGGGGCATGTATATGAAATTACATCTGAATCACCGTGAGTTGTCCGCGTATGTGGATGACGAGGCGAAGCGTCCCGAACGCGTTGCACGCCACCTTCAGCAGTGTCCGGCATGCGCTAAGGCCCACGTTGCGCTGTTAAAGCTGTCCGGCCACTTCAGAGGCGTTTCGGGTCCTGCGGCGAGCCCCGGATTTGCCGAACGCGTTGTCCGGGAAATCCGGATCAACAACGCAAATCGCCGTCCGGCGACGCAGCCACATTGGCAGCGATGGGGCATGCCCCTCGCTGCCGCGGCGGCGCTGTTGGTCGTGGGCCTTATGACGATCGAGAACGCCCAAGGCCCAATAAGTGGATCCGTGGCCGTTGAGAAGGCTTCTCCCTTCGACGCATTGCAGGCCGCCTTGGTTGAGGGCATGCTCGAGACGCCGGCCGCGGATACGGCCGATACGTCTTGGTTGTTCGCCGCGAACAACAGGCCCGAGCCCAAGCCGGCGAGCGACACCGTCATACAACTCGCAAGCATGGAGTGGGACGCACCGGTCCGCTGGGACGGGCAACGCGACATGGGCTGGATCCTCGGCAGCGTTGCGCACAACGATACCGATGTCGTATTGTCGGTCTTGACGCAATACGCCCGCGCGGATCGCTAATCCAACGATGAACACAACTACTTCGACGCTCGCCGCGACCCTAGCGGTTGCGGCGTTCTCTTTCGCCGCCGTTGGTCAGGACGACACCGATAAGGTCGTGTCGATCGAAGAGCGACAGACTGAGCAAATCTTTCGGGAATTCTTGGAAGACGAAGCGCACGAACTGTCGCTCAACGACCTTGAGAACCGAAACATTTTCGAGCTGGTGGACATGATTATGATGGTCCGCATCTCGAAGGAACTTAATCTCGACGATGCGGGATGCATCGAGTTCTACCGCAAGATCGGCAATCTCCTCGACAAGGTCCATCGCTTAAAGTGGGAGCGCGGATCGACTCAATTCTACATTCGGAACGCTATCGAGAAAGGTGAGCCGTCCAAGGTCATCGCGGAGAAGCTCGAACGGGCGCTGGACATCGACCGTGAAATCGACGCCGGCGTGAGGGAAATGATCCATGCTGCATCGAGCTATCTGAGCTCCGAACAAGCGGCGAAGCTTTTTCTGTTTTCCGGCGACTTCGAAAGCGAGATCAAGGATCTAATTGGCCGGGCCGAAGCGATTGCCAAGGGCGAGAAACCCGTGCCCAAAGATGCCGCCTCGATCAAGCCGGGCCCCGCCGAGAAGACCAAACGCTAGACCCCCGCCCCTGCTGAGCGTCAAGTTTCGGGACTAGATACCGTTAGCTTTGGAACAAGTTCGTTCGCTACCAACGCATTCGCAGCGGCGCTTGGGTGGCCGTCGTGGGCCACATGATACGTATCATCCCCAAGATCGAACAACCCGTCCAACTCCATCACAGCGGTCCCTGCCTCCAATAACTTTGGCCTGATGCGTCGGAATACGTCATCTGCGTCAGGTGGCTCAGGGTAAATCACGACCAGGAACCTGCCGCCCGGGAATTGTTCCTCGAATAGTTTGGCGCTCGCCACGATCATCGCCGCCGTCAAACCGATGTCCTCATCGGACACCGTCAGCGGAAAATCCACGTCAAAGTATCGAAGTATCTGTTCACGAGTGAGCGCGTCGTACACGCTCGCGAGCCTCGGCCTGCCCGATACGAAACTTCCGTGCCGGACAGGCGCGCCGTTCTCAAGGACGTAGTACGGGAAGTGACGCCCCCACTACTTCCACATGCGCATCGAACCAATCGCTCTGCGGACGTGGTGCGAGATGAAAACATAGACCGCGTCGCCCGCTTGTTCGCCCAGTTCCGCATCGAGGGTCTTGCTCTCCAGCTTTGCGAGCATTTGCTGCGGGCCGTAGCCCGAGAAGCCGTAGTTACTAACTAGTTCATAATATAGGCTACACTCTCGGCGCGAAAAAAGGAACGGAC
>CAYXRK010000143.1:0-12751 GCA_964467615.1 uncultured Nitrospirales bacterium | reverse complement strand
CGCCTTCACCTTCGCCCTCACCCTCTCCTTCACCCTCTCCTTCGCCTTCACCCTCACCGCCGGGAGAAAACGGTTCGCTGAATTCGGAGGTGTTCCCGAGGAGGTCAGTATTGGTCGCGGTAAAATTGAGACCAGGAGACGAAGCAACGTCGACGTTGCTCGTAAATTGCCCGAACACAGTCGCCGTCACGGTTTGTAAGATGCTCTTACCCTGAGAAGTGGAGTCCGAATAAATATCGACCGTGCTTTGGGGTAGGGCCGTCCCGCTTAGGGTTTTCGAGGCGAGAATCTCCGGCGCGGCGACGTCGCCGTTGCTTCCTGGAGCGAGATCGATGCCGCCGGCCACGTTGGCGAAGATGCTATTGACGCGAATCGAGACAGTCTGAGCGCCGCCGGAAACACGAACACCGAATCCGCCGTTGTTTGCGATGGTGTTGCCATCGGCACCGACTTCGCCGCCGATGAGTGCGTTGGACGCACCCGCGTCTATCAGAATCCCGTCAAGCCCGTTCGCTAAAGGGCCCCCGAAAGCATCAACGCCGATCTGGTTCGCTTGGATCACATTGTCGGCGGACGCTGCCCCGGTGACAACAATTCCTTCGCCTACATTCGCAGCGATGATATTCGACCCGGCCCCCGCCGCGGCGCCGATAGTGTTTTCGGAGGAGTTCTCGATACGGATACCAGGCCCCACGTTGGCGGCGGCGCCGGAACCTGACACGTCAACCCCGATAAAGTTTCCTTCGATGACGCAACCGGAGGCGTCAACTACTTCAATCCCGGAACCGCCGTTGCTCAAAATTATGTTTCCGTCGCCGAAGGTCGGGCCTCCGACAGTCGCGCTGCCGCCTTCAATTCGGATGCCGCCGAGCGCATTGCCGGGCCCCGCCGCCCCGTCGCCGTTGGTCCCAATGAGATTACCTCTGATCAGCACGCCTTGCGCGAGGATATGGATACCGCTAGCGCCGTTCCCCGAAATGATATTGCCGGAATTGAACTCTCCGACTTCGGCATTCGCGGCGCTCGCCTCGACGAGAATTCCGTCACCGCCGTTCGCGCCGCTAAGGCCTATTTCACACGCGGAAACCGAATTTTGCGCACCGATGATTAGGATGCCATTTCCGCCGAAGTTCCTGACGTCGAGGCTCTCGATTCGGTGGTTGCTACCGGAAATGGTAAGCCCTGACGCGGCAGCGCCGGCGCTGGATCCGTCGAGCACGACTCCATTGCCGTTAATCGTGGTCCCGTCACTGTCGGATAGCGCGGGCAATGGCGACACGAGTTGCACGGAAAGACCCGCATTCACCGTGATTGTGTCCGGTTCCCCGTTGCCGTTCGCGTTCATGATGGCCTGCCGCAGCGAGCCAGGGCCGGAATCCATCCGGTTCGAAACGATCAAGCTGGCCGCGTTCGCGGGCACTGCGAACAAAGCGATTACTGCGAAACCTAACAACGGAAGTTTAGGGATACACATCACGACGCTCAACCTCTCACGCTACGCGGTAACTACTACCGCTGAGAGAGGAGAGAATAACATAGGCCGAACCGGCTAGCTCGCGCGCCAGTACTCCTCCCACAATTTCGGAATGGGCATTAGATAAGGGCCATGCTTCGATGCGAATTAGATCACCTTTGAGCCTAACCGGCGCGTGAATAGGAACGTGCCGGTCACCATGATCATCAAAAACATGGAATAGGCAAAGGCCGATCCGATGCCGGCGCCGCGGGTCTCTTCGTAGATTTGGACCGCGATTGGTTTGCTCGCGGGCGTCCACAGGAGCACCGAGGCGACGAATTCGCCCAGGCTCGTGGCGAAAACCATTGCCGTTCCCGCGACCAGCGCGGGCGCGAGCAGCGGCACGATCACTCGCCTCAGGCAGTACCAAGGCGACGCGCCGTGGGCGCGGGCGGCGTCGATGAGTGAGGCGTCGAACTGGGCTATAGACGCCGTGGACATGCGCGTGAGCAGTGGAATGTTCCGAACGAAGTAAGCCAAAGGGAGGATAAATACGGTGTTGTAGAGGGGTAGCCACCGGTCGTTAAACGCGGTGATGAGATTGACCGCAATGACGGTGCCGGGCAACGCCCAGGGGACCATGACTAAGACGTTGACCCATTTCGCAAAGGGCCGCCGCCGGCCGATGAGATAGCCGGTTTGAAGGCCGACAAAAAGGGTCACGAGGGCGGCGACGACGCTGATCCAAAGGCTGTTTCGTATCGGTTTGAACGCGGCGGGATCGCGAAATATTGTGAGGTAATTGTCTAACGTCAACTTCGTTGGGAACACCTCGGTAAACCACTGGTGATGGTCTACGAGAGACAAGTACGCGATGACGAAATGCGGCACGAGCAGAAGCGCGACAAATGCCCATGCCGCCGCCCCGGCAATCAGTCGGCCGCCTTGGGACCTGAGCGGTCGCGGCGCGCCCTTGATGCCTCCGGTTGCGGGCGCTCGCCTAGATCGAAAAATTGCGACGCCGAGCAACGAGATGCACGCGAGGACAATAGTTAGCGTGAGGGCCCGGGATTCATCGAACCGCTCGTGGGCTTTGTAGATCTCGACGCTCAGGTACGGGAAATCGTTGCCGAAATACAACGGCGCGCTGAATGACGCGCCTGAGGTCATGAAGGTAAGGAGCGCCGCGCCGAGCAAGGCCGGTGTCAGCATCGGAAGCGTAACAAGCCGGAACGCCCGGAAGCGCCCCGCTCCTAGCGTTCGCGCCGCCTCGAGTTGAGAGACGTCCATACCGGCGAGCGCGGCGGACACCATCGAATAGAAGAACACGTAAAAGGAATACGTATGGATGAGCAGTACCGCCACGGGCCCGCTGAACGAAACCTCCTCGCCGCCGGTCAGAGCGTGCAGCGCGCGGGGAAGGAACCCGTCGGTGCCGATGAGGTAGTAAAAGCTAAGCGTGCCGACGAGCGGCGGCAAGGCGTAGGGAAGATAGGCAAGCGCTGAGAGGGCGCCCCGTCCCGGGAACTCGAACCGGGCGACCGCGAACGCTAACGCCGTGCCGAGCGCGCCCGCCGAGGCGACCGACGCGAGACCCATGAGAAGCGTATTGCGCAGGGCGGCCGCCGCTGCCCGTTCGCGCAGCGCCCCAGTGTCCCAATCCAATAGCGAACTAACAAGTAGCCTTGCCGTGGGATAGGCCACTGTTATCCCTAGAACCACGAAACAACAACCTAGGACCGCACGATCTAAGGCGCGCTGTCGAGGACGCGAGGACACGCGAAAACGGGTTCAGTTGCCGCGCAACGATAAGTCGTGTTCGACGTACGCGTGGATTGCGTGGTGGGTGTCGTCGTCCAGTTTTGTGAAAAGGATGGCGACGCTGAAGCGGTCCTCCGCCCCGCGCGGATGCGGCGCGCATCGCACAATCACGCCCTCCGCCTCGACGCTTTCCCCGTCGGGAGGCAACTCGAGCGTGATGTTCAGCTTCGTCATTTCCTCGACGCGGCGGGAGGTGTGGCACAGCACGCCGTTACAACTAATGTTGTCCACGTGATTGAACAACCCTGGCGAGGCGGCATGATAGACCCCCGGGAAACCTGAACGGCTCCGCGGAAACTTGCGTCGTTCGTCCTGCCCGTGGGCCATGAGGGATCCTTTCACATCAACAAGGCGCGTTATGGTACCCGCGCCGTGGGCCGGTTGCAACGAAACGGCGTCGCTCAATGGACTCGACGACTATTTCGGAAGGGACAGGAGAAAGCGTAACACCCGCTTCGAGAACGGGGTGAGGCGCGTGCGATTGAATTGATCGCCCAGTTTGCGTATCGCGTCGGCGTACGTCGGGTAGGGATGGATCGTCGAGGCGATGCCCCGCAGCCCAACACCGTTTGTCATCGCGAGCGTGATTTCGCTAATGAAGTCGCCCGCGTGGGGCGCGACGATTGTCGCGCCGACGATTTTGTCCGTTCCCTTGCGCACGAGGACCTTTGCGAATCCTTCGTCAGCGCCGTCGATGATGGCGCGATCAACGCCGGAAAACGGCTGGACGTACGCGTCAACGGAGATGCCGCGCGCGGCCGCGTCGTGTTCATAAAGCCCTACGTGCCCGATCTCCGGATCGGTGTAGGTCGCCCAAGGCATCGTTAGCGCCGAAAGTTTTCGTTTGCCAAGCGGACCAACGCTGAACAGGGCGTTCTGGATTACGATTCGCGCCGCGAAGTCCGCCGCATGCGTGAATTTCCAGTCCATGCAAACGTCACCCGCGGCATAGATGCGTGCGTTGGTCGTCCGCAGAAAATCATCGACGAGAACGCCCTTGCGAGGATCGAACGCGACGCCGGCCGCATCAAGACCTGCCCCTTCCACATTTGGCATACGGCCGCCGCCCACCAAAATCGCGTCGACGTTGATCTCCGCGGGGCGGCCCTCGGCGCTGTACGCAAGCGTCCGTTCGCCGCCGCTCGCTGACGCGCCTTGGATCATGCAGTTCAATACGAATTTGACGCCCTCGGATTCGAGGTGGCGCTGTACGATTCGCGCCGCATCTGGCTCTTCCTTCCCCAGAACACGAGACGCGATTTCCAGGACTGTTACTTTGCTCCCGAAGCGCGAAAACGCCTGCGCGAGTTCACAGCCAATGGGGCCGGCACCGATGACCGCCAACCTTCGCGGCAACTCCGTCAGTTCAAATACCGTTTCGTTCGTGAGGAACCCGGCGTTCTCGATACCAGCGATTGGAGGGGTCGCTGGGCGCGCCCCCGTCGCTATGCACGCTCTCCTAAAACGAAGCGTAACGCCGTCCACTTCGGCGGAATCTCGGCCCGTGAACCGGCCTTCGCCGAGAAAAACGTCAACCCCGGCGTCTCGAAATCGCGCGGCCGAGTCGTGAGGGCTGATCTCCGCGCGAACGCGGCGGACCTGCTCCATCGCGGCGGAGAAATTACTCGCGCGTCTTGCGCAGGCGATCAATGCTTTCGACGGTACACATCCGACGTTGAGGCAATCTCCACCCATCAGGTGACGTTCGACTAGAGCGACTCGCGCGCCAAGTCCGGCCGCCCCCATGGCCGCGACAAGCCCCGCCGTGCCCGCGCCGATGACGACGAGATCATAGAGCGGCTTGGGTCCCGGGTTTACCCAATCCGGCGGGTGGACATTGTTGACGAGCCGCAGGTTGTGTTCGTCCATCGGAAGAATCGTGATGTCATGTGTCGTCGCCATGCCCGCGTGGGTCCCGTGTTCGTATCAGTTTTCCGTGTTGGCGGCCGCGAAATCGATACGCTGATTCAAGGCGCGCCGCGCCATTCGCGTTATGAAGATCGTGACCGCGAGCGTTGCGATGAGTCCAACGGCGAGAAGCGCGAGCTCGGCGGGGGTCCTCCCGCGATCGCTACCAAGCGAAGAAAGACCTCCGGCGGCGGATCCGATGTACACGTACAGCACTGTTCCGGGCAACATGCCGATCCACGAGGCAAGAAAATAGTGGAGGAAGGAAACGCGGGTGGTTCCGTAGGCGTAGTTCAAAAGGGTATAGGGCAACACGGGACTCAGGCGAGTAAGGCCGACGATTTTCCACCCTTCCTTGGCCACCGCCTCATCAATTGCGCGGAATTTCGGATTGGAACCGATCTTTGACGCGATCCACCCTCGGGCGAGATAACGTCCCACGAAAAACGCCGCGCAAGCCCCGAGCGTCGAAGCTACCGAGACGCACGCCAATCCCTTCGGCAGTCCATAGATCGCTCCGGCGCCGAGCGTAAGCAACGATCCGGGGACTAAACACACCGCCGCAACTACGTACAGTAGAATAAACGCCGCCATTCCCAGTGCGCCTTGCGCGTCGATCCACTCGAGCGCACCGGCCGTCCGCCCTCGAACGTCTACGAGCGCGGTAAGCGCGATCAATCCGGCCACGCACGCACAAAGTAGAGTCAGTTTCAGTGCAGCGTTTGACAGCTTCATGAACTATCCAGCAAATGACGCCGACGGCCTACCCTGCTCCGGACGCCGTGGCGGCCGCCCACGAGGGATCGCCGGCAAGGAGAGCGTCGGCATCCTCGGCCTTGAGCGGTTTCGAGAAGTAGTACCCCTGTCCGTCTTCACATGCCAGTTCACGCAGGTGGGAAATCTGTTCCAGTTCTTCTACCCCCTCGGCGATAGCGCTCATGTCGAAATTGTGGGCCATCATGAGAATCGTCCGGACGAGTTGATAGTTTTCCCTGCCGTGATTCAAATTACGGATGAAGGATTGGTCAATCTTTAGCACGTTCATCGGGAAGCGGTGCAAGTAGCTTAGTGACGAGTAGCCGGTGCCAAAGTCATCGAGGGACAGCTTAAGTCTTAGATCACGCAGTTCCTGCAATGTATCCCGCACCAGTTCGACATTTTCCATGATAACGCTTTCCGTGATCTCGAGTTTAAGCTGGGCGGGATGAATGCCGGTCTGTTCGATCACCTCACGAATACTCGCGACGAACTCAGGGTCCGAAAATTGCCGCACCGAGACGTTGACGCTTATGCTCAGGTCCGCAGCGTGAGCATACTTCCGTTGCCATGTGACCGCTTGAGTGCAAGCTTCTCGCAGTACCCATTGGCCGATCTCGACGATTAGCCCCATCTCCTCGGCCACGGGCACAAACTCGGCGGGCGGAATCGTTCCGCGAGTGGGGTGATGCCATCGGACCAGCGCTTCGAACGCCGAAATTTTCCCCGACTCGAGCGAAACTATCGGTTGGTAATGGACCGCGAGTTCGTTCCGTTCCAGGCAGTGGCGAAGGTCGGTCTCGAGCCGCATGCGACCCAACGCCCGCTCATGCATGGTCTCGTCGAATACCACGTGGCACGCCCGGCCTTGGTTCTTCGCGTAGTACATGGCGGTGTCGGCGTTACGAAGAAACTCGTCCGGTTCGACTACGGTATCGACGCACGGGGCAATGCCGATGCTTGCGGTGGTGAAGACCTCGTGCTCGTCTATGACGAACGGGTCTCGAAGCATTATTTGAATCCGTTCAGCGACGATCGTCGCGTCCTGCAGGTCAGCGAGTCCCTCCAGTAGCACGACAAATTCGTCGCCACCGAACCGGGCCACCGTCCCGCTAAACCTCGATACCAAGTCGGTCGTTCGAACGCAACGATTCACTTTCTTTGCGAACGCCATCAACAACTGATCGCCAATGACGTGCCCAAGGCTGTCATTGACGACCTTAAAGCGGTCCAAGTCAAGAAAAATGACCGCGAACATGTAGTCTGAGTATCGCTCACGCATCCGGATCGCCTGGCGAAGGCGTTCGACCAATAACGCGCGATTTGGCAAGTCAGTGAGAGTGTCGTGCAATGCCTTGTGTGTAAGCTGCTCCTCCGCGCGTTTGCGCGCGTTCACGTCGGCCAACGAGCCCGCCATCCGCGTCCGTTCACCCGTCGAGTCTTCGACCGCGAGTCCACGCGCCAGCATCCAAACGTACGACTGGTCGCGATGGAGCATGCGGTGTTCACTTTCAAAGTGGGCCGTGTGTCCGGCCAGATGCGCGTCCAACCCAGCCTTGACCTTTGAGATATCTTCGGGATGAATCAGGTCGAACCACGCCTCCGGCGACGCGGCGACGTCCTCTTCCACGTACCCCAAAAGCGATTTCCACCGGGGTGAGTAGTACATCTTGTTCGTTTTGAGGTTCCAATCCCAGAGCCCCTCGTTTGCGCCTCGCACGGCCAGCGCGTATCGTTCGTCGCTTTCGCGCAACTGCCGCTCAGCGTGCTTTCGTGCCGAGATGTCGCCATCAAGCCTCTCGACCATCCGATTAAATTCACGCCCCAACAGGCCGAACTCATCGCGACGCTTCAAATCAATCCGATTCGAGAGGTCTTCGGCGTTCGTAATTTGCTCAGCGTGACTGATCAGCCTCGTCAGCGGATTGATGACTAACGTGCGAAGCCCGACGTAGGCCGCGCCAAACCCTACCAGTACGGTTAAGAGCTGCACGATGAGTCCGCGGCCTATGGCGTCCCTAATCGCGGGCGTAAAGGCGCGTTGCACGTCGTCGCGGATGAAGAACGCCGCGCCGCCGTCCAAGGCCGCGAATACTTCATAGACTCGGACATGGTCACCCCCCAATGCGGCAACGTGACTCGTCGTCGCGCCACGCAACGAATCGTAAATGGCGCGGTCCTCGGGGCTTATTGAATTGTCGCCGGGATCAAAAAAGCGGACGGCCCCCGATGTGACCTTGGCGACATCAATAAACAAGGAATCGTCCCACAACCGGCCCAAGACCAGTGTGCCGCCAATTCCGTCGTCCGCGTCCCACGAAACGATCGGTCTCACCGCGATCAAGGCGGGACCCGCGTTGGTAACGACTACACCACTTAGGGAGTCGTTGATGGAGTCAATTTGGCGAAGCGGATGCGTCTGTGACCACGCTTCACCGGCAAACGTGTCGAGCGTGATGGGCGCGCGCGTGGCGTAGTCGATCGCCTCTCCCTTCACCACGCTGCCGTCCCGATCCAGCGCGAACACGATCCCAATATCATTTTCGCCGAGAGTTGGTAGCCGTGAAAGACTGCCTTCGACTAATGGGGCATCGCCGCGAATGAACCGCAGCGTCTCTTCGTTCTTCGCCCATTCATTGCAGTAGCTGTCGAGGCGCGCGAGCATGTTGCGAATCTCGTCAGCGGCGCGGCGAACGTCCTCGCGCGCGGCGTCGGCGTCCTTCGAAGCGAAGCTGGGCAGCACAATGTGTCGTTGCGCCAGATATCCAATACCGACCACAAGCCCCAAAATGAGGACCAACAGGATCTCCATCTTGGCGCGAAGCGACATTGTTCCCCCATCGGGCCTCGTCCGGGCCGATGCAGATTCCCGGCCCCATGCGTCAACGACGGCGAGCGAAGATAGTGCCCGACTTCAGTTCATGCTACCAGTACCAGAGACGCGACCGCCACTCCCTTTGTAGGCTTAGGGCGCAAATCGAATCGACAGCTTGTTTGCGTGGGCGAGAGGCACGTCGCGCGGACAAACCGGTCCGTCATTGGGCGTGGCTTCTTGCGACGAATTCAGGAACGCGGTGACTCGTCACGAATTGACGCGGCGAGTTCCTGGGCCTCTCGCATCCTGGCAGTTGCGAGTCCCTGGAAACCGATCCGCTGCTCGACAGCGTGCGTCGACCCCAATAAGGCGACGGCACGGCGAATTAACTCCTTGCCGGCGCCCGGCTGGATGCGATCACGCAGATGCGCGACATAAACGGTCAACCGAGCGTGAATGGGAAGGTGTTTGCATTCCTTGATAGCTTCACATACTCCCTGAAGAAGTTGTCCTTGTTTCCGAACAAGTTCCAGGTCATTCACGGACGCCAACTGCTCAGCCGTCATTAGAGGGTCCGCACCGACACGCGCCAGTGCATCCCGAAGCCCCTCCATCGCCGACTTCAGTTCACGAAGATACGCCATAACATCATTCGTGATGGCCACTTTGGTTCGCGCCGGCGCAGGCGGCGGAGTGGCCCCCTTTTTCTCGAGGCGTAGCTTCATATGCGTCGAGCGCAGGTCTCGCTCTTGCTTCTCGATAGCTAGCAGCAGCAATGTCTGCGCGGCCTGCACGGCGAGCGCCAAATACGTTTCGCGCCGAGGCGGGGCAAATATGCCTCGCATGACCATCTCTTCGGCAACCGGAACTATGGCCTCGATCGCCCGCAACGGGCGTGTGCTCCTCAGATAAGGATCAATGATCTCGCGGCAGTAGTCATCAAAAACGTTAGGGCCAAGAGGCCGTTCTCCCGTGGCCGTCGCGCGAAGTTCTTCCCGCAAATGTTCTAGAAAGAGGTCGCCGGCCATCTCGCACGCGCAGGCCTTGCGTTCTTCGAACCCGGCGGCCTCTCTTTTCGGATACGCGTCCAGCGCTTTCAGAAATTCGGACGCCGTCAAGTAAACCCCGCACGTTCGGGCAAGCCCGGCGAGGGACTCACGCAAGCGCGCCTGGCAAGCAGCGTCGAACGGCTCCTCCCGAAAATACCGGCTCAAAATATTCTTCATCTCCGCCGCGTTAACGGGCTGGCGATCCCCCCAGGACGGTGGCGAAGACAGGGGCGTCTTGCTCTTGGTAGGCGGCGGAGTGATAAGCTGGGAAATTCGGCCAAAAACGGTCAACTCAGAACTCCCTTAAAGGCAAAAACGGCAGCGGCGGGCACGCAAAGTTCCACACGTTTCAGTGGTTGGCATCGGGGTGAGAATTCATGGGCTGTTCCAATACAGAGCGGTATCGTCCTGTTTTTGTAGTATTATTCATTTGCGATACGTCCTCTTGCGTCTAGCCATCGTCTGCGGGCAAACGTTGGCGAACTCGGGCGGGTACTGCAAAGAGGTACTCAAGGGTCTTCGGGGGGAACACTCGTGAGTGGGCCGGAATTCGGGATCCGTCGGGACACGCCAATGTTCGGGCCGGCCGGTCAGGCATCATGAATCTTCAACTCGTGTTCGATGGGCACAACGATTGGCTCCTGCGAATGCGGGAGCATGGTGACACACCGCAGTCGTTCTTCGACCGGCTTCAAGGGTATCACTTAGACTTTCCCCGTGCTCGCGAGAGTGGGCTGGCGGGGGGGATCTTCGCGATGTTCACGCCCGCTTCGCTCGGCCCGAACGACGATCTCGCCGGGCCGGCCGACAATGCTTCACGCGACGTCCCCCTCCCCGCGCCGATCGAGCGACACTGGGCGACGGACAACGTATTCGCGATGGTGAGAGCAGCGCATCGTATTGAAGCGTTGTCGGAAGGGCGAGTCCGGATCGTCCGGAACGTAATCGGTCTCGACGCTGCGTTCGCGGAAGGCGTGTTCTCGATAGTCCTCCACATCGAGGGCGCCGAAGCGATCGATACCGAACTCGATGCACTTTACGTATTGTACGAAGCGGGCCTTCGTTCGCTGGGAATTGTCTGGAGCAGACCCAACGACTTCGGTCATGGCGTTCCGTTCCGCTTTCCGTCGTCACCCGACACTGGCCCTGGGCTGACGGAGGCGGGTGGGCGTCTTGTCCGAGCGTGTAACGAACTCGGCGTGGTCATTGACCTCTCACACATTACCCAGCGGGGATTTTGGGACGTCGCGAAAGAATCGACGGCGCCTTTGGTCGCAAGCCATTCCTGCGCGCACGCGATCTGCCCCTCGGCCAGAAACCTAACCGACGCGCAGATTGACGCCGTTCGGGATACGGGCGGCATCATCGGAGTCAATTTCCACGTCGGATTTCTGCGTTCCGACGGCCGACGCGACGCGAACACGCCGCTATCGGAGATCGTGCGTCACGTCCGGTACATCGCCGATCGCACTGGCGTGGATCACGTTGGGCTCGGCTCCGATTTTGACGGCGCGACCATGCCCGGCGAACTTGGAGGCGTGGAAGGCTTGCCGCGTTTGATCGCAGCGCTCCGACTCGGGGGATTCGACGAATCCGATCTAGAGAAGATCGCGTGGAGGAATTGGCGACGCGTCATCGGCGCAACGTGGAAAGGATAGCTCAGTCCGTACGCAGAGCGGGAAAGAGTTCCGTTTCGGAGAGTTGGATGTTGCGAACGGACACGTAAGCCGGAGCGCCGTCGTCCGCGAGAAACAATACGTCGACCCGCTTGTCAGACGACCAGTTGACCTTTAAGCGATACGCCGACACTGACCCTTCGACGACGTCCAGCTCGGCGCTCCCTCGGAGAATTTGTGCGTGGTAGCCCTCGATTGCACGTTTATCCGTCCAGCTCTTAGATAGATCAACAGTCAACTCGAGTATCTCGCCCCGACGAAGTGCGGCGACGTAACCGAACACGGAGTCTTGGTGAAATCGTGGGGTAGCATGCTCGACTATTTCCATGCGGGTTACCGCCGGTATGCAGTCAAGTTCGTGGGCAAAGTTCAATAACCTGTCCAGAAACGGGGATTGCACGGTGTCCTCCGCAAACGCCTCGGCCAGCATCAGGTACGCAGGCATGTGCGCCTCGGGATCGCGGATTCCTTCCGGCGTGATCGATCGCTTGAATAGGTACATCAACGTGGGGACATAGGCGCCTTCCCGGAGTATCCGCGTCTTGAGGTCTGGGCGAAGGGCGGCGGCCGCCCAAACGATAGGCTTCAGCAACCGGCTATCGGTCCCGGACGCGCCGAACGAATGCAGGCAATACGGGGTCAGAAATGTCGCGTCGTCGAGCGAATCCTTCAGCAACGCCGGCGAGCAGTACAACACGTTGTTGAGATATAACGTGCGATACGAGAGTTGGGTATCCCCCGATTCACCGCGTCGAACATCCATCATGTTCTCGAAGTCCTCGTCGCTACGCATCCCGCCGCTGAGCACGCCCCGGCCAAACCCTAAGGATTGCACGGCGAACGTAACGCGGTTTTCCAGAAACAACTTCGATCCAACGTTCCGAAACCCGCTCGCCGCGTACACGGGTTCGAGGAATCGCATTCCAGGAAACTCCGGAGCGAGAAGCGTGGAATGCGCTTTGTTATCGACGCGATCGAGACTCAAGAACGTGTCCTGCGCCAGGCCCGCTCCGGTCCCTTCAGCAACCCACGCGTTGATGCGCGCGACCCACTCGCGGCCCGCCGGATTGGCGTACGGTCGCGCATTTTTTGTGTCAGCGAGTGGCGCTTGGCCCGTATCAGGGGCGGGCCATCCCACAAGCATTGGGGGTGGTGCGGCCTTCGCATCAGCGAAATGGATAGCAATAGGATTCATGTCGAGGTCGAATTGCAGAGGAATCAATTCATCAGGACTGGCAGCCGAGACCAGGATGATCCCGAGGATGAACCT
>CAYXRK010000142.1:0-12759 GCA_964467615.1 uncultured Nitrospirales bacterium | reverse complement strand
ACGATTTTGCGCGCATTCATGACGGTCCTCCCGTTGCCTTATAAGATGTGATGAAATCCTCAAATGGAGAACAGCGGCATTGTCCACCGTTCACCCTACACCAGAACAATTCAATTTGCAATGAAATTCGTGGAGGTACTGCGGCCAATTCGTAAACAGAGGGTTGCGCGGCGGGCAACGCGGGTTCTCATGGGTTGGGAAGGCGATATACTTGTACTTGCGGCGAGTAGGGTATTTGGCGTCTTATATCGTTTGCGCAGGGATGGAACCACGAAATTACGCGGGAATTTGGATTGAGGAATAAAGGAGGTTAGAATGATGAGCAGGTCGGCGATGACCGAAAAAAAAGAGGGCGCAGCCGTGGTGGAAGACGAATCGCTGGAAGGTCCCGATGATAAGTCGGAATCGGTGAAGATGACCGTGACGTTGCCGCGTAACGTTGCGGCGTTTTTGCGTTGGAAGGCGGAGGTCGAGGGCATGAAGCGCGACGAGTTGTTGCGGCGGATTGTCACGCATTATGCGAAGCGGCTGCGCGAGCAGGATTTCCGCACGCCGCCGGTGGAAGACTGATCTCGCGGCGTTGGAACAAGACCGCGCGGCGAAGAGAATCCTTGCGCCGCTCCTAAACAAGTGCGAATGGCCGCAAGAGAACGCAGAGAACGCAAAAGAGGAATGAGACACCGGATCTGCGCGATGCAGAGGATTTCTTGTAGCTGGATTGAGTTGTTTCATTCTCAGCAACTTCGCTGAAGGTGGATCCGGGGCCCAGAATGACCGTAGTGGTGGCTTGGAAGTGAGCGTGCTGCGCGACAGAGGGGGAGGGGTGAAGATGATTCGAGTCTTGCCGCTCATGGTTATCTTGGTTGTTGCGTCGCCGGTTTTGTTCGCGCAGGAAGCGCCGAAGGTGGAGAAGAAGGACGCGGCGGTCAGCTTTAGCGGTAAGGGGGGCGGGCCGATCAAGGTCGTTGATCAACGAACAGGCGAGACGGCGACGGACGAGGGCGCGAAGAATGTGATCACCCAGTTGTCGCCCGACGTGGTGGCGCGCGAGGAGGTGATGCGCGCCGAGATTCGAGACCAGGCCGGGGCGGCGTTGGAGGCGTATCAGAAAAAGCAGGCGGAAGACGCGGAGTTGGCGGCGAAGCAGGCGGCTGAAGCGGAGGTCGCGCAGAAGGAAGCGGTGGAGGAGAAGATCGACGTTGCCGCTGGGTTGAAGGAGCTGCGGCTTAAGAATTGGATCACGTACACGCAGGACGATAAGCATTTTCCCGAGGTCGTTTTTGATCCGTTTACGCGGCAGTTGGTTCCCACGCTCGAGGCGATCAAATCGTTGCGGACTCCGCCCGCGCCGGAGACGCGGGAATCGTTGACGGCGAAGCCGGAGGGCGAGCAGCCGAAGCCGTGAGTGTGGTGTAGCGAATAGGTTGAGGTCTATTGCCGGCGCACACGGGCGGAAAGCCCGTGCTCCGTTGCTCCGTAAAATGGTTGCGCGGGGGTGGGGAATTTGGTAGGCTAACGCGCTTTTTCGGTGCCGATTGGCCCCTTGGCGGGCTTTCCTATTGGAGGTTTGCGCGGTGAAGACGTATGTCCCCAAGCAAGGGGAAGTGAAGAAGAACTGGCACGTTATTGACGCCGAGGGCAAGGTGCTCGGGCGCGTGGCGGTGGTTGCGGCGACTCTATTGCGGGGCAAGCACAAGCCGCAGTACACGCCGTATCTGGATTGCGGCGACCATGTGATCATCATCAACGCGGACAAGGCGAAGGTGACGGGGAACAAGATCGAGGACAAGATTTACTATCGGTACTCGGGCTTTCAGGGCGGACTGAAGGAAACGACGCTCGGCCGGATGAACGAGAAACACCCTGAGCGGGCGATGACGCTCGCCGTTAAGGGGATGCTGCCGCACAATCGTCTTGGGCGCGAGTTGTTTCGCCACCTTCGCGTTTATGCGGGGACGGACCATCCTCATGTGGCGCAGGACCCTCAACCGTATTCTATCGAAGGAGTCTAGCGGAACGTGGCAAGCGCAACTGGTGAAATCGTAACGATCGGACGGCGCAAGGAAGCTTCGGCGCGCGTCCGGCTTAAACCCGGCACGGGAAAAGTTACCGTGAACGGGAGACCGCTGACGGAATACATGGCGCGCGAGACGCTGGTGATGGTGGCCAAGCAGCCGTTCGACGCAACGGAGACGGGCGGTAAGTATGACGTGCGCGCCCTGTGCGCAGGCGGCGGATTGAGCGGGCAGGCCGGTGCGTTGCGGCTGGGGATTGCGCGCGCGTTAGTGAAAGTGGACGAGAAGCACAAAGCGCCGCTGCGCAAGGCGGGGCTGTTGACGCGGGACTCACGCGAAGTCGAGCGCAAGAAGTATGGTCAGCCCGGCGCGCGCAAACGGTTCCAGTTCTCGAAGCGCTAGAAGCACACGGAGATTTTTCGACGCACCTTCGCTTGATGCGAGGGTGCGTTTTTTATTTGGATCGGGCCGGACTACAGTGCGAGTGAGGCGCTCGGCGTCGCGGCGTATGTGCCCGCGCGGCCGTGCTGCAGGAGCGAATGCGCCGCCGCGCCGATCATGGCGGCGTTGTCCATGCAAAGGGAAATCGGCGGCATGAGGATCGGGATGGTGAGCGTCTCAGTGAGGCGTTCGCGCAGGCGTTTGTTTGCCGCGACGCCGCCAGCGAGGATGAGCTTGGGCGCGCGTGTGCGGGAGACGGCGAGTTTGGTCTTGTTGACGAGCGCGTCGACGGCGGCTTCCTGGAAACTTGCGGCGACGTCGGCGGGGTTCGCGTTGGGGTTGTCGCGAAGGGTGTAGAGCACGGCGGTTTTCAGGCCGCTGTAGCTGAACTCGAGTGTGTCCGTGCCCGTGAATGCTCGCGGAAACGCGAACGCCTTTCGGTTTCCCCCCTCGGCGGCGTTTTGGATCGAAGGCCCGCCGGGGTAGGGCAGCTTGAGGAGGCGCGCGACTTTGTCGAAGCATTCGCCCACGGCGTCGTCGCGCGTGGTGGCGATGATTTTGTAGTCGTGTGGGGCGCGGCAATCGATGAGCAAGGTGTGGCCGCCGCTGACGATGAGCGCGAGCGCGGGGAACTCGGGCGCGGAGCCGTTGAGAAAGGGGGAGAAGATGTGGCCCTCGATGTGGTGGACGGGGACGAAGGGTTTGCGCCAGGCGTAAGCGAGGGCCTTGGCGAAGTTGACGCCGACGAGGAGCGAGCCCATGAGGCCGGGGCCGTTGGTGGCGGCGACGGCGTCGATGGAGTCGCCCGCGGTATCGAGGGCGCGGCGGGTGAGTTGCGAGATCACGCGGAGGTGTTGGCGCGAGGCGATCTCGGGCACGACGCCGCCGAACTTGGCGTGGAGATCCATCTGCGAGGCGAGTTCGTTGGCCAGGATGGTGTGGCCGTTCTCGATGACGGCCACGCCGGTTTCGTCGCAGGAGCTTTCGATCGCGAGGACGCGGGTCATTCGAGCAGTTCGCTGACGTGGACGAGATCGACGCCGCGGGCCTCGATTCCGGGGACGACTTCGGCGAGCACGGCGGCGGTGTTTTCGCGGAAGTGGCCGATGGCGATCGCGCGGCCTTTTTCGAGGGCGATGCCGATGACTTCCTCGAGGCGCGCGCGGACCTTTTCGGGTTCGCTGTCGTTGTCGATGAAGCGATCGCGCGCCGCCGTGCGGACGCCGAAGACCTCGGCCATTTCGAACGCGCGCGAATCGGGGGTGGTGCGGCTGTCGAGAAAGAACAGATTCTTCCCGTGGATGACGTCCATGAACAGCGCCATCGCCTTGGGGTCGGCGGTGAATTTGGAGCCCATGTGATTGTTGACGCCGACCGCGCCTGGGACTTGCGCGAGCGCTTCGAGGGTGAGCTTTCGGATTTCGTCTTCGGCCATGGTGGTCATCAGTTGGCCTTGGTGGGGGTAGAGTTTCGGGTCGATGTTTTCCATGGGCATGTGAAGGAGGACCTCGAAGCCGAGTTCCGACGCGCGGTCGGCGAGTTCGGTCCCGTGCGGCGTGTACGGCAGGACGGCGACTGTAAGTTTCGGCCCAAGGCCGAGGATCGTTTCGACGAAGGCCCCGCCGTAGCCGCCGTCATCGATGACGAGAGCGAGGCGAGGACGGCCCGACGGAGCTGGGGGCGGCGTTGCTTCGTGAGGTGTCGCCTTAGGAGTAGCAGTTTCGTCAACGGAGGGGTGGGGCGTCTCCGGTAGCGGCGGCGCGGATTCGTTTGGATTGACGACGAACGGCGCTAACTCGCGCGCGACTTCTTGGAGAGGAGCGGAGAGTGTCGAGACGTCGACGGCGTGGTTGCCGAATGCGTCCGGGGCTTCGTGAGGTTCGACTTCGCCCAAATGGATCGGCGGGTCTGCGTGGTCGGCATCGTCCTCTTCGGCGTGCGCGGGCGGTGCGTGGTCGTCGTTCGCACGGTGCGGATCCGGCGGGAGATAGGCGAGCCGTATCGTCGCGAAGGTGAGCGGCCCGCGCGCGAGGTCCATCTGCGCGCCCTCGGCGTCGTTCTTCACCCCGACGATGGCCAGTTGTTCGTCGTACGCGCGCACCGCGCCGTCCAGATAACGGGCCAACGATTCGATTTCCGTGCCGGATGGCACTTTGGCTTCGAATTGATACTCGTTGTACAGCACGCCGCCGGACGCATGTTCCGTCCGCGCGGCTTCGTCCAGTTCCAACGGGCCGTATTCGCGCAGCGCTTTTTCCGTTGCTTTCGCGGCACCTTCGGTGATCGGACGGAGATCATGCGGGCGGCCGCCGAAGAACTGCGACACGAGCAAGATCGCCGCGACCCCGCCAATGGCAAGCCCAGCAAACGCAGCGCCAAGCCCAAGCCACGAATGCGGCGCAGGTTTCGCGTTGGGAATGGGGTTCGCGGGAGAATTGCTCACGAGCGTCTGAATCGTGCTGGGATCATGCAAGAATTGTACGGGAAACCCGACGACGGATTCGCATCACCATCGTCATTCCCGCGCAGGCGGGAATCCAGAGGGTTAGGTTGATCGCCATTATTTGCGCACTAGATTCCCGCCTGCGCGGGAATGACGGCGTAGGTGTGGTTTGCGGGGCCAGTACGAGAGGACGCCGAGGGCCGCAGAAAGGAAAATAGCCCCGGAGGCAATCGCGCGATCGATGAACCAATCACGCCATGTCCTCGTTTCCACGTTGCACTTGGGAACGCACTTGCTCGCGAAGCCAGATCACACCGCCCAAAAAACAGACATTCCAGCCGTAGCGCCGATTCTTGCCCTCGAAGGTTCTGATCGAGGGTCCTAATCGGCGTGCGCCTCAACGCCAAAATTGCAGCGAATTCCAATTCCGTCCGACGAAGCGGTTATACAGCCGAATTGTGATCAACGGCGTGCACGGCTCCGAAGCGTACGCCGATTAGGAAATCGGCGCTACGAAACGTGTCGGCAATCACGCGAGTGACCGCGCTCACCGGGACTGCCGCGCGGCGGGGGATGTACGGACTTCCTCCGAAAACCCGTCCTCAGTGGGGAGGAATCTCTTTCGCGCAAAGCTTCCGTAGAATTCGAGAGCACCTGTCTCGAACCGATGGATTGTCGGTTTTGGGACAGGTTCTACTCATCCGCGGGAAACTACGCGGGATTGCCGGGCCGGCCGCTTGAGATTGATCCGTTGCCACTGTAGTGGCGCGGCGAAGCGCAGCTTCTCGTCCAAGCGCGTTCCCAAGTACAACTTGGGAACGAGAAGGAACACGTGTGCGCTGCGCCGTCATTTTGAGACGGCCTCTACAACTTGGGAACGAGCATAAGCCCATCCCCGGGAGGGTACCTCTCCCGAAGATAGGCTTAGGGTGTGCTACTCGCAGCAGCACGTCTCTTGGATCTCGCCGGTCAACGTGCAAACGAGTGCGCCGTTATCCGTGGTCACGCAGCAGCAGGCGTCATCCGGCGAACCGGCGAAAGCCGTTGCGCCAACAATACCGACTGCGGCCACGCAAACAGCCAATGCTAAGAGAATTTTCTTCACTGAATTCACCTCCTCTCTCTTTACGTTTTCCTACGCCAAAGCTACGCCCAGGCCTTTAGCCCGGAGCGTTGTCTCATCCGGCCCACCGCCAGTGCAGCATTCGGCCAGCTTGCCATCGATAACGATGGCTGGCACGCGCAGAATGCCCAACGTCTTGGCCCGTTCGGCAACATCAACGTCATCCATATCACGAATGCTCACCTCACAGGACGGACAGGCGATGCGCTTGACGAGTTCGATTGCGTCTTCACACGCCGGGCAGCCGGCACTGAAGACTTCCACCCTTCGTTTCTTTGTCATATCCGGTTCCTTTCACATGCGCTTAATTGTCTTTGTTCTTTACTCCTGCATAGCGCACGTATCGTAGGAGCAGACCTTAGCCTTTGCCTTTGGCCAGGCATTCCATAGCGCTGCCCCGACGAACACGGCCGCACTGCTATAGAAGAGCACGTCCGAAGACACGCCAAATTTGCCCACTAAAATCCCAACCGCTGCAAGCAGCCCAAGAACGAATGGCCTATAGCCGCGGCGGGCTTCGGCCCGATGGGCCAGCGTCCCGAGCGAAAACACTAGAAACGCGGCCGTCACTGGCAACAGATACGTCGAGTACAGAAGAAACCCGAGGCCGAGTGAACTGAGTACTCCGGCGTAGACCGGCCAGCATCCAGGGCAGAGGCCGACCGGAAGCAGTGACGCACCAATGCCTGGTGCAGTGCCGAAGATTTGTCCCCAACGAAACCGCGAGATGTTTTTTCTATTGAGCGCCGATACGACCTCGTCTAGAGGTGGCACTCCATGAAACCTACCGGTTGCTGTAGAGTAAACGCGGCAGCAGTTCTGGCCGGTGTTGGATTCTTGGCCGACAACGTCCTTGCCGTTCACCAAAATGGTTGGTGAACCGTAGCCCCGTGCGTGGGGCGGGCTCTTCGGATTTTCCCGGTCCCACTCTTTCCAGGACGCTTTTGCTCCGACCGTATCAAAAGCCTCACGAAGGACGCGGCGCGCTTCGCTCACGTTCGGGCAATTTTGGTCGTAAATTAGTTCAACTTTAGCTGCCATATACTCTTTCCTCTGAGTCTAGGGCGTTGAGAATCGGGCAGTCGATCCGGGGACCGCTGCCAGAGCACTCCTTCACAAGGCCCTGAAGGGCTGTGCGCATCGCTTTTAGAGAAGCTATCCTTTCGTTGATATCCTCGATTTTTTCGTTCGCCCGGCTTCGTACTTCCGCGCAGCCTCCTGACGGCTCAGCCCGAAGTGAAAGCAGTTCTCCGATTTCCTTTAGGGAGAACCCGAGTTCCTTGGCCCTTTTTATAAAGCGGAGCCGGGCAACAGTGTCGTCCGGGTAATGCCGGTAGCCCGACTCGCTCCTTGGCGGACTGGCTAGAAGACCTTCCCGTTCGTAAAAACGAATCGTCTCAACGCCAACTTCGGCCAGATCCGCCACCTTGCCTATCGTTAACGTCGTTGTTGGCTTTGTGCTCATGATCTCTCCTTGCGTCTGATTAAACTATACACCCCGTACCATACTACAGAGTCAAGGCTTTTTTGTGGATATCTTCGCCTACCGTATGCAGTGGCCAACGACAGATGACACCCGGTATTTTGCGATGTATCTGCATTTTTTCTAGAATGGAGAATAGGGAACAGCCACGAATGGCACTGACTTAAGTCGCAATTCCTTGCACTTGTCATTCGTTCTCGTTCCCAAGTTGCACTTGGGAACGCACTTGTCCGCGAAGCTGTGCTTTGCAGCCTCGAAGCCGACCTGACAAGCTACTCCACCCCCGCCAACTCCCCCGTGTAAACATCGATTCCAGCCCCTAAAACCGGCCCTTTTTCAAAAAAATAGGTCAACAGACATGGACTATATATATGGGGAGAGTTGTGTCCAGATTTCCCTGCTCGACATTCCTACCCGCCCCACCAAGGGTGAACGTCGGAGCGCGTGCCCAAGATCGAAAGTCCCAACCCGTTCGTCCTGAGCCTGTCGAAGGCCTGTCCTGAGCTTGTCGAAGGAATGAACGGGAGTTTTCGACGACTTTCCGCGACTTCGGACGGCAAATTCACGCATTTGAACGGAGTTTGAACGCCAAAAATCGGACTAAAAAGGAGTATCAACCAATGCTAAGTCCAACCATATCAACGACCGGACTCGCCAAAAACGCGCGTCCCGACCGCATTCCCGCCGGAAAAGAATTTCTACGGAAAAGAATTTATACGGATCGCACCACCAACGCACCTCATTTCGACGAATTTATCACTTTATACGCTCAAAAAACTCGAAAATGCGGAGAGGGTTGTTTCTCCACGGACGTTTTTGCACCGAAATGGAACGGATTCAAGTGAATCCGAGACATTCAATTATCCGATGCGCCGTATCATTTTGCGTTCTCAGTCGGTCTTCCTTAGAATGATTTATTCCAACCGGACGTCTCCCATTTCCCGTGATTCTTTCTGACCGCACCATCAAACGATTGCTGGGTACGGGCGAACTCGTCATCGCGCCGCTTGATCCGCGTCAGATCGAGCCTGCGTCGGTGGATCTGCGGCTCGGCAACACGTTTCTCACGCCGAAATCGAAATCGGGCATATGCACGCTGTCGGAGGCGCCCGAATACGATGAGGTCACAGCTTCCGAATTCATCGTTCCTACACGAGGCTTTGTCCTCGCCACGACCATGGAAGTCGTGAAGTTGCCGAACTACCTGACGGCGTTCGTGGAGGGCCGTAGTTCGGTGGGCCGGCTCGGATTGTTTATTCAGAACGCCGGCTGGGTCGATCCTGGTTTCGAGGGCGCGATTACGCTCGAGCTCTACAACGCGAACAGCTCGCCGATGAAGATCGAGGCGGGGCGTCGGATTTGCCAACTTGTTCTCGCGCGGGCGGACCAGGAAGTCGAGAACCCGTATCGTGGAAAGTATCAGGGGCAACTTAAGACGACCGGCTCGAAAATTCACCTCGACTCGGAGGTCACTGGTTTGCGCTAAGTCCGCGCGAATAGACAGGTCACGCCGCGGTCGAGTTGGAAGAACTCCCTCCGGACGTCCGCGAAGTCGGCTGTCCGCACTGTCGCGATGGCGTCCTCTATTCCCTGCGGTGTGTAGCCGGGCGCAACAAACTTTGTCTTGCTCGGGTGCTTCATGCGTAGACACAAGAGGAGCAATCCGCCGGGTTTCAGCACACGCCGAACTTCGAGCAGGTCTTCGGCCTGATTGGGCCAATGATGAAAGCAGTTGATGTCCAGCGCCTTCGTGAATTGGCCGTCGTCCCACGGCAAGCTCGACACGCTCCCCTGTCGAAGCTCGACGCGCCCGGCCCGAATCGCGGCTTCGTTGCGCCGGTGCGCCTGCCGCACCATCGTCTCGGAGTGGTCGATTCCCACAACGTGTCCATTGATCGCTTTCGCCGCGATGAGCTGAATCGCGCGGCCGTGCCCGAACCCGATTTCGAGGACGTGATCGGCCGGTTGCACCTCTAACAAGTCTACGGCGAGGTCATGCATGTACGCGTTTTTTCGCGCCATAAGATGGCCAACAAGCGCGCCGAGCATTCCGCGCGGGTGACCGAACTGACTCCGCATCCCGCCGTGGCGGGGTCCCTTACACGCGGCGAGTTCGTTGACTTGCCGGGGCATTTCCTGCGTCGCGTTCATCCAGCCGGTTCGACCGCGTCGATACTCACTTCGCCAAACGTAACGGTGGCCGTCAATTTTGGCGCACCCCCTTCCGATGCGCTACCGACATGGCCGGCGTACTTGGCGCCGACCAAAAGCTTGCGTGGCGCATCGCCGTCCTCTTCGCCGAAGCCGGAAAGCGAGACTTCGCCGAAGGCGGCGCTCGCGACGACGTCCGCTACGGTCTCGCGCGGAACGTTGATGTCGAGTTCTCCGGCGCGCAACGCAAACGTGGCGTCGTTCGGCGGCGTTACGATTACGTTCATTTCGCCATACTGGAGGTAGACATCGAGCGGCACTCCACGCGGAACAGTAATCGTGATGTCCACGGCGTATCGCGGTCCGCTTCCTTTTGCGAGGGTCAACGTGAAGGACTCGCCCGTTTCTACCTTCGGCTCGATCTTCGCCAACTCCTCCTGGGCCTTCGTGTGTTGGCGGACGAGTTCGAGCTTCCCGGTTACGCGGACTTCGTTCGTGTCGCCCTGCTCGAGGCGGACCTCGCCGGCGTAAATGTCGATCTCGATCAGCTTTGCCGCGGACGCATCGTACGCGTAGTTGACTTCCCGTGATTCCCGCTCGTCAGCGGTGGCCAATTCTCCGCCCAAAATGACCGCGAGCGCCGCAGGGAGGTTGAGTAGAGTGTGTCGTGTGCGCATCGTATGTCTCCGGTTGACACGGTTTAGACGGCGCGGGACGTTCGCGGGTTTCGGGTCCAACGCGATCTCGGTCATACCATAGACGCTCGAAGCTTGGGAGGGGTTGCAGCGAAATCAGGATTCAATTTGCTTCCAAATGGACTCGAGTTCTTTGAAATGCTCCATGTAGAGCGCGCCGATTCTCCAGATATAGAAGAAGGTAATTCCCGTGTAGACGAGAATGACCAAGGTCCAAAGAACCTTGCTGCCGCGCGTGAATCGTGGCGTCTTCCAGATCAGCGGCAGCGCTAAGGGCCCGAGCACCAGGAACGCCAAAAGTAAGATCGGGACGGGTTGGTAGTACCACGGTACACTGCCGGCCAACGCCTTTCCGCACTGGGCGCAAAACCGTTGATCGGACTCCGAGCGCGCCCCGCATGCGGTGCAGAAGCGCTGCGGTATCGGCGGGGGCGAGTCCATGCCGGAGCATGATACACCCCAGAGCGCGCGGTTTCGCCGTGAAGGTTCGAGTGCTATTTCGTTTTGGACGACACCGCCTACCAAGTCACAAGGTCCGCGACGGCGATGACAGTGGTCCCGAGGAAACGTTCCGACCGAGAGCGTCACAACACGAGTGCTGTTGACGGCAACGAGTGACGCATCTATTATCCCAGAGACCTTCCTCGCGGAGGTCGTGAGCGAGTCGTATGGGCAAATTTGGCTGATGTTTCTCCTTTGCTCTCGACCGTAGGCAGCGCGAGTCGGGACCAGGGGCCTTGAAATGGCGTCGAAAAAACGATTGCTCGTCGTCACCAACAGGTTTCATCCACAGCTGGGAGGCGCCGAATGGAATATTTTTTTGCAAGCGCAGGAGTTGAGCAAGCACTTCGAGGTTGATGTATTCACGCCAATACGCGACCGCGACGCAAGGAATGAACGTATCGAGTCTGTCCGAATCACGAGGGGGTCCAACCTTCGCAATCTTTCGAGGGAGTATCCGTATCTTAAGTCCGAAACGTTCTGCCCGGAGGTGTTCTTTAGGACACTTGTGGGTGAGTACGATGTAGTACATTGTTTTCCCGCGCTGAACAAAAACAACATGATGGCCCTTGCCGCCGCACGGCTACGGCGCATTCCCATCTTTATGTCGAACTTCGATCTTGTCGACTATGTGTCGCTGCTGGATCGGGGGCTGCCCATTCGAACAATACTCGACAATCTACGTATCTCATCGAAGCAAGCGTATTTTCTGGCAAAGTTCAATGCCATATTCACCATTTCCAATCGGGAGACGTGCCTGATCAAGGCGGCGAATCCGAACACGTTTCTATCCACGGTCCCCATACTGCTTGAAGAATTCGAAGCGGAAGTAGATATCAAAGAATTTAAGAATGCCTATGGGATTCATCCTGATGTGCCGGTCGTGTTGTGCCTGGGCAGGGTTGTCCGGATTAAGGGACAGGACATTCTTCTAAAGGCGCTTCCGCAATTACGGGAGAAAGTGGACAAATTCAAAGTACTCTTCGTAGGACGTACCGACTACGAGCCGGAGTACATGCGAGAGATGCAGGCATTCATTGAGCAGGAAGGGCTACAGGAGCACGTAACGTTTACGGGAGGCGTGCCGCGCAAAGACGTTATTGGAGCGCTCAAGGCGTGCGACGTTCATGTCTTGCCGGTCAGGTTCATGAATTCCGGCGCGGTCGTAATTGAGACTTGGGCCGCGGGAAAGCCGGTCCTCCAAAGCGACATGATTGATCCGTGTTACGTTGTGGAGGGTGAGAACGGCTTTACTTTCAGCGTCGATGACCCGCGAGATTTGTCGGATAAATTGTTGCGGATATTGGCAAGCACGGAATTGAGCCAACGCATGGGCGCGAATGGCAGAAGTTTGGTGGAGCGGAAGTTCCTGTATCCGCAACTTATTCGACAGTACTTGGATGCTTACCGAAAGTACGGGAATGTAGACGTTTGACACCCTACTGGCCCCTGGGAAGAGTCGAGGTTGCCGCATACACTCGCCCGATCGCCCGGGGTCCGGCGATATAACTCAAGCTTACGCGCTCTTCGTCTCGCCTTCGTCCGGAGTCCCGGCACGCAGCATTGTAAAGCGGGGGCTTCGCAGGAACATTGTCCGCTGCCGACACATCGCACTCGCGGTCCCAGCGTATACATGCATAATCAGAAAAATCGGCGTATCCCTAAACGCCCATTCCGTCAGATTGTGGAGGAAGACCGCCACTATACCGAAGAAGATTCCGATGGCCGCCCGGCTTGTCAGGTCTGGTCTTTGGTCGATGAGGTGCCCCAGCGCTGCTCGGCCCCAGGCAGCCCAGAAGGTCAGCATCAACAGCAGGCCCGGCCAACCAACTTCGCCCAGTGTCAGCGCCGCGAGATTGTGTGCCGGCGCCGTCTGCGCAGGAAGCTGGGGGTTGGGGTTGTCGGGG
>CAYXRK010000141.1:0-12937 GCA_964467615.1 uncultured Nitrospirales bacterium | reverse complement strand
TACCTAGGGTCACCTTCCACTGCCGGGATCAAGTGCCTAGACATCGGATCCGGCGCAGGATTTCCCGCTATACCGATTGCAGCCGTGCGACGCGACGCGACCTTCGAACTCTGGGAGTCAAACGGGAAAAAGGCGGCCTTCTTACGAAAAGCAACCACGCTTCTCGGCCTAACTCAATGCAGCGTGAAGCACGGACGGTTTGTAGGTAATTCTTCGTCACCGCGACCGGATTTCGTACTGTCTCGTGCAGCGACCCGTGTAGATAGGCTAATTCCACTAGTCGAACCATTTCTCGCTCAAGGGGCCAGCCTGCTTTATCAAGGTAACCGGAATTTGGACAACCCTACGCTGACGCAATACCAGATCCTCGACGAATTTGACCATCGCGGCCTTCGACGCTCGCGTCTGAGTGTAGTCTCGGCCAAGAAATCCGACGCAAATAGTTCCACGTGAAACCATCCACGCCAGACCCAATCGGCCTGTGTCACGCTCAACCAACCCCGCGCCTCCTCACGAATGGAAACGAAACACGATATGGTGACGGCCCGCCTTCACAAATCGTTGCTCCGTCAAACTGAGGCACTGCAGTTCGACCGCACGATGACCGCCTCTAGAGATCAACACTTATACAGTATAGATATTTATAAGATTACATCTGTTAACAATTTAATAATCATTATAACATACACTCTGTATACTATATTTCTAACACTATAGACGCACGGGCCTCGCCTCGCCCCTCCAGCCACGACCGGTCCCGGCAAAACTTAGGACCCCCAAGTTCCGCGCTCATGCATCGCCGCCACCCTATGCCCCGAGGCTTGAGGTCCGGGAACTCGTTAACTTAACAGCAGAAGAAGAAGGCAACCTAAACACTATCAATGCGTAAATCGACGGCCGGGAAGCCAGCACCGCACTTTCCATACTTCCCGAACGTGCAACTCTTTTGTTTGCGTAATGTTAGCGCGATATCCACAAACAATCCACAGAGCCCCGCAATCCGGTTTAGATGGAAACGTACGTTGAGGATCCAACGTAACTCGTGTCCCTTTAATAACTTACGATCCTCCACGTGGAATTATATTCAAAACACCACCATCTCGCCGCACCAACTTATTCACGCCGCCGCGACTCCAGCGAAATCTGCGGTATCACGTAGTTGTCCTGTCTCAATTCACCGTAGGTGCAGATTTGATACGATCTTACGAATGAGAATCGCCTCCGGAAAATTCAAAAATCGGCGGTTGGCCACTCCACCTGGGAGCCTTGTCCGCCCTACCGGCGAACGCGCCAGACAGGCACTGTTCAATATCCTCGGCGACCGCGTAGTGGGGGCCCGGTTTCTGGACCTCTTCGCCGGCACGGGCGCCATTGGCCTAGAAGCATTGAGCCGCGGCGCTTCCCAAGTCGTTTTCGTGGAGTCGGACCGGCAGGCCGAAAAAACGCTCAAACACAATATCGGCCTATGCGCCGCCGCCGCCACGAGCGCGGTTCACCGTCTTGATATTACCCGCGTGCTTCCGCAATTCGCGCAACGAGAACGCCCCTTCGACATCGTCTTCGCCGACCCACCCTACGATTTCCTCGAATACCGGTCCCTTGTGGATACCATGACGGGCCCCCAACTGCTTGCCGAAAACGGAATCGCCGTCCTCGAGCATCGTCGAGGCGTGCCCCCCCCCGCGACGAGCCTCGCCTCCAACACGCGACAATACGGCGAAAACGCCTTCACCTTCTACCACGCCTTGTGAACTGCGAGAAATTGACCAACTACATATTATGTGCTAAGCTCCTCCTCGTACCATATATGGTTAGTTTTTTGCGGCGAAACGACGACCGCCAAAGTATTCGGGGATCCAAGAGGATGCGCTGTCCATTCTGTAGCCACACCGAAGCAAAAGTCGTCGATTCACGCGCATCCAAAGACGGCGATGCGATCCGCCGTCGCCGCGAATGCTTAAATTGCGGCCGGCGCTACACCACCTACGAGCGCATCGAAGAAGTCGCCCAACTGGTTATCAAGAAAGACGGCCGCCGCGAAACCTTCGATCGCTGGAAGCTCAAAGCCGGGATTCTTAAAGCTTGCGAGAAGCGCCCGGTCAGCCTCGATCAGATCGAAGCCTTGATCGACGACGTCGAGCGGACCCTATTCGGCAACACCGAGCACGAAGTAACGACCGAAAATCTCGGCGAAGCCGTGATGACCAAGTTGCGCGCGCTCGATGACGTCGCGTTTGTCCGTTTCGCGTCCGTCTACCGCCAATTCAAGGACTTGAATGAATTCATGGCGGAGTTGAAGGGAATGTTGCTGACCGACTCTTCGCGCTGACGTTATTTCGCCGCGATGTTCCGGCCGAATCGAAGGTCAAGATACTCGGTCAGGTGACGCGCCAACCCGACCTCCGACCAAAATACCGCTAGCCGGCGGGCCTGTTCGTCGTAGTCGCCGCGGCCCCAGCGCAACTCGTACGGCAACTCGTCGCAGTACATCCGGATGTCGTCCACCGATCCCGCCGCCACCTCGGACACGGTCACCTCGGTCGAAGCGGCGTTTGCGTTAAACGCCTTAAGCACGGCCATTGCCTCACGAAATTCCTCGTTCTTCACTGGTTGACCGGGCGCCACAAATTCCAAACCGGGCACGTCGGTGATGAAGGGCGTAAGCGGCATCTCGTCAGCCGCATACTCGCGCAAGACAATGCCCTCGTTGTCGATCGCGAACGCGCGGCTGTTGATCAGCAAACTCGCCCATTCCTTCCTCTCCACCACCGACAATTTGATCACATCCGGAAAATCAATGGCCACGGCGCACGTCTTAACGTAAGGAAGCGTCTCGACGGCCCGGGCCGCCGCCTCGGCGTCGAAAAAAAAGATCGGGTCTCGCGGCGTAATTCCTGATGCCTCCGCGATCGTTTGCTCGTCGAGATGGCGGACCCCGTCAATCTGAAGTTTCCAAACGCGAAACCCCGCGTAGGCGCGGCTAAAGTTATAGAAGCCGCCTAGGAACCCCGCGAGCAACGCCGCGCAGAGCAGCGCCTCCAGCGAGTTCGCTAAACGCGAAGGTTTCCAGCGAGATGTTCGCCGCGGTGGCCGGCTTCGCGCCGCCTGTTTTTTTCGCTTCTTCATGACTGCCCAAGTTGCTGCAACAACGGTTCAACAATCCGGTTGATGTCCCCCGCGCCCAACACCAGCACAACGTCGCCCTCGCGCAGGTCCGGCGCGATGTGCTCCGGCACCGCACGCATGTCGTTGACCAATTCGACCCGGCCTGAGCCTAGCGCCCGAGCTGCGTCCACGATGAGCCCCGAATCGACCCCCGGCATCGGCGCCTCCCGCGATCCGTAGATGTCCGTCACGATCGCGCGATCCGCAGTGCTCAATACCTGCGCGAATTCCTTCGCAAGGAACTTGGTGCGTGTGTACAAGTGCGGCTGAAACACGGACACGATCCGCTTCGGATTCACCCACCGCACCGCCTCGAGCGTGTTCGCTATCTCCGTCGGGTGGTGCGCGTAATCCTCGATGACCGTGACCCCCCGCGCTTCGCCCCGCACTTGCATCCGCCGCCGCACGCCGTCGAACTCCCGCAGGCCGTCCGCGATAAGGCCAAACCGCATCCCCAAACACATCCCAACCGCGCACGCCGCCAGCGCGTTCCGCGCATTGCCCAATCCCAGCGCCCGCACTTCGAACGTTCCAATCGGCCCAATCTTTCCGAACCGAGAGTCACGGTTCTCCACGTCGATTCGCGTTGACAACCGGTCCAATTGAGACGCCAATGGCTGGCCCGGCGCCGCACCCGAAAGGCGTGCGTTCCGCCCCACGATGCCCGCGCCCTCCTCTAGCCCATACGTCACCGTCACGCACTCAAGCGACGGCAATATGGACCGCGCCTGTTCGTCGTCGTGACAGACAATCGAATAGCCGTAAAACGGGATTTGATTGCAGAAATCGATGAACGCCCGCTTGATGTTGTCGAGCGTCCCGTAGTGCTCCAGGTGTTCTTCGTCGATGTTCGTCACGACGCCGATCGTCGGGTGCAACCGCAAGAACGATCCGTCGTGCTCGTCCGCCTCCGCCACGATGTACTCGCCCGTACCCCATCGCGCATTCGTCCCGCTTCGATGCAGAATCCCGCCAATCAACGACGTTGCACCGATGTTCGCATGGTCCAAGATCGCGCTGATCATCGAGGTCGTCGTAGTCTTCCCGTGCGTACCGCCAACGACCACCGCGTTCGGCTTCAATCGAATCAGATCCGCCAGCAGATCGCTCCGGTGAATGACCGGAATGCCCCGCCGCCTCGCCTCGACGATTTCGGGATTGTCCACCGGCACCGCCGCGGAAACGACAACAATTTCGGCCCCAGCGACGTTTTGCGCGTCGTGGCCTTCGGTGAATCGAAGCCCATACGTCTCGAGCCGCGCCGTAATGGGCGACGCGCTAAGGTCGGAGCCTGAAACGTCGTAGCCCAGGTTGAGCAAGACCTCCGCAAGGCCGCTCATTCCGATTCCGCCCGCGCCGACAAAATGCACGCGCCGGTTCATCGCGCTACCCCCCGCGGCCGACGGGCCGGATCGCGGAAGCACGGCGGCGGACGCCGCTCCGAAAGCCATCGCAAAGTTCCCCCTGTCACGTCAGGCCGCCCGTTACCGGTCCCCTGCGGCCTCACGCGGCGCACCCGCGCAGGACTCCAGTATAGCAAAGGGGGGGCGAGGCTCTTGCCGGGCCGGACAGCCGGCGATCCAATCGCCCCAACCGCCAAAAGTTGCCTCCTGATTTCGCTTTGCAGTCTACTATCGCATCCGGAGCAGGAAATGAAATTTAGGCCCCCATGTGTTACTGTATATTTAGTTGATGCGCCAATCAGCCCCCTGGTCGGCCGGTCGCTCTCGATCATCACGAGTGGCATGGCTGCCTTGGGGCTTTCATTTTTTGGGCGAACGCACGCATGACCCCTCGCGTTGCGATTTTCGTCGTCGTCGGCTTTTTCCTGAAGCGATTGCCTTCCGTTCAACTCTTCCCAGACGACGATAGTAAGATCGAGCACATTCTCCACTGCCTCGATTGGCTGGTCAGTGGCCACCTAACGAAGCTGAACGAGGTCTATGCCGTCGCGAATCCCTGGTCCATGCTGTATCGCGTCTTCTACTACGACGCCGTCCCATATCAGGACAACGCTCGAACACAGTCTCACATCGCAACCTAAATTATCGCCTCACCCCCGAGGCCAAGTTGGGTGAGATATGCGGGTTAGAGCTCTTCGCGCCCGTCACCGCTATTCATGTTCGCTCTGCCCTCGTTTCTGATACGATAGTATCCGCGACGAGACGATTTCGATGATTCAAAACTACACTGCAAAATACAGAAAGATTGAAAGCGGCTACATGGGCCAACTCGTCGAGTGGCCCGAAGTAATTACCGAGGGCGAAACGCTTGAAGCCTGCCGCGAGATGCTCCAAGACGCGCTCCGCGAAATGATCGCCGAATACAAGGACTCCGGTCTCGAAATCCCCGACGGAAACGCCTTGTTCGAGCGCATGCCAGCCGAAGTGTAGGTCAATCTCGCGGGAGCCAAGCTGGCCGTCGGATTCAAAACTTCGGATCGATGCCCGCCTGCTTGCAGAGTGCGTTCGCCGTGATCCTGTCAAAGATGCGATGGCGTTTTACCGGAACCACGCTTCGTTCCCTTGGCATAAATCGAGTGATTGCCGCCTTCACGGCGTAACTCAAAGCCGTTGCTCTCGAGATGCTTGACGATCTCTCGGCGGGTTACGGACATCGAAGTGGTCTTCTCCGCGTCCCCTCGCGATCTTTGCGCCTCAGCGTTGGGTTCTTTTCTTCTTGGTTGCCGCGAATCGTGTTTTCTCGAGAGCAACCAGTCGCGGTCGCAATCGCGATGTTCTACGCCACCATGACCGAATTCTTGCCGTCCGATTTCGCGCGGTACAGAGCGCTGTCTGCGGCTTTGAGCAGGTCCGCTGCAAGCATTTCGGGCGAAAACTGGGCTATCCCGACGCTCAACGTCGTGCCAAATGTATTCGCTTGCTCGAACGCCGTCCGCGCACGGTGCGCCACCTGCAGCGCGGTCTCACGGGCGGCGCCGCGCAGCAGCACCGCAAATTCGTCGCCCCCGTACCGGAACGCCAGATCCGAGTCACGAATGGAATCCCGAATGACGCGGCCCACGGTCGACAGCACCTCATCACCGGAGGCATGCCCGTAGGTGTCATTGCACGCCTTGAAATTGTCAAGGTCGATGAAAAGCACCGAAACCGGGATGCCCTCGCGACGCGCATCGCCCAGCATGTTCTCCAGCTGCATCGTCAGCAAACGCTTATTCGCAAGCCCGGTCTGCGTGTCCGTCTGCGCCGCGGCGACAAACTGTTGTTCCTCGAGCCGCTTGACGGTCACGTCCTTGAACTGAAGCAATATCATCTTGGATTCCGGGACTTCGATGAACGAAACGCTCACGTCCATCGACACCTCTTCGCCGTTCGCTTGAACAAACGCCACGTCCCCCAGCGCGCCCTGGCCGCCGGACCGAAAAATTTTGAAGGCCGTCTCAAACCGACTGCGTTCCGTTGGTTTTACAAAATCGTAGAACGGCCTTCCTAGTACCGCCTGTTCCGAGTGCCCCGTGATAGCGGTGAACGCCGCGTTCGCCTCGATGACCTCGAGCGATTCCCGATCCAACGCGACGTTGCCATCCATGCTCAACTGAAACAGCCCGCGGTACTTTTCCTCCGCGAGTTGCAGGTTCTCCCGCAAACCGCGTTCCATGAATAGTCGCGTCAGTTTCGCTTCCAATTCCTGAGGATGGTGCGGCTTCGCGATGAAGTCTTTCGCTCCGGCATGCACCACTTCCACGAACGGGAACGCATCGGGGAACCCGGTCTCCACCACAATGTCGACGTTGGGCCAGCGCTCGTGAACGGCACGGATCAAATCGAGCCCGTTCAGCCCAGGCATGACCATGTCGGTCAGCAGTACGTCGAAGTCTTCACTGGCCAACATATCAAGCGCTTCGTCGCCACTGCTCGCCAGCGCCGTTTGACAGCCCATCGATTCCGATACAATCCGTGAAAGCAAGTGCCGTACTGTGCTCTCGTCGTCGGCGATCAGGACCCGTCTCTGCGAATGATCTTGAGTCTCTTTGCGCACACTCCACCCTCCCACTTCGGACTAAAAAAACGTGCCAACCCTGCGCGAAAGTATAGTGGCTGGAATCGACCCGTTCAATACTAAAGTAGCGTTTTTCCAATCACATAAAGCCAACTGACGCCGAATACGCCTCCCGCAACTCCCAGCAATCGCCCCGCGCCGAAACGCGCGAAACTCGACCACCACACCCGCCGCCTGTGTTCGCTTGCCAATGCCCCGAATACCCCGCACACTCCACTGAGAAAAAGAATTGTTCCTGCGGGATGCGTGGAGAACGCGTCCAATACCCGGCCCCGAACAATGTGGGCCAGCGCCGTCGTCATCCCGCAAAACGGGCACGGAACGCCCGTCAACGAAAGCATTTGGCAGGACGGAAACCCGAGCTGCTCATGCGTTCCAAAACCGCGCGGATCCGGCTCGAGCACCCGGGCCGTGGCCGCGGCCGCAAAAAACGCGCCGCCGAGGACCAGCGCCGCCAGCCGCGGCTGCTCGGCAAGTGCGCGCACCGCGGGCCCGCTAGAACTTGTAGTCTTCCGGCACCTTTAGGAATTTCGATTCGTCTTCGCTGTTGGGCCGAGCGACTCGTACTAACAGCGTCTTTCCGGGCTCAGCATTTTCCTTGATGAGCGCGCGAAACGACTCCAAGTCGGTTACATCCTTGTGCGCGATCTTCACGATAACGTCCATACGGCGGATCCCCGCTTCCTCCGCCGGACTCTTCGGCACGATCGCACCCGCCACCACTCCCTTGAGATCTTCCCGGAGCCCAAACCGCTTAAGATCCTCGGCATCCGCCTCCAATTTCGTCACGTGAATCCCCAAAAAGTCCGGCCCAAACAGCGCCGTCTCCATCCCGCGGTATTCACCAATTTCGACCGGCACCTTGATCTCCTGCCCTTCGCGCCAAACGTCGAGCTGCGATACCGTCCCTGGCTTTATCATCGATATCTGATTGATCAGGTCCGTCCCGTCCTTCACGACCGCTCCGTCTATTCGATACACCACGTCGTCCGGTTTCAATCCCGCTTTTTCAGCCGGGCCCTGCGGCGTCAGCTTGTCAATCCAAGCGCCCTGCTCGTCCGGCAGCTTCAACGCCTCCACGAAGTCCTTCACTTCCACGCCCTCCAGCCCCGCCTGCGCCGCCACTTCCCGAATCTGCACGCCCAGCCATCCCCGAACGACCCGGCCGTCAGCGATAAGCTGCGGTACCACCGCTTTGATCCGGTTGATTGGGATCGCGAAGCCAATCGAATTCGCCCCAAACACAATAGCGATATTGATACCGATTACGTTCCCGTCTATGTCGCACAACGGCCCGCCGCTGTTCCCCAAATTGATCGCGGCGTCCGTCTGAATGAAGTGCTGAAACCGAAGCTTTTCGTCCGGAAGATTCAATCGTTCCCGCCCAAGTCCGGATACATGCCCAAACGAGATCGATCCCGTCAATCCCCTCGGACTTCCAAGCGCCACCGCAAACTGACCCACCTTAAGCAGATCCGAATCGCCCACCGTCACCGGTTTCAAGTCCAGCCCGGTCGGATCAATCTTGACGACCGCCACGTCCGTGTCCGGATCCCTGCCCACCACCTCCGCCGGAAGCTCTTTCCCGTTGGACAAATGCACCGTGATTTTCTCCGCACCTTCCACCACGTGATTGTTCGTCACGATGTGTCCCGCCGCATCAAAAATAAACCCGGAACCCGTCGCGACCATCGGCGGCAACGGCCCTTGGTTCTCCGGCGGGCCCGGCGGCTGTTCGCCCCCCTCGCCTCCTTCTCCACCTTCGCCCCCTCCATCCGGCGGAGTGCCAAAAAACCGGAACAACTCCTCGCGAGACTGCTCGTCGCGGTTGCCGCCTTGCGACGTGATCTCCACGACCGACGGCAACACCGCTTCGCCGAGGCTGATGAACGCATCCTGGAATTCTTTGAGCAACGGACTTTCCGCGACGGCCGGCGTGATGAGCAACGCCGCCGCAAGCGCGCCGACGATTGCGTGTTGAAATGACTTCTTCATGCGATATCTCCTGTAATCTCCACGGCCGGCCGCGGATGAATGGCATTTTTCAGCGCCTCGGAAAGCTCGGCCTGAAATTCCTTGTCCTCTATCTTAGTCCCGTCCAACAACGCATAAAACGAATCCCGCACACGGCGCGCGTCCGTCACGATCCGCGCCGCCACGACGTTCACATTCATGTCCCGCAACACTCGCGCCATATCATACAGCAATCCCGTCCGGTCTCCCGCTTCGATGTCAATCACCGTGTGCATCTGCGACGACTCGTTGTCGAACGTCACCCGCGTCGGCACCGGCACCGGCGCCTGCAACAATCCGTACAACCTCCGCCTCGATTGCTCCAAAAACTCCTCGACCGGCCGCTCCCCGCTCAACACCCCCCGCAGAATCTTCTCCACCGCCTCGAACTGCGTCTTCGTCAACGGCCGTCGCCGGTGCGCGTTTGTCACCGTAAACGAATCCAGCGCCATTCCGTTTGACCGAGTGAACAGCGCGGCGTTGTTCACGTCAATCACCTGCGAAGCGAAGCATCCCGCGATCTCCGCAAACATGCCCCGGTGATCGGGCCAGCAAATCACCACTTCGCTCATCTCGGTCTCTTCATTCGGATCGCAACGGATGCACATCCCCGTCTTTTCCGCTTCGTCGATGCATTCGAGGTGCCACGCAATGTGTTCCGCCGAGAACGCCGCGAAGTACCGCTCGCCGAGGTCCTTCAAATGCTCCTCGAGCTTGCCCTTCAGCTCCTCCGGCAAACGCGCCCGAACGTCGTCCGCTTTCGGCTGTTTCCAGAATTGCTCGTCCGGCGTTTGCGCCCGCCCGATCAACGCACGCTCCGTGCGAAGATACAACTTGAGCAGCAGCGTCCCCTTCCAATCGTTCCAGACGTTCGGCCCAACCGCCGTCATGTCCGCATACGTCAAGATAAACAACGCGCGCAACCGGTCCTCCGTCTTCACGATCTTCGCGAAATAATCCACCACCGCCGGATCGTCCGAGTCCCGATACATCCCAACGTTGCTCATCAGCATGTGGTGCCGCACGAGGAATTCGATCCGTTCAGCGTCCTCGTTGGCCAGCCCGATCCGTTCGCATATCCGCCGCGAAAGGACCACCCCCTCCTCGACGTGCTCCTCGCCCGACGCCTTGCCGAGATCGTGAAACAGCAGCGCAAGCACCAGGATGTACGGATCCGTCAGATGCTCGAATGCGTTCCGCAAACAGTTCCCCACCGGGCCCTTCATCGAAGCCAACGCAGACAACGCTTCGACGGCCCGAATGGTATGCTCGTCCACCGGGTACGTGTGGAAATCCGCATACCGCACGACGTCCTGCACCGCGGCGAACTCCGGGATGTACCGCCCCAGCACGCCCGCCGCCGACGCCTGCCGAAGGGCATGGCCAGACCACAACGGCCGGTTGCAGATCGCTAGAAAAAATCGCCGCACCAAATCGCTGCTTCGAAAACTGTCGTTAATCAGATGCACGTTCTGCTCGACTAACCGTTCACTCGGGTGCGCCAACACCGCCCCCTGCCGCGCGCACTCCCAGAACACCTGCATCAGCCGCGCTGGGTTTTCCTCGAACCAACGCGGATCGCTCAGCCCTGCGTAAAGCTCCCCGTCCTCGACCGTCATTTCCGCCGTCTCGGCCCGCGGCGATACCAACAGCCCGCCCGCGTCCTTATAGTCGCACGCACGCGCCACCTTCCGCAGAAACCTGCGCACCCGCCGCGCCGCGCCGTAATAGTCCTCCATGAACCGCGAAGGATCGTCCTGCGTCGAGTCGATGTACCCGAATGCCAGCGCCACCGCCCGTTGATTTGCGAACGTCAGAAGGTCCTCCTCCTTCCCGGCAAGGAAATGCAGTTCGTTCCGGACGCGGAACAAAACGTCGATCGCCTCCGCCAGTTCGAGCCGCTCCTCCTCCGTCACGATCTCCTGGCTCACCGCATCGTCCAGCGACCGGACGTCGAACGCCGTCGCCAGCAACCACAGCGCCGCGTGATAGTCGCGCAACCCTCCGGCGCCTTCTTTGACGTGCGGCTCCGGCGAATAGAGATCGCGGTGCTGTTCCGCAAGCGACTCAGAACGTTCGCGCAGCTTCACCTCGGCGAACCGCGCCTGCGTGTCTGTCGGCCGCATACTCCGAAGCGTCATCGTCAACTTCGCAAACGGCGCGCCCGCCCCCGCGATCAGCCGGCACTCCACATAACTCGTGTACACCTTCGTGTCGCGTTTCGCCAACGCCACCGCTTCCTTCACGGTCCGGCTGACAAACGAGTTTCGATACCCCGCGTCCCACAAAAGCGGGCCCATGTAACTGCATACCACTTCAACGTCCCGCGCGATCCACCCCTCGTAAATGAGGCCAATGTCCAGGTCCGAGTGCGGGTTCAATTGCGCCCGGCCATACCCCCCCTGCGCGCACAACGCCACCTTCTGCAAAAAATTCCGCCGCTTGGACACCGAGTACAACGCAAAATCCAACACGCCCCCGACGACCTCGTCCGCAAGTTCCGTCAACGCCCGCACAATATCCGATCCCGAAGCACCCTCCCGGTGCCGTGCAAGAATTTCTCCGCGCCGCACCCGGATGAATTCCTTCGTCGCCGCGAGACGGTCCCCCTGCGACAACGTCTGGAACGCCGGGTCCTTACAACGCGCCTGTTCAACAAGCGCCTCAAAACCTGGAATCACAACCGTGCCTGCCTCGAAAGTTCCGATAGTGGTCGCCAATGTTCTGAACGAGAAATCCAATAGCAAAGGTCATTCGTCATCGTCATTCGTCATCGTCATCGTCATCGTCATCGTCATCGTCATCGACATTCGTCATTCGTCATCGTGCTCGTGCTCGTGCTCGTGCTCGTGCTCGTGCTCGTGCTCGTGCTCGTGCTCGGCGATCAGCACTACCTCATTTTATTCCCTTCCAGGTGAACGCAAGCTTTCACGACGTCTCCGCCGGTTTCGCCCCGTCCGAATCCACCGCCGGATCCGCCCAATCGCGATACGGCGGGCCAGCCAGCAGCATCGCGTCTCTCCGCGCCCAGCCCCGCTCGCCATCATGGGTCACAACCCTCACCCAGCCCGCCGTTTCCCCGTCCACTTCCACGCGGTCGCCGGACAACAGTTCAAACCGGATCGTCTCATTCTCATCAGTCCCGTAGTGTACGGGAACGCGTTCCGCCCCCGCCACGGCCAACGCCATCGGATGCGCCTTGACCCACCAAGAGGCCGTCAGCGCCCCAGAAGCGGCGAGAAGGACCGAGGCAAAAATCCGCGCATATCGGACGCTCCGAAACCGGCCCGCCGCCAACAACAGCCAGAAGCCGCCCCACGCGCATCCCGCCCAAAACAATGCGCCCCGAGTAGATAGCGCATCGTCCCAAAAGAACAGCGCCTGTTCCCATGTCGGCGGCGCGGGCCGAGGCAGCCGCCGTTCCGTCCGATCCACCGCCCGATACAAGTTCTCCCGAGCCGTATCAAAATCCGGACGCAACTGGAGCACCCGTTCATAGTTCAGAATCGCCCGCGGCACGTCCCCCGCCCGGTAATACGCGTTCCCCAAATTATAAAAGATCTCCGCGCTCACCACCCCCCGATCCGCCAACTCCTGAAACCGCGCCGCCGCCGCCCCATAGTCGCCCCCCAAATACAACTGCGACCCAGAATCAAACACCTCGTCATACCCCGGTGCAGCCATCACCCCCCCCGCCAATATCAATAATGTCGCCGCGAAGCGGCGCGCGGCTCCGCCA
>CAYXRK010000140.1:0-12951 GCA_964467615.1 uncultured Nitrospirales bacterium | reverse complement strand
GCCGGACATTCCCTGTTTGGAATCGGGCAAGTATCGATATACGGTCTCGAAACTCGTTGAACGGGGAAACAATACGGCATAACAAAACGCCCCGCTGTTAACGCAGCCGTAATTGGCGTAGAATTAGCGGACGCCATGACGATAGACAATCCAAATTGCGCCTTGGTTGTGGATCCGGGCGCCTCATATCCGGAGGACGCACCATTCCATCCGGACCAAGTCTATCCCGAGTTTAGTGCCGCGCCGCATCGAGTATCGCGCGGGAATCGGGTATATGAAGGCGTGCGCGAAGTTCTCCGGCTGCTGGAACTTGATGCCGAGAACTTCGACACTCCACGCTGGAATCCGTTTCAGGAGTTCGTCCGCCCGGGCGACACGGTCTTCATTAAGCCCAATTTGGTGCTGCACGAAGTGCGCGAGACGCTCGGCACGAATTGCGTGTACACGCATGCGTCCGTGATACGGCCGCTCATCGACTATTGCCTGCTTGCGGCGAACAACGACGTTCGCATCATCGTGGGAGACGTGCCCCTGCAAAGCGCCGATTTTGACGCCATCGTCGCCGCCAATGGGCTTCGAGACCTCGTCGGGTACTTCCTCGAGGAACGAAAAGTTGACGTTCAATTGTTGGATCTTCGCCCGTTTCGCCAACGCGCGACGGAAGAATTCTTTTTCGAGGAGACCATCGAGCAGGCCGGCGATCCCAAGGGATATAGCTCAATTGATTTAGGCGAACGTAGCTGGCTCCAGCCGCTCTGCGAGGAAAAATCGCCGCGTTTCGCGGTGACCGACTACGAGAACGGAGAAACCAGCGCGCACCACAGGCCCGGCGTTCACGAGTATTTCATTTGCAGGACCGCCCTCGACGCGGACGTGTTCATCAACGTTCCGAAACTGAAGACCCACGAGAAGGCCGGCATGACGGGGGCATTGAAAAATATCGTCGGAATCAACGCGCAAAAAAGCTGGCTGCCGCACTACCGAAGGGGCAGCGTTGCATTCGGGGGCGACGAGTGGGCGCGGCCATCGATTCGGAAGTGGGCGTATAGCCGCGCGCGATCTGTTTTGCAGGGACGTAACAGGAGGCTATGGGACGCGTCCCGGTGGATTTGGCACCGCATGCGGCCGAGTAAGGAACTCGAACAGTCGCAGGCCGCTGAAACGTTTTTCGAGTTGGGAGGCGCGTGGCATGGAAATGACACGGTCTGGCGGATGGTGCTCGATCTGAACAGCGCGTTGTTTTTTTATGATCGCGAGTTGGGCTTCGTAGACAAGCCGCGACGCCGGTACTTTTGCCTCGCCGACGGAATCGTAATGGGGGAGGGGCGCGGCCCATTGTTTCCCCGCCCGAATCAAGCTGGGTGCTTAATCGGGGCTTGGAATCCGGTTGTGTGCGACACCGTCGGGGCGCGAGTCATGGGGTTCGACTGGGAAAAGATCCCACTGTTGCGCAATGCGTACGAAGATACTCCCTTCGCCCTTGCGCCGGTATCGTCGCCAGAGGACATTGTCGTTGCGACCCGGAACGGGCTGGCGCCGTTTTCCGAACTCGACATCGATTGTGCCTGCGCCCCGGCCCCTGGTTGGCGCGGCGCAATTGAACTCGAACGGCGTCACGAAGTTTCGCACGCCGGATAAGCAGCAGGCGGATAGGCGCGCGTTGATGTTTGCTCAATTGCACCCGGCGTATGTTCGGCGGCGTCCGCTCAGGGCCGTCACGCGCGTGCTTTCCATGGGCCTGTTCGAGGGCCGCGCGTTGCTGCAGCGAGGGCGATGGATCAATCCGATCGTTCTGTCGCACATGGCGATCGAGAAGCGATTGCCGCAACTAGTGCGCGTCGAAAAACCCATCTATATTTTCGGGACCGGACGGAGCGGTACCACGATTCTCGGCTTGGTGCTGTCATTTCATCCGCGCGTCGGATTCCTCAACGAACCGAAAGGCATGTGGTATTCCGCGTGTCCCGATGAGGACCTCATCGGAAGTTACACGCTCCGTCCGGCAAAGTACCGCATGGGCGAGGAAGACGCCACGGAGGACGTCTCGCGCAACATTCGCCGTCTCTACGGCGCGTACCTGCGATTGACCGGCGCCTCACGCGTACTCGACAAATCGGATTGGGCCTTTCGAATCCCATTCCTGCGCGCGATTTTTCCGGGTTCAAAGTTCTTGGTGACGGTCCGCAACGGTTGGGATACCTGCCGTTCGATAGAAACTTGGTCGGCGACTTACGGCGATTCTTCCAATGGCGAAATCACGGACTGGTGGGGGCGGAACGATCGGCGTTGGAACTATCTTGTTGAACAAATTCTTATGGACGATCCCTATTTCGCGCGGGTCATGGAACGCGTGCGGAGCTTGTCGTCGCAGACGGACCGGGCCGTAGTCGAGTGGATCGCGGTGATGCGGGAGTGCATCCGCGCGAAGGAGCAATGGCCGGACGCGGTGCGCTTTGTCCACTATGAAACGCTGTGCGAATCGCCCCGAACCGAGTTGGCCGCGTTGCTGGACTTCTGCGAATTGCCGCCGGATCCGGAGCTGTTGGAATTTGGCGAAGATGCGTTACGGCCGTCGCCGCCGCGCGAACCGTTCGAGATCGATCTTCTGTTGCGGCCGCTATTCGACGAGACGATGAGCTCGCTTGGCTACTAGGCGTTGTTGCGCGAAGCCAACAGGGATTTTGCGTGTTCGATACTAACGCCGGTGACGGAGCCGTCGAGGAGGCGGGCGACCTCGGAGACACGCGCGTTGGCGTCGAGTCGGGCGACGTGGGTCCGGACGCGGCCGTTTCCGGCGTCCTTCGAGACGTGGAAATGCGTGCCTGCGCGGGCGGCGATCTGCGCGAGGTGCGTGATGCACAGGACTTGGCGGTGCGCGGAGAGTGCGTGCAGCTTCTCGGCGACGCGATTAGCAACGGCGCCGCCAACGCCTGCGTCAATTTCGTCGAAGATTAGCGTGGGAATAGCATCGCTTTCGGCGAATACGGATTTGATCGCGAGCATAACCCGGGATATCTCGCCGCCGGACGCGACTTGTTGCAACGGTTTGGGTTGCTCGCCGGGATTCGCCGCGAGCAGGAACGACACGCGGTCCGCTCCGTTCCGATTGAGGCCGCAGGGTTCGATACCGGCGACAAATAGTGCGCCCGCCATGCCGAGGTCTTGAAGGGCCGTCGTGATTGCCTTGTTCAGCTTGCGTGCGGCCTTGGCGCGTTCCGAGGAAAGTTTGGACGCGGCTTCACCGGCCTGTGATTGCAATCGGCCCCGGTCCTTGTTGAGCGCTTCGAGGCGAGCGTCGCGGTTTTCGTAAGCCGCAAGTTCAGCCGCGGAGCGCTCCCGGTACGCGAGGATATCGTCCACCGTCGCGCCGTATTTTCGGGCGAGATCTCGGATCGTGGTGAGCCGCGAGTTCAGTGAATCGAGTTCCGAAGGGTCGTATTCGCCGAGTGAAGTGAATTCCCGGACCTCATCCGCCACGGCCCCGATCTGATCCATGACCGCGTTCAAGTCATTGACCATTCCCGCGAAGCGCTGGTCGATTGCGGCCAAATCCTCGAGGGCTTGTAGCGCCTGCGATACGCGCTCGAGGGCGGAATCGCCGGCGTCGTTCTCGTAGAGCGCACCGTGCGCCAGCGAGGCGGCGGCGACAATTTTCTCGGCGTTGGCGACTACGTTTCTGCGCGCGCGCAATTCCTCCTCTTCGCCCGACGCCAGGCCCGCGCGATCTATTTCGCCGATTTCGTGGCGCAAAAAATCGGCGCGGCGTTCACGCTCGCGTTCGTCACCTTCGTGGGCCGCGAGTTCGCGCTCGATCTCGCGAAGTTCGCCAACCAAGTTCGCCACGGTCTGACGCATCTGGTCGCACCCGGCAAACGAATCCAGCAGGGAAAGCTGCGTGTCATTGTTCAACAACGACTGATGTTCATGTTGGCCGTGCAGATCGACTAGTTCGTCGCCGATAGCCGCCAAAACGGCAAGAGGCACAGTCTGACCACCGGCGTAGGCGCGGCTTCCACCTTCCGCGGAAACGACGCGCGCAAGCAGCAACACTCCGTCCTCGGTCTCGATGTCATGCTCGCGGAGAAGATTGGCTAGTTTTTGGGACGCGGCAGTGATTCGAAAACTGGCTTCGATGCGGGCCTTGGTCGCTCCCGTTCGAACCGCCTCGCTCGAAGCGCGCGCGCCGAGCACGAGGTTGAGGGCGCCGACGATGATGGATTTGCCTGCGCCGGTCTCTCCCGTGAGGACGTTAAACCCGTCATGGAATTCGACCTCGATGTCCTCGATGAGGGCGTAATCGCGGATGCGGAGGAATTGAAGCATCGCCGTCTTACGCCGACCGTGACCAATGCAGGTGCATTAGGAATTCCCGGTTGCCCGCGGGGCCGAGCAGGGGGGAGGGGACTACGCCGCGCACGTCAAATCCGAGTTCGAGCGCCGCGCGTTCGATGTCCGCGAGGACGGCGTCATGTACTGTGGCGTCCCGCACGACACCGCCTCTGCCCACACGCTCGGGACCGGCTTCGAATTGCGGCTTTACGAGGACAACGCCCTTGGCACGGGAACCTAGCACCGGAATGATGCCGGGTAAGACCAACTTCAGGGAGATGAATGAACAGTCGGCTGAGAAGAATTCGATGGGATCCGCGATAAGCGCGGGATCGAGCGTACGAACGTTCGTGCGCTCGATGACCACGACGCGATCATTCTGACGCAGCGACCAATTGATCTGGCCATAACCGACGTCGATGGCGTATACCTTGGCCGCGCCATGCTGAAGGAGACAGTCCGTGAATCCGCCGGTCGATGCGCCCGCGTCGAGCGCGACCAGGCCGTGAACATTCAATCCAAATTCACGAAGCCCTGCTTCCAGTTTTTCGCCGCCGCGGCTGACGTATTTTTGCGCGGCCTTGATCGCTATCGCGGTCTCGCGATCGATAAGTTGTCCCGGTTTGCGGAGCGGCTCGCCTTCGCTGTCGATTACGTTGCCGGTATGGATAAGGCCCTGGGCTTTGGATCGAGACACGCCAGCCCGCTCTTGCACAAGGATATCCAGCCGGACCTTTTCCGTCATGACTCTATTCACCGCCGCTTAGCAGAACAACGGCCTCGGTGCGAATGGATTCGCCGCGACCCTCCGGCCCGACTGCTTCATTTGTTTTTGCTTTTACTGACACGTGGTCCCGGGAAATACCGAGTGTTCGCGCGAGATTCGTTCGCATCGCGTCAAGATAGGGACTCAGCTTGGGCCGTTCGGCGATTATGTTGGAATCGATATTTTCTATCCGATACCCGGTCTGTTTGAGCAGTCCAGCGCTGTGTGAAAGCAACACGAGGCTGTCCGCGTCCTTGTACGCAGGGTCATCGTCGGGAAAGTGTTGGCCAATGTTACCGAGCGCGAGCGCGCCAAGCAGCGCGTCGATGACCGCGTGCGTCAGGGCATCCGCGTCGGAGTGTCCGGCAAGACCTTTGTCGAACGGAACTACGACACCGCCGAGGACGAGAGGCCGGCCCGCCTCGAGACGATGAACGTCATAGCCAAGTCCGATCCGAAATCCCACTGGCGTAGTCCCCCGGCGCGTCGAGCACGCCCGACGCGATCATGGCTCCCGCGAGACGAAGGTCCTCCGGGAGCGTAATTTTGAAATTATACGGCGAGCCGTCGATCAGCTTCACCGTTCCACCATTGCGCCGCACAAGGGTCGCATCGTCGGTGGCGGCGAGGTCCTTGGCCCGCGCATTGACGTAGGCCGCCTTAATCACGTCGAGCCGGAAACTTTGAGGCGTTTGGCATTGCCATAGGCGGCTGCGGTCCGGCGTGCGGTTGAGGAACGAGTTTTCGTCCGCTTCGAGAATCGTGTCCGAACTAGGAATAGCGACCGTGGCTGCGCCATACGCGGCGGCCGCTTCGACCGATGCACGAATGGCGGCAGGGGGCGTAAACGGCCGGGCCGCGTCGTGAATGGCTATGACATAGGTATCCGCCGGAACCACACTGAGTCCGTTCCAGACGCTTTCCTGGCGCGTACGGCCGCCGGGAACGATGGTCATCTCGCGTTCAGGAAATCGCGATCCGATAATTTCCTGGATCGCGCCCGCGTGCATAGGTGGCGCCACGATGACCGCGCCATCGAGCATTCCGGCGCGTTCGAAACTCAAAAGGGAATGAACGAATAGCGGCACGCCACCCAAATCGGCCAGGGCCTTGGGTACGTCGGCCCCTAAGCGCCGGCCCTCGCCGGCAGCGGCAATCAACGCGCGGGCGATCAAAGGCGGCCTCTACGCCGACCGTTCCATCTTGGCGAAAATCATTCGACCAGCGGCGGTCTGAAGCACACTGGTCACTATTGCGGTGACATTCTTGCCGACGTGCGAGCGCCCGCCGTCGACGACGATCATCGTGCCATCGTCGAGATATCCCACGCCTTGATACGCTTCTTTTCCTTCCTTCACGATCTTGACGGTCAGTTCCTCGTCCGGAAGCGCCATGGGTTTCAGCGCGTTTGCTAGGTCATTGATATTGAGGACGGCCACCCCTTCAATTTGCGCGACCTTATTCAAATTGAAATCATTCGTAATGATCATGGCCTTGTACTCTTTGGCCAACGCTACTAACTTGCCGTCCACGTCGCGGACCGTCGCAGGGTCATCTTCGACGACTTCGACTTGAGTTGGCAGCGACGGATCCTGTAGTCCCTTGAGAATTTCCAAGCCGCGGCGCCCCTTCGCCCGCCGAAGAGTTTCCTCGGAATCGGCGATGTGCTGGAGTTCGCGCAAAACAAAGCGCGGAATAATCAGCGTGCCCTCGATGAAGCCGGTCTGGACGATATCCCGGATTCGGCCGTCGATGAGTACGCTCGTATCAACTATTTTGGGATTGCCGAATTCGATATGTTTCTTCTTGACTTCCCGCCGCAGCGATTCCCAATTCGAAGCGTGTTTGAGTCCCAGAGCGATACCCACCATCGCGCACACGAGGACGAGCGTCGAAGTGAGATAGACATGCATGGTCAGGTCTTCAACCTTCGTGACCATGATGATGTAGCGGCTCAGAAAATATCCGAGCACCATTGAAAGCGTGATGGCAATAAAGACAGGGAAGAGGCGCTCGAACAGCTCCTGGGTCACGAAGGCGAGGCCGAAAAGAATGCCTCCGGCGACGGCGACGCCTCCGAACCCGCCGAGCAAGTAAAAGCGTAAGACCCGCCAATCCGCGATCTCCTCGCCAATGGGCGGGTCACCCCAGAGATAGTTCGTCCACAGCACGCCCATAATCATGCAAGCAAGGACGAAGAACCCCCGGACAACCTTCAGAGTCATCACGTGCTCCCTGCTTTGCGGCGTGCAGCGCCGACTTCATAGACAAACGTCGAGTATATCACGGGGGCCCGCTACGCTCAGGCCGCCTGATTCACATTTTCGCGAGGCACGCCAAGACTAGTTCCGAGAGTATCGGCTCCACACGCATTGCGGTCGCGATGATCTGTTCTACGTTTACCGGTTTCAGCGCGTCGGGCAGGCATTCGTCCGTAATCGCGGAGAACCCCAATACCTTGAGTCCCGCGTGGACGGCGACAATAACTTCGGGGACGGTACTCATCCCGACAGTGTCGGCGCCCAGCATTCGCATGAAGCGGTATTCGGCGCGAGTCTCCAGCGCGGGACCGGGCACCGCCAAATAGACGCCGCGCTGCAGCTTTATTTTTTTTTCGATGGCCAGCGATTCCGCGAGTTCAATGAGTTTCTTGGTGTACGGTTCGCTCATGTCCGGAAATCGCGGCCCGAGTGAATCGTCATTCGGCCCGACGAGAGGGCTGTCGCCCATGAAATTAATATGGTCCGTAATCACCATGAGGTCGCCGGCGCGAAACTGGGGATTTAGTCCGCCGGACGCGTTCGACACGATCAACGTGCGAACGCCGAGCGCCTTCGCAACACGAACGGGAAATGTGACCTGCTGAAGCGAGTACCCTTCGTAGTAGTGAAATCGTCCGGACAGCGCAACGACCTGTTTACCCGCGAGTGTTCCCAGGATCAACTCGCCCGCGTGTGACGCAACGGAACTGGTGGGGAAGTGGGGGATCTCGCCATAGGGAATGCGCGCGCTAACGTTGATTTTGTCGGCGAGCCCCCCGAGGCCCGTCCCCAACACAATGCCGACGCCAGGTTTCGTCTTGTCGATGCCGCGGATATGCCGCTGGGCTTCGTTGATCTGTCTCTTGAGTTCGGACACCGGGTTCCCTTCCTCGTTTGTCTGGTCTAAGCATTCGATGTAAATAACGACTCGACGTCCGAAATCGTAACACCGTCGATCCGGACCGTTTTTTCTCGAGAGTGTTCACCGCGCTCGATTCGCACCGCGCGCTTCGGGACCCGCAATCGCTTCGCAAAGCACTCGCATAGGGCGCGGTTCGCCTCTCCATTGGCGGGCGGCGCGGTAACGGTAGCACGGAATCTGTCGCCATCCCGTCGAAATTCGGAACGCGACGCCTTCGGCTGGACGCGGAGGTCAATCGCGACTCCGCCGTCAACCTCTCTGATCGGCGGCATTGGCCATTTGGGGAGACGCAACGGCCAATTGCGGCTCGCGCCATACTCCCATTCGCTGGAATTTGCGTTGGCGCTTTTCCGGGGTCCACCGGCCCTTGACGCAGCCGTCCAGGAATCGATCTATCGACTCGATGAGCACTTGCGCGGCGCCATCTGGGTTGCGGTGGGCGCCGCCGCCCGGCTCGGGAAGCACTTCGTCAATGACGTTAAAGCGTTTGAGGTCGGCGGCGGTGGATCGTAACGCGGCGGCCGCGAGCTCCTTTTTCTCGACGTCGCGCCAAAGAATCTCGGCGCATCGTTCCGGCGGGCAGATTACGTAGATCGCGTGTTCGAACATCGCCGTCCAATCGCTGACTGCTATTGCGAGCGCTCCGCCGCTTCCTCCCTCGCCTAGCACCGCGGTATAAATCGGCGTCCTCAATTGGAGTCCATGCAAAATACTTTGCGCTATCGCGGGGCCTTGGCCGTGCTGTTCGGCTTCGATGCCGGGGTGTGCGGCCGGCGTGTCCACAAAGGTTATGGTCGGAAGTCCGAATCTCTCGGCGAGCGAATACATGCGGCGGGCTTTGCGGTACCCCTCGGGATGCGCCATGCCGAAATTGCGCTCGACCTTTTCCTCGGTCGAAACGCCCTTTTGCTGACCGGCAATCATCACGGTGCGGCCATGAAAGCGGGCGATCCCTGCGACCATGGCGGGGTCGTCGCCCAACGCGCGATCGCCATGTAGCTCGATCACGTCATCGAAAACGCGCTTGACATAGTCCAGCATGCGCGGCCGCATCGCATGACGCGCAAGTTGCACGCGTTCCCATGCGGAAAGGTTCGGGAACACGACTTGGCGTTGGTGCTCGAGTTCGAGGGCGAGCCCTCGGCGTTCCTCCTCGGAATCCGACAGCTCGATACGCGCCTCGAGATCTACAAACGGTCGCTCAAACGGAAGCACCGAATCAGCGATGCTTCGCCCATTGTCGTTTTTTTCGCCCACGATAGCCGGATGACCACTCAATTCGTCGACACGATTCACCCCGACGGCAAACTCTAGTCGTGCGAGAAGTGCGTCCACTTCGCAACCCGCTACTCTACTCGAAATCCCTCAATAGCGCAACCCCCGCTAGAGTTTTTTCAAAAGGGGTATTCGCGATCGAGATCGCGCGAAGAAAAACGAAAAACCTGGGCGGCCCGATTTGGCGGCCCAGGTCTACGCAAAGTGAGAATGGTTATACTTGTTCCAAAACTTCGCCGAAGTACTCGGCAAAACACTCCGCATGCCAGTACTCATCATCGATCTTGTAAGCCTCTTCGAATTCAAGCTCATGCTCTTCGATCGCTTCGTTACACAGTCTGCACTGCATTGCGATTCACCTCCTATCTATATAGATTATATGCACTTAGACTGTGCATGTGCAGACGAACGGCAAACCTGCCCCGCTTTCCCCCGCCGCGTGTCCACCTATTACGCCAAAGGAACTATGCACGATAATTCCAAAAATTGCAAGTAAATCCAATAAAATAAATTGTTGACACAAGGCAACTTTCGGAATCTTGGAGTTTTGCAGTCGCGGCTCGTCCTGATCCTTACAATCGGCCGCACAAATCGTGCCGGAATCGGCCCGATTGTCCCACCAAAAACCCCATTTTCCGCGGACGGTTCCGTTCCCTCGCAGCCGAGTCCGGCCCGATCGCCCAACGAGTCGCCGTCGGGCACTCCCGGTCTGCCCCGTTCCGCCGCGAATCGCAACCTATTGGGGTGGGTACGGGCTCAGTCCATTGGGCGTCGCGTGAAGACTAGGACGACGAGGCAGACTACAAAAGCTATCGCCCACTCCCGCATGCCTAGGACGTCTCCGTAGGGTATCTGACTCGAAAACCCAATCAACGCCGAGAGAAATCCGAGGGCGGACACGAACGTAAGTACCCAAGTTATCACGCGCATTCGTGCGTTCCTTCGAGACGAACCAGTATACCCATGCGGAGGTCCGCCGTAAAACAGTTCGGCCCCGTCACCGTGCTCTGATATCCTATGAAATGAATACGTGCCTGATCCCGCCCGGCGGGCTTCACGTTGGCCGCGTTTCCTGATCGGTGCTCCCAGAAACTATGTGCGCGATGGCCCGACAACCTGTTCCGGAGGACGATTCGCAGAAGCGCATCGAGCAGCTCGAGGAGCAAGTCCGGCAACTCACGTCCCTGGTCGAGTCGCTCGTCGAAGACGATGACGGCGAAGAAGCGCCACCGAGTCTGCCCGAGGGAGAAAAACGTCCAACGGTGGGAGCCGGGATCCGAGAGAATGTTGGGCGCGCGCTAGGGGGTGTGGAGGGAGAAGGCCTCGAGTCTCAAATCGGGGGCATCTGGCTGCCGCGTATTCTGGCGGTCCTCATAGTGACCGTCGTCGTATTGGGTGGGGCGATGACGTTGGCGGACGAAACGTTCAGCCCCCTGCACAAAATTGGCATCGGCTACGGGCTTTCGGTGATCGCAATTGGATACGGAGTGGCGCGTGGCCGCCGCCAGAACCTCTTCGCGCACGCCATGCTAGGCTGCGGATTGGCGGTCGCATACTTTACGACCTATGCCTGTTTTTTCCTCGAATCGACTCGTTCGTTTGATGCCCCGGAAATCGGTGTCGGCGTGTTGGCGGGTGTACTGCTCATCTTGACCGTCATTTGCCACGTCACGCGCAGCCAAACGGCCCTGGGCATCTCCCTCTTCCTTATTTATTACACCGTCGTCTTGAGTCTGCGTGAGGGCGTGACCGCCGAAAAGGTGTACTACAGCTTGGGAACCAGCGCCGTCGTGTCGCTGGTCGCGCTGGTGTTCCATCTCACGCACCGCTGGATGCTCTTTACATGGGGCGCGCTCGTCGCCGCGCATCTGACCTATTTGGGGTTCTTCGTCACCCAACCACCGGAACTCGATCTGACCCCCTCGGAATACTTCTGGCTGAGCAACGGCTTTCTTACGCTCGTTTTTGTGGTCTTCTCCTTGGCCTGCATTACGGACGCACAACGCACCGGAGAGTATCGCAAGACGGTCGCGCCCATGGCCGGCGCTAACTCGTTCGTCTATTTGACGGCGACCTGGTTCTCGATTCGGATCCACTATCCCGAATACGAATGGGCTTTCCGATTAGGCATCGCGGGCGCTTTAGCGTTCTTCGCTTTCTATGCCGCGATGGTCGGACAACGCCGAAATTACTTGTTCCAGATTTACGCGGCCAAAGCGGTGGTGGTATTCACGCTCGCGCTGCAAGCCTATCTGTCTCACGAATGGTTGCTCGTTGCAATGGCGTTGGAATGCGTCGGTTTGGGGTTGTCCTACAAGCGAAGCGGGACCGTCATGTTCAAAGTCATGGGTCTTGGCCTGATGGCGGTCACGTTCGTCAGCACCGTACTCGCCGTGAGAATAGCGGGCGACGTCGAGATTGCTTCATGGATCGTCCCCGCGAATTGGTTCAGCGCGGTCGGCGTCGCCACCGTATTCACGATAGTAGCGTGTTTCTACGAACAATTCGTCAAACCCGTTACCGACAACGACCGGGTAGTCGGCAGCCAATGGTTCCTCGCGAACACGTTTCTGGACTTGAGCGGGTCCGCGGCCGCGTTGCTTCACGCCGCCGCGGCCGCGCTCATCGTCTTGACCATCTCGATCATCGACCTTGGAGACGACCCGGCCTTGCCCTACATCCTCGCGGGCGAGGCCCTGGCATTCGTAGTCGCCGGCTTTCTGCTTAGAACGCCACAAGTGGAAGTGGCCAGTGTCTTGCTTCTTGCCGCCTCACATGTTTGTTACCACGTGTTTTTGCAGATGGGTAGACCCGGATTCGAAGAGCAATCCGCCTTCGTTTTGTACACTCTACTCATCGCCGCGCTCACGTTCTTCGGCGGTCATTTGTGGGAGCGCTATCTGGAACGAATGGACGGCGTCCATACCTGGGAACACAAGGCCCTTGCGTCAGTACCTCATCTCGCGGGGGCGGTTATGGTGATCACGCTTGCAGATCGATTGCTTCCACCGACGCAGACGCCTGTGGCGTTCGGGGTGCTGGCAGTCGCTCTGCTGCTCGCGTGCGTTCTCGTTCATTCCTTCGGGCTCCGCGTCGCCGCGCTCCTCGCAGTCGGTGTTGGCGTGACCACCTTTTACCGCAATCTATATGCGCCAGGCGATTCATCCGCCGCCGCCCCCGGATTTTTGGCGTACTTCGTCGGATTCATTGTCACGATCGCCGCTTCCGAACGCCTACTGGTTGCCGGTCGAAAAGCGGAGGGGGGCGAATCGCCGCGAGTGCGAACGGCGTTCGTAGTGCTCGCAGTGCTTTCGTTGTTGTTGGGACTCTACGAATGGTCCGATCCCGCGCTGCTGACGCTTACGTGGCTCGCCGCGGCCGTCGCGGCGTGGCTCTTT
>CAYXRK010000139.1:0-12961 GCA_964467615.1 uncultured Nitrospirales bacterium | reverse complement strand
AGGGCGATCCCTGGCTCGAAATCGAACGTGTCGGAAACGTCGTCGCCGGCGAAGTAATTCGAAACGCCGAATCCATTACGCTTCAGCCTGAAGTGCGGCTCGCCGCCGCATTCGAAGAGTTTCCCCTCGCGCCAAAGGAACTTCCCGCACCCGAAGCAGCCCGCGCCGAACTCGAGAAACTCAACGCGTCCATTGAGGAGGCCAAGGCTTCAAGTCTCAGTCAGCCCGTGATACGTTCGCTCGAACGTAAAGCCGAATTGTCCGGGGCCCTCGCCAAACAAGCCGAAGGTCTCGCCGACGGTACCCTCACTCGCCCCGAAACGTTCCCCGGCTCAGTGCAAGTCATGCAGATCGGCGACGTTGTTCTCGTCGCGGTGCCGGGCGAATTGTTCGTCGAATACGCGCTCGAAATGCGCCAGCGCACTGAACATCTCACCGACAAGAGTTTCGCCCTAGTCGGCTACGCGAACGGCTACGTCGGATACTTGGTCACGCCCCGCGCGCGCTACACCGGCGGCTACGAAGCCTCAGTGGCCCGCGTCACCTGGGACGCCGGAAGAATTCTGACTGAGCGTGCACTGGATCTCGTCCAGCTCGAAGTGCGTTAGAAATCTACCGCACAGCCGGAGAACATCCTTCAAACCTTCGGCACGCCGAGAAAAAAGTTGTTGTACCGTTCGGCGCTTTGGTCCTCGCCGGCTTGACTCGTCCCGTTTTCGATGACGAGGGTGAGTTTTTGACAATTCTTGCAGACGTCCGGCGGGTGGCCCGTGATGTGTTGGCGGCGAAGTTTCTCATACGCGGGGCCGAACCACACATCTCGAAATGACTCTTTGCGCAAGTCGCCGAGGGTCATAATGTCGCCATCGGGCAGCCAGCAACACGGGGTTACGCGGCCAGAGGAATCGATGTAGGGACTCTCCCAGAGATCCGAGCACGTTAGTATTCCCGACGCAGGCCGGTGGACGCTGTCCCGGCCGCCGAGGTCGCCTGTAATCGTCACCGGGAAATCGGCGTCCCCGAGCGCAAGAATTTTTTGAGTGACGTCCTCGATCTCTTCGTACGTCAATGAGGAAAGGGAATTGTCGATCATGCGCGTGCCGTTCAGCAGCTTCACCTTCTCTGGGATTCCGGCCGTGTTAAGACCTTGGAAGTTTAGGCGCGACGCCCCCACGCGGCGCATCTCGGACGCCAATCTGGGCGCAAGCTCGAGTGTGGATTTGAGCAGCACCGCGTTCACGTAGATTTTCGGGGTGTCGGACCCAAGGCGTTGTTTGGCGTCGGCCAGCCTCTTGATGTTGGTCAGCACTGTATCGAGGTCCCCGCGCCGCCGGATGTCGGCAAAGAGTTTAGGCTCGATCGACTCAATCGAAACCATCACTTCGGAATGGCCGCCGCGGACCAGCCGCTCGGCCATCGCGTCGTCGAAAATCGTGAAGTTCGTGTTGAACCGCGTGTAGATGCCAAGAGCTCGCGTGTACTCGATCATCTCGAAAATGTCTTTGTGCAGGAAGGGTTCGCCGAGACCCTGCAGCGTCATCTCGCGGACACCCCCATCATGCAATTCCTTGACCGTCCGCTTGAATACGCCGAGATCGATGTCGCGGTTCGGATCGCGGTCCTTCCAATGCGTCCGCCCGCAGTGCAAGCACCGAAGATTGCATTGGGTCGTGGGCTCGAAGAAAACGTGTATCGGCATCCTCGGCGTGTGCCAGTGCGCGCGGATCAGTGCCCGCGATTTCGCCGGTAGCAACGGCCACACCGTGCGGCGGACGGCGGCCTTCGCGTAGTGCTTCAGATAGAAGCTAATCGGCTGCATCGTTTTCGCGCTCAGTCACCGGCCCAAGTCTGCAAGCGAGAGTACGCCGACGCCATTGAATCAGCGGACGACGAATCGCCGCCACTCACAGCGCCCAGGCTTCGTCTTCCTTTTCGACGATCTTGACTTGCTGCTTGATGTAGTAAAGAGGATCGTCCGTGGGCGGCATCCCATTGATCGGCTGCGCTTCGCCCGTCCCGAAGAAGTCGGCATAGTCGCCGTGGAACCCGTCGCAGATGTTCTTGCATGAGCACTGATCGCACGAGGCCTCGTACCGATACTTGCAGTCCGCGTTCGCGCGAATACGCGCCTCGAGCCGAAGCAGGTTCTCCACGCCGACGAGGGATTGCTGCGCGCGCGCGTAGGTGTTCTGCGCCAGGAAACCGAGCTTGGTTACGACCGGGTGTTTCTCCTCAAAGTCGAGCACGCCGTGGCACACTTCATACGACCCGTGCTTCTCTTCGATTCCCGGCAGCTTGAGCGGACCGCGGTATAGGCGGCTCGATCCTTTGCCGATACGCGCCGGCGGCGTCGTGTCGCGCCCCTTCATCATTTGCGATTGCTGCATCGTCCACAGCCAACTCTCGTAGTTCCACTCGTGGTGGTCATACGTGAGCTGCTGCATGTTGAAAAAATTCTTCCGGTGGCGTTCCTCGGCCATGCACAACGGCAAATAGCGCACGTTGCACTCGATGCCCGCCTCATCGAGGATGTCCATCGCCTCGGTCAGCTTCGGCTTGATGTCCGAATACCGCGCGACGTTCGTGTCCGTCCGCTTACCGGTCTGTTGATCGCCGAAGGGATTGAATGCAATGTAGTTCACCGCGTTCGCGCCATACTCGACCGCCTTCCTCGCAATGTCTGGCAATTGCGCGACGACCGGCTTGGACATGGTGCAGTTATAGCGGAAGGGTATTCCGAGTTCGACCATCCGCTCGATTGCCGCGATGATCTTGATCGACGCGCCTTTCTTGCAAACGACCTCGTCGTGCGTCGCGCCGAGGCCGTGCAGGCTGACCAGGAAATCCCGAACGCCTGCGTCCCGAAATTCTTCGAGCCGTCCCGGTTTGGCAAGACTCAGTCCGTTCGTGATCAGCGTCGGATAAAGGCCGATTTCGTGGCAATACGTGATAAGTTCCAGGATCTCCGGATGGATCGTCGGCTCGCCGCCCTGAATATCGATCGCGCTATGACCGTAAAAGTAGCGAAGCGTGTGGCAAATCTTCTTCGCCTTTTCGAGCGTCATGAACGGATGCTCGACGTGTTTCGAGTCCGCGATGCGATCGAGGAAATAGCAAAAGTAGCAGCGCGCGTCGCAGGTTTGGCCGAGCCACATGACGCCGCGGCGCGTCACCGTACGCCGCCGCGTTGTCTTGAAATCCCGCCGCAACGCCGCCGGGGGCGAATCCGTGCGCATCTCTTCCGTTCGCGCGGGAACCGTCGCCATGATTATTGCCTCTCCCAGTGTTGCGCTCGCCGCCGACCATGGACCGCCCGCGCTTACTGGGGCGCATTCAGCCGAACGCTGCCTTCGAAAAACAAATGTTTTCCAATCGCATAGTATAGCAAACCCTCGGACGACGTCCGCAATGCCTGCAGAACATGGGCCGACGCCTGCGCGCCCGTCTGAATGGGCGTCATCGTGGATTCCGGCGAACTTGGCGAGGTCTCGAAAACGATCTGGGGCACACCCTCCCCCGCCGCCGAAATCGCCCGGTTCGGAACGTAACTCGAATTCAGGTGTTTCCAGGCCCCTTCCGAACTAAACTCGGCCGGGAATTCACCGTCTTCCGGTCCCGCCTTCCACGTACGATACGCGGGCCGAAGGAGAATCGACGTCTGATGTTCTTGCACCTCCAACGGCACCAGGGCCTCAAGGTGGATAGTAAGATCAAAACCATCGAGCCGTGTGGAGAGACGCCAGTGTTGCCGAAGGGGAAAGCGTCGCGAGTCCCCCGAAACGCTCAGGACACCGTCCGCGACAGTCACTGGGCCCCATTGCAAACTCGTGCTGTCGTGCCACAGGTGATAAATCAGCATCGAACAGTAAAGGTGCAGGCCGGTCGTAATTTCCTCACCTTTGTACGCGATGCGGATCATGCCTTGCTCGAAGCGCGCCGTCAGGTCACCGATCCGAAGCGTGCGATCGAGCTGGATTTTTTCGCGGATCCCGGCCGTTGACGCGCCAAGATCGATCCGGAGTTTCAACAAGGCGCGACGCCCCGTGGGCAACATCCGGACCTCTTTGGGATAGCTCGCGGCGATTTGCAACACGCGCGATCCGGTCACGTAGTCGGAGTTGAACATCACCGCGCGGAAGTAGGGATCGGGCTGCTCGATCTGGCAGAAGAACGGCGGCAGGACCGCGTCGTCTTCGGCGAGCGCCGCGGTCTCGCGCACGGCGACTTCCGACTGCGCGACGGCAGACCACCCCGTATCGCCCGGCAAAATTTGCGGGAACTCGCCGCCGAGATCGCCGAAGAGCCAGTGACCGTACGTGCGCGGAAGATTGATATTCAGCTCGATGCTCTCGGCGGGAAAAGTCCGTTCGCAGTCCAGATCGATCTCCCACTCCAGCGCCGCGCCCTCGAGTCGCATGCGCCATTCGAGCGACGCGGGAAGTCTCGAGAATTGTCCTCGCGCGACCATGTGCGCCGGCGACGAATCGGCGACCGTCCACGCCGCCCGCTGCGAATCGTGGTATTGGCCGAACGACCGAATCCCCATGAAGCAGCCGAGCGGCGCAGTGATTTCGCGCTGGTCCTTGAAGAGCGCGAGCCGTCCGTTGCTGGCGATGGCCTCGATGCCGCCCGACTCGAGCATGTGCAGCCCGCGCTCGTCGCCCACCTGCCGCAGATAGAAGTCGATGGTCTTCCTTGCCGTATCGCGCGCGATCAGTTTTCCCTTGCTGAGCAGGATCACGCGGTCGCAGATCGTGTTCACGATGCCGAGGTCGTGCGACACGAATACGATGGTCTTGCCCTGTTCCTTGAGCTCGCCGATGCGCGCGCGGCACCGGCGCTGAAACTCTTCGTCGCCGACGGCGAGCACTTCGTCCACCAGGAAGATGTCCGGGTTGGTGTGTACCGCGACGGAAAACGCGAGCCGCACGTACATGCCGCTCGAGTACGTATCGACCGGGCTGTCGATGAATTCGCCGATGCCGGAGAACGCGGCGATGTCCTCGAACACGGCGTCGACCTGCTTGCGCCGCATGCCCAGGATGCCCGCGTTGAGGTACACGTTCTCGCGGCCCGTCAGAAACGGATGAAACCCCGCGCCCAGTTCGAGCAGCGACGCCACCCGGCCGCGCACCTCGACCCGGCCCTCGGTCGGCGCGGTGACGCCGGCCAAGACCTTGAGCAGCGTGCTCTTGCCCGAACCGTTCGCGCCGATCAGCCCGAGCGACTCGCCCGGCTCGACGCTGAACGACACCTCGCGCAGGGCGTAGAAATACTCCGCCCCGCCCAAGCCGAACAACCGGCCCAGACCGTTCCGCCCGAGCAGCATCCGCGCGCGCCGGTTCCGCGACTGGTACCTCTTCGAGACATTATCGACTTCGATGATTGGCATGCGTGCGCCCAAATATAACGGAAAGATTCGGCGTAGCCTAACGGCATCGAGGAACTCGAAAGTTCAAGCTCAAAGGAACAGAGGACGCAGAGCACCGAGCAACAAGGATTGAACTTCGAACGTAGACCTTTGAACCCGATTCCCTAAACCCGATACCCTAACCCCACCATGGATCGTGACCGCAACCTTCTCTTCGGTGTCTTTGCCGTACAACTCCGCAAAGTCACGCCCTCGCAGATCATGGAGGCCGCGGCGGCTTGGGCGGTCGATCCGGCGAAAGACTTGGCGGATCGACTCTTAGCGGCGCGAGCAATCCAACCGCGCGACAAGGCCCTCATCCAACGCCTCGTCGACGAAGCCATCGCCGAATACGGCGGCGACGTCCACGCCACCCTCGTCGCATTCGGCGGCGACGACCAAATCGCCGAATCCTTCTGCGGCACGATCTCGCTCACCGGCTCCGGCGGCGTACAAGTCACCAAGCCCGCGCCCGGCGCGCCCGTCCTCCTCTCCGACCGCGCACCTGGCGTGCAGGAAACACCGGGCCGCTACACCCGCGAATCCGAACACGCACGCGGCGGCATGGGCCGCGTACTACTCGTCCACGACGAACACCTCGGCCGCGACATCGCCCTCAAGGAACTCCTGCCCATCCCCGGTCAAAGCGACCTCACTCCCCAAACCCCCGCCCGCCTCTCCGCCGGCCTCATCGCCCGCTTTCTCCAGGAAGCCCGCATCACCGGCCAACTCGAACACCCCGCCATCGTCCCCGTCTACGAACTCGGCACGCGCAACGACGGCTCGCTCTACTACACCATGAAACTCGTCCGCGGCGGCTCCATGGCCGAATCCATCCGCAAGGCCGCCACCCTCGAAGACCGCCTCAAACTACTCCCCCACTTTGTCGACCTCTGCCAGGCCATCGCATACGCCCACTCCCGCGGCGTCATCCACCGCGACCTCAAACCCGGCAACGTCATGGTCGGCGAATTCGGCGAAACCGTCGTCATCGACTGGGGCCTCGCCAAAGCCAAAGGCAAAAAAGACATCCACGAAGAAGAACTCAGCCGCACCTTCGAGATGATCAGCAAGGGCCACGCCGCCGACGCCGTCAACACCGCCTACGGCTACGCCCTCGGCACCCCCGCCTACATGCCCCCCGAACAAGCCAAAGGCCAACTCGACCAAATCGACGAACGCTCCGACGTCTACTCCCTCGGCGCAATCCTCTACGAACTCCTCACCGGCCGCCTCCCCTTCAAAGGCGACTCCCTCGCCGACACCCTAAAAAAAGTCATCACCGAAGAACCAAGACCCATCCGCGAGTTCACCCCGGACGCCCCGCCCGAACTCGCCGCCATCGCCATGCGCGCCCTCCGCAAAGACCCGAAGGACCGTTACGAATCCGCCAAAGACCTCGCCCAAGAAGTCCAACGCTTCCAATCCGGCGCACTCGTCCGCGCCTACAAATACACCCTCACCGATCGCGCCGCCCGATTCATCCGCCGCCACAGGACACTCGTGGGAACGGTAGCCGCCGCCGCTCTTCTCCTTGTCGCGTTCGGCGCGTATTCGTTTTGGCGTATCAATGCGGAGCGCGACCAGGCCCTTGTCGCCCGCGACAACGAAAGTCTCGCAAGGCAAGAGGCGGAACGGACAATCGAACAATTGGAATACTCGAACTATGTCTCCGCCATTAGGCTGGCCCAAGCAGATATCGATGCTCACAATCCCACAATGGCACGCTCACGATTGATGGACTGCCCTGTTCGATATCGAAACTGGGAGTGGGGTTATCTCTTCGACCGCCTTGACTCTTCGCTCGTAAGTTTGTACGGCCACTCCGGCATCGTCACAGCAGCCTCGTTCAGTCCGGACCGGACACGGATCGTCACCGCTTCCTATGACCGATCGGCGAAGGTATGGGACGCAAAAACCGGCCAACAACTCACGACTCTCTTCGGTCACTCCGACAGAATCGCATCCGTGTCGTTCGACCGAGATGGACGGCGCGTAGTCACGGCATCTTGGGACAAGTCGGCGAAGATATGGGACTTGGATACCGGCCAGGCACTCACTACTCTATCCGGTCACTCAGGCGCGGTTGTGGACGCCTCGTTCAGGCCGGACGGGGGATGTGTCGTCACCTGTTCGTGGGACAAATCCGCCAAGGTGTGGGATGCAGTAACGGGCCAACACCTCTTTACTCTGACGGGGCACTCGCGGTCCGTAACCAGCGCATCGTTCAGAATCGACGGCGCGCAGATCGTGACTGCCTCTGACGATGGGACGGTCAAAGTGTGGGATGCGGCAACGGGCCAAGAACTCGTTACTTTATCGGGCAACTCACGGCCGGTAAACAGCGCAATGTTCAGTCCGAACGGCACCCGGATCGTGGCAGCCTTGCTGGACGGCGCGGCCAAGGTGTGGGATACGGAAACTGGAAGGGAACTCACTACCCTCTACGGCCACACTGGCCGAGTATTAAGCGCATCGTTCAGTCCGGACAGTACACGAATCGTTACGGGCTCAGACGACCGAACGGCGATGGTTTGGGATGTGGCAACGGGCCGGAATCTCTTTGCATTGAGCGGCCACTCGCGTGGGGTAGTCAACGCATCGTTCAGTCCAGAAGGGACGCAAATTCTCACAGCCTCTGATGACGCGTCAGCTAAAGTGTGGGACGCCCAAATCAATTTCCAATTCGATACCAATTCCGACCGATCTGAACGGCTAGTCGAGGCGTCGTTCAGCCCGGACGGGAAGAGGATTCTCACCGCCTCACAGGACAACTGGGTTAAGGTGTGGGACGCGCAGACAGACGAGGTATTAGTGACTCTCGTCGGTAAAACCGGCACTCTGGTGGACGCATCGTTCAGCCCGGACGGGACAAGGATTGTCACACCCACCGTAGACAATGCGGCGAAAATCTGGAACGCATTGACTGGCCAGAACCTTATGACCCTTTCGGGCCACTCCGGTAGGATTTCCGACGCGTCGTTTAGTTCAGACGGGACACGCATCGTCACTGCGTCCGTGGACAAGTCGGCCAAGGTATGGAATGCTGAAACGGGACAGGAGATTATGACGATGTACGGGCATGACGGCGCTGTCACTAGCGCGTCATTTAGTCCGGATGGGAATCGGATCGTCACTACGTCCTGGGATAAATCCACGAAGATATGGGACGTGCAAACCGGGGACGTTCTGTTTGCCCTGCCCAACCTCGCCTTCCCATACATGGACGCGTCATTTAGCCCTAATGGAAGATTTATCGTCACCGTGTCGAGGGAACATGACGCCAGAGTTTGGGACGCGGTGACAGGCGATAAAGTGCATACCCTTTCCGGGCATGCCGATTGGGTATTTGACGCATCGTTTAGCCCGGATGGAAGACGAATTGTGACAACATCTCAAGACAAGTCGGCCAAGATATGGGACTCGGCAACGGGCAGGGAACTATTGACGATTTCCAACTACTCCAATTCAATGTATGGGGCATCATTCAGCCCAGATGGGATGCAGATAGTCACGGCTACTGGGGAAGCAAGGCCCAATATTTGGAATTCAGCGCCGTGGCACCCGGACGCATGGCAGGACGACGACATCCGGCCACGATTCATCAAGTTCGCTCTACGAGATGCACCCAAGGTGTCGAACATCCTGTACGACCCGTTAAGCGATCAGACCCTCGACATTCTGGAGAATATCGAGTTCGCAGCGTCCCAATTGCGCGAATTGGACATTCCTGGTTTACGCGGCGACATTAGACTAGTCGCAGGTCAAGGAATCTACGTGGCGAACGCCGCTTCCCTACCATCAATCCCCGGTATCGTCCTCGAAGCCCACGATCTCATCACGAGTATAGACGCGCGGTCAATCCACTCCATTCGCGAAGCCGCAGCCATTTTGACAGAATATGCAGTCGCGCGACGCACCAACGCGAGCGTGGGCAAGCGCATAATCGTGGAAGTCGTGAACGCGTATGATCGCGAGTGGTTCGTGCTTGATTTTCCCGGTTTGGTCGAGAACAGACTAAACATCGGGCGAGAACTGTTGCCGGATTTTCCCATGTTAGCTGCCAATGAATTGCAGCAAAACATAAAGCAAGCAGAAGATGCAGATTCAGTGGACTCAAGCAGAATCCTTTACGTTGCGCGATTGGCGCAGCCGCTCGATTTGGAAGCAACCGATGAATTGATCTCGCTAAACGGCGAAGCAATCGGCGGGTTCCCATCCCTTCTCGCCGCGTTCAACAATCTCCGCGAACGAACCGAAAAGGGCACGCTCACCTCGACCGACCTCATCGTTCACCGCCCCCGCACCAACCAACGCATCCGCACAAAAATCATCATCGACCCCGATTCCCCCGCTCCGTGATCCGCCGCCCGAATAGTCGCCACGCCCCGATCACGAGTCCCGTTCCACTCTTGAGTTCTTTGTGATCCCTTGCGGCGATTCAGTATTTCATAACGCCCCCGCCCGAAGCGGACTGAACGCTCTTCCGTTACTTTCCCGGCGACCCTTCGCGTTAAGTTGCGCCTTCGTAAACACACATTCCAGCCCATAAAACCGGCCCTTTTTCGAAAAAGTAGGTCAACGCACGGTGTTACATAGATAGGAGAAAGTTCCCTCGTTCCACCGGCCGTGACGATGGCCGCGTTCAAAAGCGAAAATCAGCGGTATTTGAGCGAGTTGGAGCGAACTAGAGCGGAATTTGGACGAGCTAGAGCGGAAAATGGGAGACAAAAAAACGACCATCTCATGCGTAAGTCAAACCAAATAAACGGTCGACGTCTCGAAAACGCCCGATGCGGCCCCGATCGCCTCCGTAAAAGGATTTTTACGTAAAAGGATTTTTACGGACGACAATGCCGCATCCATCGCTCCGCCACCAAAACTCGAAAACCTAGATCCCTTTGTTTCGGGAATTATCCAGTTGACTCCCCCAATCATTTCGGGTATAATATCGCTATCAACTAAGGAGTTCAACCCGTGAACGACGGCCTGACAATCAGTACCAAAGAACTTTTCGACCTTATCCCCAACGTAGAAGCCGCTAGGGAATACCTCGAAACCCGCCTGTGGCCTAACGGCCCGGTTTGTACCCAATGCAACAGCGGCAAGCGCATTACCACCCGCAAGGATGGTTTCTACCGCTGCAACCTGTGCAAATGGGATTTCACGGTACGCACGGACACCATCTTCGGGCGTTCGCACATTCCACTCGATAAATGGATTCACGCCATGTACCTCCTCCTGACCGCCCGCAAGGGCATTTCCTCATTACAGTTATCCAAAGAACTTTCCGTCCGCCAGTCTACCGCATGGTTCCTTTTACAGCGTCTCCGTGAAGCGTGCGGAAACGATCTTGAAGTCCTACGCGGTACCGTCGAAGTAGACGAGACCTACATCGGCGGCAAGGAAAAGAACAAACACAAGAGCAAGCGCAAAAACATCAAGCGTGGTACGGTTTGCAAAACCGCCGTTATCGGAATACGCGAAAAAGGTGGGCGCACTAGGGCCAAAACCGTTGAGCGCGTTGATACACTTGAAATTTACAAAGCAGTAAGTACCAACGTTGAACCCGGTTCCACGCTCCATACTGACGAGCACAGCGCGTACAACGCCCTCGAATTCATGTACGGCCACGAAACAGTCAACCACAGCAACGGTGAATATTGTCGCGGTGAAGTTGGGACGAACAGCATCGAGAGCGTATGGGCCGTTCTCAAGCGTGGGTTGCATGGCGTCTACCACCACGCAAGCGAGAAACACCTTGCGCGTTACGTAAACGAATTCACGTTCCGTTTGAATGCAGGCAACGTAAAACAACACACTTTACTACGCTTGAACGCGCTCGTAGATTCCACCGTTGGAAAACGGATCACGTACAAGGAATTGATCAAATGAAGGAACTGGACGCGCTCAACGCCCTAATCGACAAAGTGCTTACGTACCGACCGAAAGAAAAATTAAAAAAGAATTCGGTGGTGCGCATCCGGGTAAAGCGGAAAGTGAAAAAGAAAAGACCGACTACGGGGGGGTAGTGTTCTCATCCCTGGTTTCCACAGCCTTCTTAATCTTTTTTTCTTTTTCACCGTAGCGGGATTCTATTGCCAATAAATCCCTGTGCAGCCCATTCACTGTATCAATTACGTTGTTAAGGTCTAACCTTGTTCCAGACTTTTCCAACACGTCTTGTCTGAAACTACTTAGTTTCTCGCGTACTACGCGAACTTCTCGTGCGAATGCAATACCGTAGACGTGTAGAGAGTAAAACGCGAGCACAACGACCGCGCTTACAAAAGCGCCGCTGCAAAGAACTGCCAGCCACGAAAACCCACCACTGTCCGGGTCAATAACCATAAGCAACATCCCGGAAATCACACCACCCACGACGTTCATAGACATGGGAAACAAAAGTTCTTTGTTCATCAAGATAGTCTACCATTTTGCCGATCTCCATTGTCAAGGGAGTCAACTGGATAATTCCCTTTGTTTCGCCACTGCGGTTTTTCCGACAAATCGGACGAGATCGACTCCAATATGGAACGGTGCTGTCACAAGTTGGACTGGCAGCCGAGGGCGGCTACCCCACACTTGCCGGGAGTAATGCATGGCAACGCGAATTTTCTAACCCGTGCGAGATGACGAATTGTTCATTTTTGGAAATGGGTCGTTGTCATCTGGCCGAGGTAGGCTTCTGGTGGAAGGCAACGAAAGGAGATTTACAATGGACACAAAATACGTTGCATGGTTAGGCGCGGCAGTGGTGGCGGTGTCGTCGTTGAGCGCGTCGCTCGTTGGGGCGCAGGAGCCGGGGGGGCCGACGCCTCCGCCGCCGGGTGAGTTCGGCCAACACCCGGATGGTCCGCCGTGGCATGAGCCGGGTGGCCCGCCGCCTGGGCCGCCGCCGTTCAAGATGGTGGACACAAACAAGGACGGGACGGTCTCGGAGGAGGAGTTCAACGCATTCGTCGAGCGGCGTCGAGACGACCATGGGCCGCGTTGGGAGGGTGGTCCGCCGCCGCCGGGAGGACCAGACCCGCGCTACGATGAGCGCCGAGGCCCGCCGCCGGGGGGACCAGATCGGCGTTTCGATGATCGTCAGGGACCGCCGCCGGGCGGGTTCGACCGGCGCTATGACGACCGGCAAGGGCCGCCGCAGGGCGGGCCGGAGCACCGATTCGGCGATCGTCCGCAGGGCCCTCCGCCGGGCGGGTTCGAGCGGGGTGGCCGTCGCGATGGCCAGTTCGAGCCGGGACCTCCGCCGGATCCGCGTTACCGTCCGGAACCTCCAGGAGGATTCCGCGATGGGGGGCCTGGCAGACCGGGCGGCCCGGAAAGACCGTGGCCGCCGCAAGGTCCGCCGCGTCCGCCGAGGTTTGAGGAGATCGATGCGAATGGCGATGGGAATATCACGAAGCCGGAGTTCGAGGCGTTTCACGAGAGTCGTAGGCCGCCGAGGCCGGAGTAACACGGCGGGGGAAAAGCGCAACCGAAGAACTTTAACGCAGAGGGGAGGGGGGTTACTCAGTTCGAATTGGTACCGCAAATCAACCACGA
>CAYXRK010000138.1:0-13154 GCA_964467615.1 uncultured Nitrospirales bacterium | reverse complement strand
GTAGGAGTGGCCAAGGCATTTGGCATTCGCTAGCCCACATCAATATTCCACAATGCATACGGATCGCACGTAGAGCGCAATGGTATGGATCCTTCGCAAACTGGCCATTACGTGAGTTTGCGGAGCAGTTCCAATTCGCCCTTGAGAACTTCGTTGACGACATCCGTTATATCCATTCCTTTCTTCTCGGCAATACGTTCCACTTGGGCGAGAACTTTGGCGTCGAGGTAGATAGGAAGCTGGTGTATCGCGCCTTTTCGATAAAACTTTCCGCGCTCACCTTTAGACAGGTCGTATTCTTTTTTCATGGCATTCCAACTTGGTGCGCCGCTCACACGTCGCAAATCCGCGCGCCTTCTTCGAGCGACGTGATCGGATCGCGGGCGGGGATGAATTCCTGCGCGAGGTAGCCGGTGAAGCCGAGTTCGAGGATCGCCTCGCAGACGCGCGGGTAGAAAAGTTCCTGGCCTTTATCGATCTCGTGGCGGCCCGGCACGCCGCCGGTGTGGTAATGCGCGATTTTGTCGAAGTGTTTCGTGATGGTCGCGATTACGTCGCCTTCCATGATTTGCATGTGGTAAATGTCGTAGAGCAGTTTGAAGCGCTCGCTCGCGACTTCCTCGACCAGCGCCGCGCCCCATTCGGTGTGGTCGCATTGGTAGTCTTTGTGGTCCTTTTTGCTGTTGAGCAGTTCCATGCAAACGGTCACGCCGAGTTTCTCCGCGAGCGGCGTGATGCGCTTGAGACCCTTCGCGCAATTGCGGATGCCTTCGTCGTCCGGCAGGCCCTCGCGGTTGCCCGAGAAGACGATCATGTTCGGCAGACCGGCGGCCTTGACCTTCGGCAACAGGTCCTCAGACTTTTTGACCAGGTCGTCGTGGTCCTGCGGCCGGTTCCAGCCGCGGCCAATTCCGCTTGGGCCATTTGCCATCGCGCAGGTAAGGCCCTCGGCCTGGACGATCGGCCAATCCGCTTCGCCGAGTAACTCGACGGACTTCAGGCCGATGCGCTTCGCGTGTTTGGCCAGTTCAGGAAGTGGGACCTTTGCGTAGCACCAGGCGCAGACGGACTGCTTCAGGCGCCCCTTGAGCGGCCCCGCTTCCTGGGCCTTCGCTTCGCCCGCAGCAAGCACGGCGCCGGCCGCACCCGCCATCACCGTCATTGCGCCGCGCCGAGTCAGTGTCGTATCCATCGCCGTTTCCTCATGGTTTGGCGTGATTCTTTCACACGGCGGCGGCGATGGCAAAACACGTTCAAGGTTCATTGTGGGGAGTTCTGCGTCGGGTATAGGGTATCGGGTATAGGGTTTAGGTGGTGCGGATAAGGGTCCTAGGTTCAACGTGCGGAGTTTGCTCGGACCGCGATTCGAGATGGTTCTGGATCGGTTCTGATACGATTCGTTGATCTACGGGAGAACGGCCAAGCGTGCTTCGCGCGTATTCCAATTTCGTGTTGCCGATCGGAATCGCGGCGATATTTGCCGCGAGTTTTGGGCTTCGGCAGGGCACGCTCGCGGAACGCGTACCGCGCGCACGCGACGCTGGGCCGCCGGTGCGTATCGTCTCGCTGGCGCCGAGCGCGACTGAAGTGCTCTTCGCGATTGGCGCGGGTGATCGGATGGTCGGCGTCACACGGTTCTGTAAGTATCCGCCCGAGGCCCAGACGAAGACCAGCATTGGCGGGTTCATGGACACCAACTACGAGGCCATCGTCGCGCTGAGGCCTGACCTTGTCGTGTTGCTTGCGATCCACGGCACGGCCAAGGACCGTCTTGAAGCGCTGGGCGTCTCCACGCTTGAAATGGATCACCGCACGCTCGACGGGATACTCGGCTCGATACGGACGGCCGGCGAAGTAATCGGCGCGGAGGCTGCCGCGAACGCGTTGATCGCCGACATCGAATCCCGGCTTGACGCCGTATCGAAGGCGGTTGAGGGCGCGGACCGTCCGCGCGTGTTGTTATCGTCGGGCCGCACACCGGGGCCGCTCACGGTCGTGTACGCGGCGGGCAAGAACCAATGGTACGACGACGTCATACGGCTCGCGGGCGGGGAAAACGCGTACTCGAACATCACGATTCAATTTCCGGACTTGTCGGCGGAAGGCGTATTGCGGCTTGGTCCGGATGTAATCGTCGAGCTTGCGCCAGACCTTCCGGAATTGGGCGTCGATGCCGCGGAGTTCATTCGCGATTGGGACACGCTTGCGCAGATACCGGCGGTGCATGGGAAACGCGTACATGTGCTGACCGAGGGCTATGGCACCATCCCCGGCCCGAGATTTGTTGACCTGGTGGAAGACCTCGCGCGGCTGCTGCACCCGGAGCGGCCCTGATCGATGACTGCTATCGGGGTGCGCGATTTGGTGTGCGAGGCGGATGGCGCGCGCATTTTGGACGGCGTCAGTTTCTCCGTCGAGAGTGGGGAGTTCGTTTCGATCATTGGCCCGAACGGCGCGGGGAAAACGACGTTGCTCAAGACGTTGATTCGCATTCACCGCGCGGCGAGCGGGCGGATCGAGGTGCTCGGCAGGGACATCGACACGTATTCGCAGCGCGAACTGGCGGCGAACATCAGCTACGTGCCCCAGGGGACCGCGGTGGATTTCTCGCACCGCGTTTTCGATTTCGTTTTGATGGGCCGCTACCCGTATCTCAGTCCATTTTCGTCGGTCTCGGCGGAGGATCGCGCGAAGGCGAGGGAGGCGCTCGAACGCACCGGCGCGCTACGCTTCGAGGACCGATCGATGGGCACGCTGAGCGGCGGCGAGCGTCAGAAAGTGTTGATTGCCGCGGCGCTTGCGCAGGAGGCGCGGATACTTCTCCTTGATGAACCGGCCACGTTTCTCGACTATCGCCATCAAGTCGAAGTGCTTGAACTTATCCATCATCTCCATACGGATTCCGGATTGACGGTGCTCACTGTGACGCACGACGTGAACGCGGCGCTGCGGCTTGGCGGCCGGGCGATTGCGCTGAAGGCGGGGAGTGTCGCGTTTGACGGCGAGGTCGAGACGTTGCTCGCGGGCGGCGCACTCGAACGTATCTTCGATACGCCCTTCGCGGTGACGTCTACTTCCGACGGCCAGACGCTCGTCGCGGCGCGGAGGGCCTGACGTGCGGGCCGCGCCGAAGTTGGTCATGATCGCGGCGGGCGCGATGTTGTGTTTGCTTGTTGCGCCGTTCGTCGGCATGGAATGGATTTCGCCCGCGGCGCTTTGGAGCAACGCCGAAGGCCCGATGGACGCCACAATCCTGTGGGACATTCGAGTGCCGCGCGTGCTGACGGGATTCCTGGCGGGCGCGGCGTTGGCCGTCGGCGGCATGGCGTTTCAGGCGGTGTTTCACAACCCGCTCGCGACGCCGTTTACGCTCGGCGTGTCATCCGGCGCGTCGCTGGGCACGGCATTGGCGTTGCGATTCGGAATTTCCTTCGCGATATTCGGCATCCCGGCGGAGAGTATGTTTGGGTTCGCCGGGGCTGGTTTGTCGATCGGACTGGTCTACGGCCTGGCGCGCGCCAAACCGGGGTTCACGACCGGCGCGATGCTGCTCGCGGGTGTCGCGATCAGTTTCTTTTTCTCGAGCCTCATTCTGTTCGTGCAATACACGGCCGACGTGTTCAACTCATTTCGGTTGCTGCGCTGGCTCATGGGCGGGATCACCGTGCTTGGTTACGATCCCGTGCTGACGCTTTTGCCGTTTACATTAACCGCCGCGTTCGCGTTGTTTTTTCTTTCGCACGAATTGAACTTGCTCACCATCGGCGACGATCTGGCGATGGCGCGCGGCGTCGATGTGCCTCGCGTCAAACGCATCATGTTCATCGTCGTGTCGCTGGTGGTCGGCGGCGTTGTGTCGATCTGCGGCCCGATAGGGTTTATCGGCATGATGGCGCCGCACATGTGCCGACTCGTTGTAGGGGAGAACCACCGCGTCTTGCTCCCCGCGACGTTTCTGTTCGGCGGGGCGTTCCTGGTCGTGTGCGATACCGCGGCGCGCACGGTATTGGCGCCCGCCGAGGTGCCGGTGGGCGTCATCACGGCGTTCCTCGGTGGGCCGTTCTTTCTTTGGCTGTTGCTCACGCGCCCAACCGACCGCTCGATTGGGTGATTCGGCTGTCCCCGGCTCGGCGGGAGCCTCGCCCTCCCCATCGGTGAGTTGAGCAATCGCACGAAACGGGGCCTTTGCGCCTTCCGTTTTGTCCTGATACCCTAGCTCGCTGTCCGCCTTTGTTCCCTGGAAGGATCGTTTCGATGTTGTATCGTGCTTTGTTTGTGTTGGCGATTGTAATGCCGTTGGCATTCCTTCCAGCGCGCGCGCAGGATGGATCACAATCGTTGCGGGCCGCGGTGGATACGGCCGTCGCCGCGGTCAAGCCGGCGCTCGTCCGGATTCACGTCGTGTGGACCGAGTACGCGGAAGGACGGGAGATGAAATTCGAGGCCTCGGGCAGCGGGTCAATCATCACGCCCGAAGGGCACGTCGCCACCAACCATCACGTCGCGGGCCACGGCACGCGCATCCATTGCACGTTGTCGACCAAGGAAGAGATCGACGCCGAACTCGTCGGCACCGACGCCGCGACGGACATCGCCGTCATTAAACTGTTGCCCAAGGACGGACGGACATTTCCGGTAGCGAAATGGGGCGACTCGGCGGCCGTCACCGTGGGCGACGTGGTGCTTGCGATGGGCAGTCCCCTCTCGCTGTCGCAATCCGTGACGCAGGGCATCGTGAGCAATACCGAAATGGTGATGCCCGAGCGCATGTTCGGACGGTTCGAGCAAGACGGCGAGAACATCGGCGCGCTCGTCCGATGGATCGGGCACGATGCGGCCATCTTTCCGGGAAATTCCGGCGGCCCGCTGGTGAATTTGAGGGGCGAGATTGTCGGCGTAAACGAAATTGGAATTGGACTGGGCGGCGCTATTCCGGCAAACGTTGCGCAAGGCGTTGCGAAGGCCCTGATAGCGGATGGCCGCGTCAAGCGCAGTTGGGTGGGCGTTGCCGTCCGGCCGCTGTTGAAACATGGTCCGACGGAGCGCGGCGTGCTTGTCACGGACGCGATCGAAGGCGCGCCCGCGGCTGACGCCGGCATCGTCTCGGGCGATATCTTGTTGAGCTTGAACGGCACCCCGGTCACCGCGAAGTTTGAGGAAGAACTGCCGGCATTCAATCAGCTCATCGCGGGAATTCCGATCGGCCAAACGATCGAGGCGGTCCTATGGCGCGAGGGCGCGGAGAAGACGGTATCCATCAAGACCTCGGAGCGCGAAGAGGCATTGCCCCAACAGCACGAATTGAAACAGTGGGGCATAACCGTCCGAGACATTTCGTACGTCATGTCCAAGGAAATGAAGCGCGAGAATCGCGACGGCGTCGCGGTAACGAGCGTGCGTCCCGGTGGCCCAGCGGGTGAGGCGAAACCCGACATTCAAGAGGGCGACGTGCTCGTCCAGGTCGGCGACACGAAGATCAACAACGTCGAAGAACTTCGCGTGTTGACCGAGACCATTACGAAGGGCGCAACCGAGCCCGTGCCGACGCTCACGACCTTTGACCGCAAGGCGGGTTCGCTGGTCACCGTTGTCAAAGTCGGAATCAAGGAACTCGACGACCCCGGCCTCGAGGTGAAGAAGGCCTGGCTCCCGGTTGAGACCCAAGTGATCACGCGAGAGGTCGCGGAAGGAATCGGAAAGACCGACCTTACGGGGTTCCGCGTTACGCAGGTGTATCCGGGAACTACTGCCGAGACGGCGGGCCTCAAGGTCGGCGATCTTCTCGTTGCGGTGGACGGCGAAGCCCTCACCGCATCAATGCCCGAACACTACGAGGAATTGCCGGCGCTCATCCGGAATTACCGCGTAGGTACAGTGGCGGATATTTCGGTCGTCCGTGCGGGCGAAACCGTGAAGGTGCCGGTCGAACTCGTGCGCGCGCCGATGCTCGACAGGGAAATGAAGAAATACCGCGACGAGGACTTCGGGTTTACCACGCGCGATGTCACATTTTTCGATCGCGCCAACGAGCGATGGAAGCAGGAACAACAAGGGGCGCTTGTCGAGGAGGTCGAGTCCGGAAGCTGGACGGCCCTGGGCGGGCTTGGGGTAAGTGACCTCATCATCGAGATATTCGGCCGCGCGGTCGAGAACGTCGAAACCGCCGAGGCCGCGATGGACGCGGTCATGGCCGAAAAACCGGAGTCCGTGGTGTTCAAGGTACACCGTGGAATCTATACGCTTTACCTCGAAATGGAACCGCGTTGGGACGACAATTAGTCGGATCGCGCCGCTCTGACCTCAACCGCCGAAAGAAGGGAAGACCAATGAAACAGCTACTCGCTGCACTTATGATGTGCTCCGTCGCGGTCGCCTCCGCAGACGACGCCGCCGACAGCGGACGCGCGATCCTCGAAAAGCACAAGGCGGCCGTCGTTACGGTCCAACTGGTCATTAAGACCAAATTCGGCATGGCGGGCGGCGACTCGCAGAACGACGAGTCTAAGGCCGAGGCGACCGGCACGGTAATCGATCCCTCGGGATTGACCGTCGTCTCGTTGACCGAGACCGATCCAACCTCGCTCATGGAATCAATGATGTCCAACTTTGGCGGCGGCGGTTTCAAGGTGGATACCGAAGTCCGGGACGTCAAAATTCTGCTCGAGGACGGCAAGGAAATCCCCGCGGAGATCGTGCTGCGCGACAAGGAACTCGACATGGCGTTTGTGCGCCCGGCGGAGAAGTCCGAGACGGTGTTCGCGTTTATCGACCTCAAGGACTCCGCGCCCGCCCAATTGCTGGATCAAGTCATCTCGATTAGCCGCTTGGGCACGGTCGCGCGGCGTGCGCCCGCCGCGTCCATCGAGCGCATCTCGGCGGTGGTCGACAAGCCCAGGACGTTCTATGTCCCCGGCAAGGACCCGACGAGCACCGGCCTCGGTTCGCCCGCGTTTGGATTGGACGGAAAACCCATAGGGGTATTTCTCATGCGGGCGATCAAGGACACGACCGGCGGCGGAGGCGGGGGGTTCGGCGCCATGTTCGGCGCGGCCGACAACGTCACCGTCGTGTTGCTGCCCGGCGCGGACATTCTGGAAGGCGCGAGCCAGGTCCCGCCGTACGAGTAAATACGCCGCACTCCTTCGACAAGCTCAGGATGAACGGTACTCGAGAGAAATGGCGCCCCCGACAGGAATCGAACCTGTGTCTGATCCTTAGGAGGGACCCGTTCTATCCACTGAACTACAGGGGCGCGCGAGCAATCGAGTATGGCAGACGCCGCGAACGCGCCGCCAATTGAGGTGCAAATTGAAGCGTGCCGGTGCCATAGTGGTATGCACGATTTTCGCGCAGGAGATTCTCAACATGCGTGGATTCTTGGTCCAATGTTCGTTGTACGCGGTGGTCTGCGTGCTCGCCGCCTCATGCGCTCGCCAACCTACCAACGAAACCCAGCGCGAACTCACTATTTTTGCCGCCGGCAGCATGGCAGCCCCGCTCACGCAGCTCGCGGACGCCTTCGAGGCCGCCCACCCGAACATCAAGATCAATATCGAGTCGTCGGGCACCATGGCCGCGATTCGCAAGATCACCGACCTCGGCCGCCCCGCCGATTTGCTCTTTTCGGCTGACGCCTCGCTGATCGAGGAGCATATGTTCGGCCAGCACGCGGCCTGGTACCTCGTTTTCGGTTCGAATGAACTGGCCCTCCTTTACAAGGAAGGCTCGAAGTTCGCCGGCGAAGTCACGCCGGAGAACTGGCCCGATCTCCTCCTTCGCGCCGACATCCATTTTGGCCGTTGCGATCCCGTCACCGCGCCCTGCGGCTACCGCGCGGTGCAACTGTTCAAGCTCGCGGAAAATTTCTACCATCGTGAGGGGATCGCCGACGCGCTGATCGGCAAGGACGCCAATTTCATCCGCTCGCAGGAGCCCGACCTTCTCGCGCTCATCGAGACGGGCGCGATTGACGCCGCGTTTATGTACGCCTCCGCGATCGCCCAGCACGACGGCCTCGCCATGCTCCGCCTTCCCGACGAAATTAACTTCGGCAATCCCGCTTTCGCGGAAAACTACGCGACGGTCGACGCGGAAATCGCCGGCGAAAAACCGGGCGAGACCGTCCGCGTTCCTGGGCGTCCGTCTATCTACGCGGTAACGATTCCGATCGTGGCCGCGAATTCAGCCGATGCCGTGACGTTTCTGCACATGCTGATTGCGGATACGGGAACAACGATTCTGAAGAAGAACGGTATGCGCATCGTTCCGGCCGCAATCACGGGCAATGCGCCCGCCAACGTGCAGGAATTGGCCCCCGAGAACACCGGGACAAGCCCGTGACGAATGCGGGTCCGCCGGGTTATTCGGCATTCCAGCTTGCGTTGATCCTGCTCGCGGGGCTGGTCTTGTTGTGCATCGCCGCGCCGCTCGCGTCCTTAATTCTCAATACGCCGATTGCGGACGTGGCGCGCACGGCGGCGGACGAGGAAGTCCGCGCGAGCATTTGGTTGTCCTTGTGGACGGCGATGGCGGCGACGCTTGTGGCCGCGTTTGGCGCGCTTCCGCTTGCGTGGCTGTTGGCGCGGAGGCGCCTTCCCGCGAGCGAGTTTCTCTCGGCGATCGTCGATCTGCCGATCGTCATTCCGCACTCCGCGGCGGGTATAGCCCTGCTTGGTCTATTTTCCCGCGAAGCGTTTGTCGGCGGGGCGGCGGATACCGTGGGACTTCGATTCATCGGCGATGAACTCGGGATCATCGCCGCGATGGCCTTCGTCAGCGTGCCGTATCTGCTTCATGCCGCGCGCGACGGGTTCGCCGCCGTGCCTGAGCGCCTCGAGCGCGCCGCGCTAAATCTCGGCGCGTCGCCCGCGCGGGTCTTTTTCACGATCTCCATTCCGCTAGCGTGGCGATCAGTCGTCTCGGGCATGGTGCTCATGTGGGGCCGCGGCATGAGCGAATTCGGCGCGGTGATGATCGTCGCCTACCGTCCGATGGTCACGCCGATCCTGTTGTGGGAACGATACAGCGCGTTCGGACTCGCGTACGCTCGACCGGTGGCTGTAGTGCTGCTCGGAGTCGCGCTTGTGACATTCATCGCCGCGCGGCTCCTGGCGGGGAGGGGCCATGCTGCGCGTTGACGGCCTAACGGTGCGGGCGGGGGTGTTCACTGTCGATAGCGTCGATCTGATCGTCAACAAAGGCGACTACTTCGTCCTTCTCGGTCCATCCGGCGCGGGGAAAACGTTGGTATTGGAAACGCTCGCGGGATTTGTTTCGCCCGCGTCGGGACGCATTTCGCTGGACGGCATCGATATCAGCACCGCGCCGCCCCAGCGCCGGGGCCTAGGTCTCGTGTACCAGGCACAGGCCCTCTTTCCGCACATGACCGTCGCGAGAAATATCGCTTACGGCTTGCGTCGCCGGGACCATGGGCATGCGGCCGAGCTCGCCCGCAACGTCGGAGCGGAACATCTGCTTGATCGATACCCCGGAACACTTTCCGGCGGAGAGGCGCAGCGCGTTGCCCTCGCGCGGGCGCTCGCCACGCAGCCGAAGGTCCTCATGCTGGACGAACCGTTGTCCTCACTCGATGCGCCCGCCCGCGCGGAACTCCGCTCGTTGCTACGCCGCCTCAACCGCGACGGTCAGACGGTGTTTCACGTCACCCACGACTACGAAGAGGCCCTCTCGCTCGCATCGCGCGTGGCCATCATCGAGTCTGGCCGCGTCACGCATGCGGGCACGCCGGAGGAAGTGTTCCTTCAACCGAAATCCGAATTCGTGGCCCGATTCGTCGGCATCCGAAATTTCTTCCGTGGCGAGCTCAGGAACGTGCATGGCGGCATGGGCGAGTTTCACGGCGCGGGCGTCATTTTCTCCGTGGCCACCGATGCCGTGCCCGGGCCGGGTTGCCTCATCGTGCGCAGCGAAGACCTAACGCTATCGACTCAGCGTCCGGAAGGCAGCGCGCGAAATGCTTTTGAAGGCGTGGTCAAGGAAGTCGTTCGCGCAAGGCTGGGCGTCGAAGTGATCGTGGATGCAGGCGCGGAGTTTGCCGCGCTCGTGACCGCGAACTCCATCGAGGCCATGCACGTGGTGCCGGGGAAAAAAATCTGGCTGAGCGTCAAAGCGACGACGCCGACGTTTGTCCCGGAGTAGTTGTCACGTGCCCTTCGGGCACCTCCAGAAACGGTGAGAGCGAGGTTGTCCGCCGGGGCCGGGTTGCTAGCGGGGCGCGCTCGGACAGAGTGGAGGATCTGGGGTAGCAGCATGGGCTGGAAGCCCATGCCACGAAACTTTCGAAACAGTCTAGCGCCCGGCGCCGATACGGTCGTACACTTGTTTCGCCCGCAACATTTGCTGTTTGCGCAACAGCCGCTTCGCGCCGCGTTCGATCTTCGCCTCGCTGGGGAACAACACGTCGACCGCGTGAAACGCGATCCCGATGCCCCATCCGACCATGGGCCACACGAACCAGAAATATTCGCGCGAAGTCAGGAGATTGATCAGGATCAGCGCGCCATTGACGATGCAGTAGGAGCGAAAGTGATTGAAGAACTCCTGGCGCTGCCTTTTCTTGAATTCCGCCCGGGCGTTCTCGAGATCACCGAGCGTTTCTTGTTCCTCGATCGCTTGCCGCAAACGCGCGGGAGTGATGCCGGACTGTTTTGCAATATCCTCGAGGTCGTCGTAGGTAACATCGTCCGCGCCGCCGCGCCCCTCGAGTGCCCGGCGAATGATCGACGTGACTTCGTCGCTCGTGAAACGTCGGTTTCGTTCTTCCATTGCCGGTCCCTCCAGTTGTCCCTCGCCATTGTAGGCCCCAACGAGGTCTTTCAACCAGTTTCGACTAGGGTATCACGGTCACGGTGTCAACCAGCCGCATAGTCCGAGCGTACGGTCAATGGGTATCGCGTATACTGGTCTGTCGCGGAGAAACCGAGGTGCAACGCATCGCAAGGAGAAACCGTTATGGCCGTTCGTGTGCTCGATCAACAGAATCTGTCCTACTTCTTAGGCCGAATCGAGAAACTTTCGAAGGATTCACCCCGCAAGTTCGGAACGATGGACGTCACGAAGATGATGCGCCACATGCGCAATGCGTTCGAGACCGCCATGGGTGAAACCAACTTGCCCGATGCGAGCAAGCCCTTCGTTGGGAAATTTCTTTATTACGTCATCACGCACGTCATCACGACCTGGCCGGGCGGACGAATCAAGGCCCCGGACTACTGGACCCCGCCATCGGACCATTCCTACGAAGAGGAGCGCGAATTGTTCGTCGGCGCGTTGAAACGCTTTGTCGGCCATCTCGAATCGAAGCCGGGCACGGTCGCAAAGCATCCTGTGCTGGGCGCGCTGACCATGCCGCAGTGGGGCCGCCTGAACGGTCTGCATTTGGCCCACCACCTGCGCCAATTTTCGGCGTAGCGGCCGCTGCGTCGATCAGTGGCTGACGTTGCGGTTGATCAAGTTCAGAAATTCCGCGCGCGTCGCGTCATCGCGCAAGAACGAACCGAGTACCGACGAGGTCGTCATCACCGAGTTTTGTTTCTCGACCCCCCGCATCATCGAGCACAGATGGCGGCATTCGATCACAACGCCCACGCCCTCCGCGTTCGTCACCGCCATGACCTCCTCGGCGATTTGGTTCGTCAACCGCTCCTGCATCTGCAGGCGGCGCGCGTAACAATCGACGATGCGCGCGAGTTTGCTCAGTCCGAGCAATTTCTTGCCGGCGATGTATCCGATGTGGCAGCGCCCGTAAAAGGGCAAGAGGTGGTGCTCGCAGAGGCTGTACACTTCGATGTCCCGCGAAATCACCATGTTGTTCGATTCGGATTCGAACAATGCTTCCTTCACGATCTCCTTCGGGTCCGTGCTGTAGCCCGACGTTAAGAACTCCCAGGCCCGCGCCACGCGCTCCGGGGTTTTCGCGAGGCCCTCGCGTTCCGGATTCTCTCCCAGTTCGGCGAGAAGCTCGCGCACGAGTTCGGCCACTCGCTGTCGGTTCATTTGTTCCACCTCTCCTTCAGCCGCTGCGTCAATTCCGCGTCGACTTCGAGCGCGGCGTCCTTCACGCAATCGAGATCGCTCGCCCACCCACTGCCCGGAATGCGAAGCGCGGGTTCGATGTCCAGCAACGGCGCGGCCACAAACGCGCGCGCGAACACGTCGGGGTGCGGCAGCGCAAGTTCGCCGTCGTCCGTCACCGCGTCACCGTATAGTACAACATCGAGATCGATTGTCCGCGCCGCAAACCGGTCCGCGCCGCGCTTGCGTCCGAGCGCTTCCTCGATCGCGCGCAACACTTCAAACTTCAGCGCGCGCGGCCCTCGAGCGAATTCAATGCGCACCGCCCCATTGCGATACGTCGCTTGCTCGGGCCGTTCCAGCGGTTGCGTAATGTAAAAGTTCGACACGCGGACAATCGGCGCAAACTCATCGAGCTGTTCCAACGCCCGTTCGATATTGTCGGCGGGATCGATGTTCGATCCCACGCCCACGTATACGTCCCGGCATGGCGCCGATTCGTTCCCCGTAGTCACGACGAACGCGCCCGCGACACCTCCACCGCCACGCTGTCCGCGAACCGAAGCGCGCCCGGCTTGTCGATGGTCACGTCTACGCGTTCAACGAGGCGCTCCTCGAGCGCCACCTCCGCGATGCGCTGTGCGAGGCGCTCCAGCAGGAAGAAGTCCGAACTCTCGACCAGTTCGGCCACCCGCTTCTTGACGTTCTTGTAGTCGAACGTGTCCACGATATCGTCCGTTTCCCCCGCCTTGCTCAAGTCCGCGTGCAGGGTGAGGTTGACGATGATGTCCTGCTTCTCACGGCGTTCCTCGGGATAGATGCCGATGATCCCTCGGAGCCGAAGATCGCGAATGTGAATCTTGTCCAATATCAGCAATGCCTCGCCCATGCCCGGGCCCTCGGCGCGGAGCCGAAGTTTACCAATTTCTGACCGTTCCGCGTTCAATCCCCGGCCCTTACTGTGGTAGCATGTCCGCGTGGGGAACACGAAACCCAGGAAATCCGGACGCCGCGTCATCGCGTTGGACGCCGAGCGCCTCGGGCACGTATCGGGGGCGGCCACCGCGGCCGTTGTGCTCGGGATCTCCCTGTTCTATCGAGAGGTAGACGGGTGGACGGCC
>CAYXRK010000137.1:0-13157 GCA_964467615.1 uncultured Nitrospirales bacterium | reverse complement strand
GCCTTGGCCGCCGCGGTGCTGTAAGCGATACTGGCCCACCTGCGTGCGTTTGCCGAAACCGTTTTCGGAGACGCTGAGCACGGTCATGTCGTCCCCCGCGAGGGATACGCCGATAACGTAGTCGTCGTCCTGAAGGCGGATGCCTCTGACGCCGCGCGTCGAGCGGCCCATCGGGCGGACGTCCTTTTCCGGAAAGCGGATCGCCATGCCCTTGCGCGTGGCGATGAGGATATTGTCCTCGCCGGATGTGATCATCGTCTCAATCAGGTCGTCTCCCTTGTCGAGATCGATGGCGATGATGCCCGCCGTCCTCGGATTGCCGAACAGCTTGAGCGCGGTTTTCTTAACCACGCCCTTCTTCGTCACCATGAGGACGAATTTGCCCTCTTCCTTGAGGTCATGCACGGGCAGAAACGCGGTCACTTGTTCCTCACCCTTGAGGTCCAGGAGGTTCACGATCGCGCGCCCTTTCGCGGTGCGGCCCGCCTTGGGCAGCTCATGCACCTTGCGCCAGTGGAGGCGGCCCGCGTTCGTGAAGAAGAGCATGTACTGGTGTGTCGAGGCGATGAAGAGGTCCTTGACGAAATCGTCGTCTTTCGTCTCCATCCCGGTGACGCCGCGCCCGCCGCGCCGTTGCTGGCGATACGTGCTCACGGGAAGCCGCTTAATGTATCCCGCGTTGGATACGGTGACGACCATGTCCTCGTCGGCAATGAGGTCCTCGACGGAGAAGTCCCCTGTTTCGGAGAGGATCTCGGTGCGGCGCGCGTCGCCGAATTTATCTTTGATGTCCGTCGTCTCGCCCTTGACAACGTTCAGAATGTTCCGCCGGCTTGATAGGATCATGCGCAGGCGTTCGATGGTCTTAATCAATTCCGCGTATTCGGCGTCAAGTTCGCTGCGATCCAACGCCGTAAGCCGCCGCAACCGCATGGCAAGGATAGCGTTTGCCTGCGGATCGCTCAGCTTGAATCGTTTCATCAAACTGGCGCGGGCGTCATCGACGTCCTGGGCGTTGCGAATGATCTTGATGACTTCGTCGATGTTGTCGATGGCAATCTTCAGGCCTTCGAGGATGTGCGCGCGCTCCTCCGCCTGCTGAAGGTCGAACTTCGTGCGGCGTTCCACGATGATCACGCGGTGCTCGATGAAATGGTGTACGAGCTCTTGGAGCGAAAGCACCCGCGGCATGCCGTTCACGAGCGCGATCATGATGATGCTGTGCGTGTCTTGCAGTTGCGTGTGTTTGTAGAGTTGATTCAAAATGACTTCCGGCTCGTCGCCCTTGCGCACCTCGATGACGATGCGCATGCCGTCCTTGTCGGATTCGTCGCGCAGGTCCGTAATGCCCTCGACCGTCTTCTCGCGAACGAGATCGGCGATGTTCTCGATTACGCGCTGCTTGTTGACTTGATACGGAATCTCGCTGACGATGATGCTGTCCTTGCCCGTTTTCGGATTGTTCTCGACGGCGCAACGCGCCCGGACTTGAATTTTCCCGCGGCCGGTTTCGTACGCCTGTAGCAATCCGACAGCGCCGTAGATGATGCCGCCGGTCGGAAAGTCTGGTCCCTTGACGAAGTGCATTAACTCGCGGGAGGTCGACTCCGGATGGTCAATGTAATGGATGATCGCGTTGCAGACTTCGGTCAGGTTGTGCGGCGGACAACTCGTCGCCATCCCCACCGCAATGCCGTATGATCCGTTCACCAATAAATTCGGAATCGCCGCGGGCAACACCGTCGGCTCTTGCAGGCGTTGATCGAAGTTCGCCTGCATATCGACTGTGTTCTTTTCTATGTCGCCGAGCATCTGCGCGGTGATGGCCATCATCCGCGCCTCCGTGTACCGATAGGCCGCCGCGTTGTCGCCGTCTACCGAGCCGAAGTTCCCCTGTCCTTGGATGAGCTGATAGCGCATGTTCCACTCTTGCGCCATCCGGACGAGCGCTTCGTAAACGGGCTGGTCGCCATGCGGGTGGTAATTGCCGAGGGCATCGCCGACGATGCCGGCGCATTTTCGGTACGGCCTGCCCGAGCTCAATCCCAGTTGGTGCATGACGTACAGGATGCGCCGATGCACGGGTTTGAGACCGTCGCGCACGTCGGGAAGCGCTCGGCTCACAATGACGCTCATCGAATAATCGAGGAACGACGTGCGCATCTCCTGTTCTATGTTAATCGGGACTATATGGTCGTTTTCGTTGTACATACTCGCCTTTTCTCGTTAGCTTCTGAAAGTCAGCGGCGCGTGACCGCGCCATGTTCGCACACCACGCCCGGCTCACACGTCCAGGTTTTTCACTTCGGCGGCGTGCGTTTCGATAAACAGCCTGCGCGGCTCGACCAGGTCTCCCATCAACATTTCGAATGTCCCGCTGGCCGCGGCGAGGTCTTCGGCCTTTATCTGTAGGACCGTCCGCTTGTTCGGATCCATCGTCGTCTCTTTGAGTTGGTCCGCGTTCATTTCGCCGAGACCTTTGTACCGCTGAATCGTACTGCCCTTCATGCCGAGTTCAAGCAGTTGGTTCTTCAGCGCCAAGACGTCGCCGGTTTCGTAGGCCACCGCGCCGTCTTCGCCGTACACCTTGAAGGGCGGATTGCCGACCGCCTCGAGGGGGTCGGCGTGGTCGCGCAATACGCCGAATTCGTGGCTGCCAAAGAATGCCAGATCGATTTGGTCCGTCCGCCGCACCTTACGCGCGTGGCCGTTGCCGTTCTCCTTCACGCCCTCCTCCTCGATTTCCAATTGTTCGACGGAGGTGTCCACCAGCTCGGCTTCGCCGAAGATCGCGAGCCGTTCAGTCTCGGGCAGTGTGGACGGATCTGGAAGCTTGGTTTTGGGCAGAGCGAGGATTTTTGCCAACATGGCGTCGGTCACGCCGTACATGCGGAATAGTCGCGACAGCATCCGTTGGCGCTCCTGGGCGGCCTGGAACGCACGCCCGAGGTTTTTCTGGTTCAGTTTCGATTCTTCTTTGCCGCCGTTTTGCGCCGTGACCTTGTGCGAATCAAGCGCCGACTCGAGGAGGAATTGTTCGCGCTCTTCCTCCGTGCTCAGGTATCGCATCTTCTTGCCCTTGCGTATCGAGTACAACGGCGGTTGCGCGATGTAGAGATGGCCGCGCTCGATGAGTCCCGGCATCTGCCGGTAGAAAAACGTCAGCAGCAGCGTGCGGATGTGCGCGCCGTCCACGTCGGCATCCGTCATGATGATTACTTTGTGATAGCGCAGGTTTTCGACCTTAAGTTCGTCCTTGCCAAAGCCGATGCCCAACGCCGTGATCAGCGTCCGGATTTCGTTGTTGTTGAGCATCTTGTCGATGCGCGCTCTTTCGACGTTCAATATCTTCCCGCGAATCGGCAGGATCGCTTGAAACTTTCGATCTCGGCCCTGCTTAGCCGAGCCGCCGGCGCTGTCGCCCTCGACGATGAACAACTCGCACAACGCGGGGTCCTTCTCCGAACAGTCGGCCAGTTTCCCCGGCAGCGATGAGAATCCGTCCAGCAGGCCCTTGCGGCGCGTCAAGTCGCGCGCTTTGCGGGCGGCTTCGCGCGCGCGGGCCGCATCCACGCACTTGCCGATGACGCGGTTCGCGACGGTCGGGTTTTCCTCGAGGTACGTCGTCAGCCCGTCGTACACGAGCGAGTTCACGATCCCCTGGACCTCGCTGTTGCCCAGCTTCATTTTCGTTTGCCCCTCGAACTGGGGCTGCATCACGCGGACGGACACAATCGCGGTCAACCCTTCGCGCGTGTCGTCTCCGGTAATCTGGGCTTCGGCCTTTTTGAACATATTGTTCTTGCGCGCGTACTCGTTGAGGCCCTTCGTCAATCCGGACTTGAAGCCGCTGAGGTGCGTGCCGCCCTCGCGCGTGTTGATGTTGTTCGCAAAACTGGCAATCGTTTCGGCGTACGACGTCGTGTATTGCATTGCCACTTCGCACTCGACGTCGTCCTTGCGCGCCTCGAAATAGATCGGCTTACGATGGAGTGAATCGCGATTGCGATCAAGATACTCTACGTACTCCACGATGCCGCCCTTGTATTGGAGCGATAACGGTTCCTCTTCCTTGCGTTCGTCCTCAAAATCAATCCGGATGCCCCTGTTCAAAAAAGCCAGTTCGCGCAACCGCGTCAACAACGTTTCCGAGTTGTACACGAGGTCTTCGAAAATCTCCGGGTCCGGCTTGAACGTCACCCGCGTCCCGTTCGTCTTGAATCGTTTCCCCTTCTCGAGCGGCGACGCCGTAACGCCCCGCTTGAACGACATCGTCCACGCGAAACCATCGCGCTTGACCTCGACCTCGCACCACTCCGAGAGGGCGTTCACCACTGATACGCCGACGCCGTGCAATCCGCCGGAGACCTTGTACGCGTCGTTGTTAAATTTGCCGCCCGAGTGCAGCACCGTCATCACCACTTCGACGGTTGGTTTGTTCTTGAGCTTCGGGTCCTTCGTGTTCGTGAACAGATCGACTGGAATGCCGCGTCCATCGTCCGAAACGGTCACGCTATTGTCAATGTGAATCGTGACGCCGATACGCGTGCATTGGCCCGCGAGGGCCTCGTCAATGCTGTTGTCAACGACTTCGTACACGAGGTGGTGAAGACCCCTCGTGCTCGTGTCGCCGATGTACATGGCCGGCCGTTTCCGGACGGCCTCAAGACCCTCGAGGACCTGTATCGATCCGGAGTCGTAACTCTTTTCCGCCATTGAAGTTACCTCAGATGCACCTCGCCCCCGATCGGTGCCGGGAGAACTGAACGAAAGTATAGCAACTTGACCGCTCGAAAGCAATCGAAAAGCGCAAAATATTGCGTTACTTCGACCGCTTTCCCACGTCCTGTTGTGGATGCTCCAGTTTTTCTTCCGAGGTCAATTTGAAGAACAGATCCGACACCCATTTTCGGCCCGCAACCTTGTTCGCTCGGGCCAAAATTTCCTGCTCGAAATAGGAAAATCGGTGCATCCACACTGCGCTGTCCACCTCAATAAAAAGGGTGCCGTCCTTTACGCCGAGCGGCCGTCCAAATGCCATCAACTTCGGCCCCGCGATCTCCGGCCACTTCTCCCAGAGCTTCGCCTCGTCGAACTGCTTGCGCAATTCAGGCGAGTGCTTCAGCGCCGCGATGATTTCCTCGATGCTCTTCGGATCGCGCTTCACGGCAGCAGCCGCCCGTGCTCGATCGTGTAATAACGGTCCGTATCGCGGAACACACCCTTCCGATTCTCGACGTCGGTGGTCGTGATCAAGCACTGCACGCGGCTGTCGATCGCATCAAACAACCGCCGCGCGCGCTGATCGTCCAACTCGGACAACACTTCGTCGAGCATCAACACCGGAAACTCGCCCGTGCGGCCGTGGACCACGTTGACATGCCCCAACTTGAGCGCGAGCGCCGCGGACTTCTGCTGCCCCTGTGACGCTCGGCTGCGCGCCTTCTCTCCGGCGACTAACAATTCAAGGTCGTCCCGATGAGGACCGCGTTGCGTGGTTCCGCGGCGCATGTCGCTATCCAGCGACGATGCAAGCACTTCCACGAATCGTTCGCCAGGCGCTACGTCAGGCCGGTACGCGACGGAGAATTGTTCGTCGTCCGCTATTTGTGCGTAGACCCGGCTCGCTGCGCCGCTTGCCTCTTCGACATACGCGTTACGTTCGGAAATCAACGTCTCGCCGTGCAACGCTAAACGCGCGTTCCACACCTCAACCAGCGCCCGGTCTTGTTTCGGCACGCGTAGCGCCTCGTTTCGCTGACGCAACGTATGCCGGTACTCCTGCAACGCGTGCAAGTATCGCGGGCTGAGTTGCGACAGCTCCATATCCAAGAACGTCCGCCGCACCGCCGCCGCGCCCTTGGCCAGCGCGATGTCCTCCGGCGTGAACAACACCACGCTCAGTTTGCCAAGGATATCGCTCAGCCGTGTCTGTGCCGCGCCGTTGACCTTAAACCGTTTCGCGCCCCGGTGATAGTAGGCTTCGACGTCCACGCTCCGGTCCGACGTCTCCGCGCGGACGCGAACGCTAAATCCCTCCGCGCCCTTGGCCGTCAAGTCCGATTCAAGCGAGGTACGATGACTCTTGGATGTCGCCGCGTAGAGGGCCGCTTCGAGAATAGATGTCTTGCCCTGCGCGTTCCGCCCCCGGATGACGTTGATGCCGGGGCCCGGTTCGATTCCGAAATCGGCGAGGCAGCGGAAGTTCCGGCACGTCATTTCGAGAAAGCGCATGCCGCCGATCTTACCACTCGCCGCTTTGTCCCTACGCGGCAATCTTCCCAATCACGCAGCCAGGCTTACCAACTCTTCGACGTCTCCGGTCGCCTCGAAGAATTTTGCCAACGCCGGCTCGAGGCTTTCCGCAGTCAGGCCCGTGACCTGCCAGACTTTACTATTCAGCGTGGGCTTCACGAATGTATTTGCCGGATATCCAGCGGCGTAGCACAGATAATCCGCTACGGCGAGCAGGCCTGCCATGCCTTGATATCCGGCGTTCGTGCATCGATCCAGATCGTGGTGACCGCCGATCGAGTTCGCCAGCAGTTCCGTCAATTTCCACCGTTTGGCGATCATCATGCCCAGTTCGGCGTGGTCCACGCCAATGATTTCGCGTTCCACTTTATAGAGCGGCGAGCCGCCCTCCTTGCACGCGGCCTCGACCCGTTCGTACTCCTCGGGCATGTACTGCTTGAGTATGATTTTCCCGACATCGTGCAACAGACCGTGCACGAACGCTTCGTCCGGTTCGATCGGCTGCACGTTAATCGCGGCGCCCGACGTGATCAGTGTTCGCATCGCAACGCCGCAAGCGACGTTGTGCTTGAGCAGAAGCTCCTCGCCCCCCTTGAGCGTGTCGAACACCGCGGCGGTGAACACCAGGTTCTTGACCACTTTGCCGCCCAGCAGGACCACCGAATGCTCGACCGAGGTGATCTTCTCGCGCAACCCGTAATACGCAGAATTGACCAAGCGAAGCGCCTTGAGCGAAATGGAGGGATCGGCGGCGATCGCCTTTCCAACTTCGGACAGCGGACAATCAGGATTGTTTACAAGATCGCTTATCTGCAAGACGGTGGCCGGCAGACTGGGCAGCGTTACAACACCGTCGAGAAGTTCCTCGATGTTTTGTACCTGCCCCAAGTTCGCGTTCCCCCAGTAGTACCGTAGCTAAGCAATCGTGCGCGCCGGCACGCTTCATTTCAGCGAAACCGAACCGTTCCTCGCGATAGCGTGGCGAAGCGAGAATGGACCGTCACACGAGAATTACGAACTCCCGAGTAAAGCTAGAACACGTACTCGGGTTCGAGAATCGCTTCGTAGTTGACTTCCGGCGAGGTCTTACCGAATGTAAAGACCTCCTTGATGCCTACCCCCGTACGGACGAGCGCCTTCGCCGTTCCCACGACCGGTACCGCGGCCAGGAGATAAGCCAACGGCTTACCTTCCTTCATCTTGCGGTCGAACGTGAGCGGAATTTCGGCCCAGCCAAAGATAACATTCGAAATGCCGCGCCCTAGTTTGTTGAGCCGCTTTTCCCAAAGCGTCGGCTTGGGAATATCTTGGTCTGGGTCGTAGCTCTGGGCCCATCCCGCGCCGCTGCCGATCGCAAAGGCTACGAGCACCAACGTGCTGATGAGGCGAATTCGCGCGCGCAAGACGACCATGGCAAACCACTCCCTCGCTCTCGTAAAGGCGTTTCGTTTCGAAGGATATCAGAGCGACTATGGACTGTCAACGAACTCCCGCTCTCGAGTCCCGACAATCTTGTTCACCGTTGCAGGCGGATATGCGCTTGCGCGCGGGCTCTGCTTCAAAATCCAACAGGGCGCGTTCAACACGAAACGCACGGGCCCCGACGCTGTGGCACTGAGTCCCATCACGCGTCATCTATAACTTCCCTAAAATCAAACGGTTATGACTGATGAGTCCGCCTTGGCATGTCGTATGCGTCTGTGTATTCGATTCGCGTAACTGACCACCGGCCCAGCGCCGGAGAAATCGAAAAGGAGACAGAGTCATGTCATTAGTACGCTGTTCAAACGGAACGGAACTCGCGCCGTGGAATGCCTTGCGCGACATCGAAAACCACTTTAACCGGATTTTCGGCGAAGGGTGGCCCGAGTTCTCGAGTCTCGGGAAGAGATCGTGGGTGCCCGCTATCGACCTGCGCGAAAACGAGAACGCCTATGTGGTCGATGCCGATATGCCCGGCCTCAAGAAGGAAGACATTCACCTCGAGGTCATCGACAACGTGCTGACCGTCCGAGGAGAGCGCAAGGAATCGACGGAGCACAAGGACAAGAACGTCCACCGTGTCGAACGTTCGTACGGAAGCTTCCAGCGCTCCATCGATATCCCCGGCGGATTCGAGGGAGACAAGGTGGAAGCGAAGTTCGAGGACGGCGTCCTCCGAGTCACGCTCCCGAAGCGAGCCGAGCTACGCCCAAGGCAGATCAAGGTAGAAGCAAAGTAACCTCAAACCAAACCGCAACCTGTTAGATCAGAGGAGATGCAAGTCATGTCAACGGCAACCAAAGAATGTTTCATCACACCGCGCGTGAACATCGTCGAGGACGATCAGAACGTGCAAATCGAGGCCGAATTGCCCGGCGTTACGAAGACCGGCCTCGAAATCGAAGTGTGCGACGGCGAACTTACCTTGAAGGGGCACCGCCAAGTCCGCACCAACAACGGCGCGTTGAGATTGGCCGAGCGCGCCGACGCCGGCTACTGGCGCGTCTTCACGTTGGGAAAAGGCGTCCAGCCGGACAAGATCACCGCGGAGATGAACGACGGCATACTGAAATTGACGGTCCCGAAGGCGGAACACGTCAAGCCGCGCGTCATCAACGTCAACTAACCAAGCTACTCGCCGCTCGAACATTGCGAATTGCCCCCGCGCGGCCTTGCTATCGCCCGCGCGGGGGCAATGCTTTTTCTATTCGCCGGCTGCGGTTCCGATCTGTTTTCGCCATACCCAGTAGAAGGGTGTCCCAGCGAGCAACAAAGCAAGACCGATACCGGCTTCGCGGGGGTTTTGAATGCACGTCACGACTACGAGCACGATGCAGAACGCCACGAATAGAAGCGGCACAACGGGATACCCAGGGACTTTGTAGGTGCGAATCTGATCGCGCATCGTCCTGCGCAGTACAAATATGCCCGCCGCGCCGAGGCCGTAGAAAATAAACTGAGCAAAGACAACCATGTCCGTAAGTTGGTCGAACGTGCCGCTCAGCACGAGCACCGACGCCCACGCGCCCTGGAGGAGCAACGACACCGCCGGCGTGCGATATACCGCGTGGACACCTGCGGCCGGCCGGAAGAAGAGACCGTCGCGCGCCATCGCGAAGTAGATTCGTGAAGCGGGCATCAGCGTGCAATTCGTCGCGCCGAACGTTGAAACCAGAATGAGCACCGCGATGAATTCTGCGCCGTGGTCGCCCATGAAAGTCCGCATCACCTCGACCGCTACGATGGAATTCTCAATCTCTTTTAGTCGCGCCATCTCCTCAACCGGCATTACGTACAAATAGGCGAGGTTCGCAAGCAGATAGACCACGATGACGCCCGTCACGCCCGAGATTAGCGCGATCGGAATATTCCGCTTCGGGTTCCGAATTTCGCCACCCAGAAACGTGATGTTAATCCACCCTTCATACGCCCAGAACGCCCCCAGGAACGCCGCGAACATCGCCCCGAATAATCCCAACGACGAGTGATACTCGGCGCTCGGCGACTCCATCAGCGGCCAATAGTGGTCCACCGTCCCGCCGCTCATCGCAAAGCCGAGCACGACTACCGCACCGATGCCCAGCAGCTTGAGTACCGTAAAGACGTTCGAAATAACGCCGCCGAACACGACGCCGAAAAAGTTCGCAATGGTCAAGGAAGCAATGGTCGCAATTGCAAACGCCTTGACGCCGAAATTATCGAACGGCTTGAAAATGCCGAATATGTTCAGCGACTCAATCGATTCCGAAAATCGCGGGAACGAAAAAAACGTGTTCGCCGATTCGGAAAACACGTACGCCAGCGACGAAATCGACGCCGTCTGGATTACAGTGAAACAGGACCATCCATAGAAGAATGAAAACGCGCGGCCATACATGTGCTTGAGGAATTGATACTGGCCGCCCGGCTCGGCGATCAGCCCGCTGATTTCCGCGTTCGTCAACGTGCCCAACAGCGTTACGACGCCGGCAATCGCCCAACACGCCAACAGCAACCCAGGCGATTGCACCTCCGCCGCCATCACCGAACTTTTCTTGAACACCCCCGAGCCGATAATGCTCCCCATGACAATCATGATCGCCGTCGCGACCCCAAGCCGCGTCACTAGCCCGGAGGAATGTATGGTGCTGGATTCTGTGGTGCGGCCGGTCATAGTCCCTCCGATCGATAGTTACGGTGCGCGGAGCGGCCTCTCGCAAAACCGCAAAACGTTACTCGAGTCGCGCATTCTATCACTGCCCGATCATCAATATGACGGACTGCTGATTTCCACGCCGCGACAATGTGAAGCGGGTTCGCGGCCGCGCCTTCGTTCCCAGTTGTCGATGGGCCTCATTTCGTAACCAATTCGCCCTCGACACAAGTAGTATGCTCAGGTGGCTTGATTCACCCTCGTGGACGCAAGGGACGGCTGCAGGCGATTCCGAAACTGTTCTGCCAAGGTTTTTTGGTCCAGAACCAAAACGAACCACTGATGGTTCATTGTGGGCCGTGCCTGCTGCTTACCAGTTCGAGGCTATTCCCATGAAAACTAAGTTGCGGTCTCAGCGGATCGACGCTGGGGCAATCGTTGTTGGCTACGTGATGAGTAGGTTAGATGTGCGTTATCTGGACGCGCGGGGTCTATCAACGTGGAGGTTGGCGTTCGCCGAAGCCAGTGAATCGCTCGGCTTGCCGGGTTCAAGCGTGAAAAACCTGCGCGACGAGTTCGACCCCTTCCATGGCAACGCGCGGCAAGGTTGGCGCAACCGGCCGCTTCGGACTTCAAGGCAACGCATACTTGCGGAACTCCATGATCTGAGCGATGATGCACTACTTGAACTCGTTGACCGAATTCTTCATCGCGATTTCGAGTCAATAAGTGAGGCGGTCGACTCGCTCGCCGGCATTACTCGCCCCGTCTTCAATACGGCGGAGCGTCTCTTGACAGGAAGACGAGCAGAAGAATACTTTTTGTCGCATTCGGCAACAATCGCCAAAATTCCGCCCGGAGAACTCGTTGACCTTCGTAACGCCGCGTGTGGCTTCGATTTCGGCGTACGGACCGATCCTCAAAAGGTGATCGAAATCAAGGGGATGAAGGGACTAAAAGGAGACGTCCTGTTTACAGATAGGGAGTGGTCAGAAGCAAAAGTCCGAGGAATTGACTATTTGCTAGTGATCGTCGGTAACCTGGCGTCACGGCCAAGAGCACGAATCATTTCCGATCCTCACGGTTCTTTGGAAGTACGCTGTTACCACCAACGATCCCTGTCCGCGACGTGGCGATCCAGAGTTTCGATTGAGCGATAACGAATTCGCTGGACCGCTACGCAATCCGTACGTTATTCGGCGTTGCCCCATCGTTGGGAAGATAAAAGAGAGGAAGCGGCACGACATGACCGATTTTCAGGAAAAGTACCAGGAAAAACTGACGACCAAGGAGGAACTGGTCAAGCGGTTTAGGCCTGGGGAGTACATCAATCTCGGTGTGTGGTACGGCGAGCCGTATGGGACGATGGCGGCGATGGCGGAGCATTGCGCGGACGTCGACCCGCTGTACGTGGGCGTGAGCATCTCGACGTCCGAGGCGAAGTTCATGCACACGTTCCCGCACGTGTTTTGCATGACGGGGTTCATCGGCCCGAACGAGCGCGCCGCGCAGGCGGCGAACCAGAACGTCTACTACACGCCGACGCAGTTTACGGACGGCGGCCGGGTGGCGCGGATGGGCGGCGACATGGACTACTTCATCTTCCGCGTCGGATCGATGGACGAACGCGGGATGTTCAACTTCGGATTGACCGCCAGTTGGGAGTACTACGCGATCCAACACCTCAAGCAGCACCGCCCCAAGACCAAAATCGTTTTTGAAGTGAACAAGAACGTCCCGCGAGTCTTCGGACTAGAGCAGTTCGGCAACAACGAACTTTCGATCGACTTCTGCGACATCATCGTCGAAGACGACGCGCTGATGATGGAGTATCCCGTTCCGCCGCCGAACGAGATCGAACAGGGCATCGCGCGCAACGTCGCCAAACTCATTACCGACAAGACGACTGTGCAACTCGGCTTCGGCACCATTCCGATGGCGATTGGCCACCTGCTTCACGAGCGCAAGGGACTCGGCATCCACACGGAGATGTTCTGCGAAGCGCACATTGATCTCATCGAAGCCGGCTGCGTGACGAACGAGCACAAGGGCCTCTACGCCGGCATATCCGTCGCGACGTTCGGGCTCGGCACCAAGCGGCTGCACAACTGGATGCGGGAGAACAAGGGCATCGCCATGCTGCCGGTCGAGGAGGTCAACAGCATCCACAAGATCGCGCAGGTCAATCAGATGGCCTCGGTAAACAGCGTCCTCATGGTCGACGCCTCGGGCCAGACCTGCGCGCATTGCCTCCAGACCAAGACCTACAGCGGGCTCGGCGGCGCGTTCGAGTTCGCCTGCGGTTCGCAGTTGTCGCCCGGCGGGCAAAGCATTTCGTGCCTGCCGTCAACGACGAAACTGAAAGACGGGCGCGTCGTGTCAAACGTTGTCGCGCAGTTCGAGAAGGGCGCGCGCATCACCGTGCCGGAGCACGTAATCGATTGGGTCGTTACGGAGTACGGCGCAGTGCGGCTCAAATGCTTGCCGCTCGAACGCCGCGCCGCGGCCCTCGTCAACATTGCCCATCCGGATTTCCGCGAACCGCTCGCGCGCGACATGGCCGCCGCGGGTTATCGAATGGACAAAGTCGACAAGCTGCCCGCGCCGCCGGATCACTTCTTCGTGCGCGTGTGACGATGCAGCGGCGTCACGCGCGTACGAGATCGATTACGATTGCGAGTTGTCATGAAGGCGAGCGTTCATCCGGAAAGGATGAGAATCGGAGTAGTGCGAAGAGCACGAGCACGAGCACGAGCACGAGCACGAGCACGAGCACGAGCACGAGCAC
>CAYXRK010000136.1:0-13307 GCA_964467615.1 uncultured Nitrospirales bacterium | reverse complement strand
GCAGACTCGGACTTCACGAGGCCGCTGGTATGTGATTATGAGTGCTTACGCGGCACTTATTACCCAGGCCACAGTATTGTTTGCCCCTCGTTGTTCATGTTTTCGTCGTTTGTCGATGGGCTCGCTGCAGGCATCAGCGGAGATCGGCAAGACAAAGAACAAGCTCGAAATGGTATCCGGAGGCGAAGTCAGATGAATCCATTCCGCCAAATTTAGGCCGCCGCAACCATAAAGCAATCGACAACCACCTTGAAGAGCTCATCAGCCAGGCCGACCTCTGGCACGCGTCAAAGCGGCAACACGCGCACCCGCGCTTTGCGTTTGTCCACGACGATGATCGCACCAGCGGCAAGCGCCGATTCGTGCTGGCGCACGGCGGCCATCACCAGAGGGCCGATGTCTTCGGGCAACACGTTCTGCCCGCGGACTTGAAGCACGCTGGGGCCATCGGCATGAGTCAGTGCCAGGAGCGCGCCGAAGTCCAAATCGTGCGTGAAAACGACATACTCATTGTCGCGCGCCCACGCCATAATCACGGCATCCGCCGCGCGCGGGTCGCCGACCGTGGACCAGTGAACAGCGCTGTACCCGTGCCGGTCGAGTTCCGCGATCCACTCGGGCGAGAGGTTCACGTCGACCAGCAGCCGTAGGCTCACGTGACCACAAGCGGCTCTTCGCGCTCCTCCATGCGCCAGGCCGCGTAAGCCAGCGCCGCGTCAAAGTCCTCGGGTTCGAGGTAGGGGTAGGCTTGAAGGATGCGCTCGCGCGAATGCCCGGATGCAAGCAAGCCGAGGATCGTTCCGACCGTGACGCGGAGTCCGCGAATGCACGGCTTGCCGGCCATGACGGCGGGATCAAGGGTAATGCGGGGAATCTGCATGTCTGTATTATACCGCCGGCCGCGCCCGATGCCACGATGCATGAGGTGGGACCGGCCGGCCCCTCGACTCGTGACGCAACTGCGTCGCAGCGGGACCTTTTGAATCCGCCGCGCGTCGAGGGCGAAAGCGTCTCGGGCGAGAGCCCACAACCATCATGAAGGCGACAACCACCATGAAGCAGAGTAAGAGCGCCTCGAACCAAGAAAAAGGAGGCGACTCTCCCTCTCAACTGATCGATGCGAGAATCAAGGAGCTGAGTGATTGGCGGGGCGAGACGCTCGCTCGGGTCCGAACTCTCATCGAGCAGGCCGACCCCGAAGTGGTCGAGGACGTGAAATGGAGAAAGCCGTCGAACGCGATGCTAGGGGTTCCGGTGTGGTCGCACGGCGGAATCATTTGCACCGGTGAGACGTACAAGAACGCCGTGAAGATGACCTTTGCCAAGGGCGCGTCGCTCCCGGACCCATCAGGCCTCTTCAACTCCAGCCTCGAAGGCAACACCAGGCGCGCCATCGATTTCCATGAGGGCGACACGATTGATGAAAAGGCGCTCAAGGCGCTCGTTCGCGCCGCCGTGGCACTGAACACGTCGGTGCGAGCGACCGCTCGCCCGGCCCGCTCCCAGAAGAAACCAAAGCGCGCTTGGGGGGCGTCGTGAAACCGGCTAAATGACCGGCTCTCCGAGGCCCCGATTCGAGGGGGTCTCAAGTGGCTCCATTTGTCCTTTCGGGATTTTGGATGTGGAAAGGCTATGTTGAGGCCCTCAGCCAACGCCTCGTCGCTGGGACCCACCCGTTCTGCCTTGGCGTTCAGGTTCACCGATGTTAACGATCCTGCGCCGAAAGGGTTTACACGCGAGAGGAAAGGATTCTCCTCACCGATGGCGGCATTTGCCGCGGGGAGACATACGGATGCTATCACCGGCCTGAAACGGGGTCAATCGAGAGAGGTTGGCGGACCGATTGGCGACCAACTCAATATCGTAATACTATCACCCGCCCGGCGGCCTCAAAAGCCAGGCGCGCTCGTACTGGACGCTACCGAACAGGCCCGTCTTGGGAAGGCGGCTGGCCCGTACGATTGCGTAGCCGCGGAACCGAGTTAGCCACAACATCCTCACGCGCGAGGTGCAACGGATGCAGCCGATAGGCGTGCTTGTCGTAAACAGTCCCGAATCCCTCCTGCGGTATCCGTGCCCAGTCGACAATGTCTACACCTTTCGCTGAAGTTGTATGAAATCCGAAGTCATGGTTCGTGGACGCAAGCTCAGTCGATCCAATGGTCGGATTCACCGGCCCCCACGAGATGCTCGCCGCGCTGTTTGTCCTTTTCGTCCGCCTTGTGGAGGCGATCGAACATTTCGAACGCATGTCGGTAGCGGTGGCCGTCGGTGTGGGCGACGGCGATGTTCAGGCGGAGCGCGGTGCCGTTGCCTTCAGACGATCGCGCGCTTGACGCCACTGCTTCTTTCGGCCGGCGAAGGTGGAAACTATCTTGGAGCACGGTGGGAAAACGTTTCCGGTCGTCGGTGTGTACGACGATCATGAAGTAGCCGCCGCCGAGATGCGCGCAGAAGGTCTCGTAGAAGCCGCCGTTGGTGATGGCGTCGCGGACGGCACAGGCGGTGGACAGGGTTATATCTTCGAGCGCCCGCGCATGGACTTTGCGGTAGGCCGTTAGGCCATCGACGAAGACGTAGCACAGCGCGAAGTCTTCGCCTCGGAACAACCGATGATCGACCTCGCGCCGCATCGCCTCGATCGAGTGGAAGCGCGTCCGCGGGCACTGGTGCTTGATACGGTCCGCGAGGAGTTGCAGTTCGCCGAGGCGAACGTCGAGCTGTTTGCTCGAGTAGGGCTTGACGAGATACGCATCGCCGCCCTCTTCCATCGCGTGGGCCACGTCGCGGTCCTCGCCGGCGACGGAGTGAAAGAGGATCGGAATTTTGTAGAGTTCCGGGTCGCGGCGAATTTTCCGTGAAATTTCGTAACCGAGGCCGTCATGCAGGAGTACGTCGAGAATGACGACTTCCGGAATGATCTCCTTGACGAGCGAAAATGCCTGCCGCGCCTCGTAACACTTGAAGACCTCGTGGCCCTCGCGCTTGAGCTTGATTTCGAGTAGTTGCACGATCTGCTCGTCGTCATCAATCACCATGAATCTCGCCATGATTTCGCCCTCGCGTAGGAGGCCCCGCCCACCCAGGAGGCAACCTCTCTATCTAAGGTATAACCGGATTCTCAGGGAAGGTTTCTGGAAATTCTGAAGAGAACCAACGCGCTGGGGACGGCTTCGAACGGAGTATGCAGTATTATTATAATTCCTTAAATACGAGTATATGTGCGATCGAGGTCACGGTAGTTCGCCTGTTTTGGAACGAAAACCTCCGTGGTGAAACAACCCGATCTATATTTTCTAGTTTTGTGACGTGATTATCGAGAATGACGTATTTTAATTATTAGACATATATTAATCCTTTTTGGATAGGACTTGGATGGCGCCCTCGTCGCAGGGCTTTATTCCGTGGTGTAATGCGGAGACGCCTGTCCCGATTCACGGGGGGAACCGCCACCATTTATGTAACACCGGGCGTTGACCTGTTTTTGATGGAAATGTCCGGTTTTAGGGGCTGGAATGGCGATTTTCAAAGGGGTACGGCCGGTCGATCCGGGGGTCGACCGGCCGTGTGAGGAATAGCTGCGCCACACGCTTATGGCGCGACGGTTATCTCAAACTCGGTATCGGCGTCATTACTTGGGATATCCACATTCGCGCGAATGGGATAGTCGCCAGCCTCGTGGTACACCTTGCAAAGTTTCCGAAGGTTATGGGAAATGTACCCTCCAATTTGCACGAGGAAGCCGCCCGACGTGTAGGAGATAGGGAAAATCTTAAACTGAGTTATTGGGCCTCCACGATTCCGGTAATCGGCGTCGATGTAGTCAGTTCCGGCGTCGCGTCCACACCACCGATCCACAACGGTGGACTTGACGTACCAAAGGTTCTTGGAGTGAGGGTTGCTGACAACTATGCCGTTAACGTCGATCTTGAAACGTTCTGTCGCGGCGTTGTCGCGGGCATAGAGCCGTCCAGTCTGTGGGTCGGCGGTCAGATATTTCTGTTGGCCGACGGCTTTGATGAAGACCTGCTCGAGCCCGCCGGCAAGTCTGGCTATCACGGGGTGGTCGATGTCGTGCGTGGTTCGTTCCACGATGACGCTGCACCCGGAACATCCGCTGGGGGCCGTCGGAATGCATTTATCTTGGGAACGGCCCGTCGAGACACAGATACCAGTCTGGCAGATATGACCCGTGGCGCAGTCATCGGTCAAAAGCTTCGCCTTGGCGTATCCAATAGCCCGAATCGTTTTCCAGCGAAGTTCGTCGGATGGTGTGTTCACCAGGTCGCCGGGCGTTTTTGTCTCTTCCTTCATACGGTCCAAAAACTCCTTGAGGAAAAGTCTGTCGGAAGTTTGCTTCTCTCGTTCGCTGATGGGGAGAAACACGCCGCTGGCCTCTTTGAGCTGATAGCACCAGCCCTTCCAATCGTCCGGCAACCCGAGGTCTTCCGGCTCGTAGATGAGCAAGTCGCAGAGAGAGACGTTTCGCAGGCGGTCTTTGCCAAAAATCCGGATGAGTTCGCCAACCGCTTCGTCGGCGCTACTCTCGTTGAACCATTTGAATCGCGCGTTGAGGGCCTTGCTCTTCCGCTTTTCGGCCAAGGCGGCTCTGAACACATTCAATCGCTCCAAGAACGGATTGCAATAGATATCGTGGAAACTCTGGGCGCCGAAGAACTCCATGTTCAAGGTGAGTTTTTGTTTACAAATGTTTGCTTCGTCCGCCGAGATGATTGATTGGCCCTTTAGGTTGCTGTCGTTACATCCACAGTCACTCATAGTCATTCTCCTGTGCCGCTAGCCGCGGCCGTCTGGACTCCGTTTTCATCGAACAACTCGTGTCACGCGTAATTGAGATTGTAGGCGCCTCCTTTCGAATTTATTGTATTGAGACGTTAATACTTCGTTTTTGAAATTCTCCGCGTTCCACGAGGAGTTTCTCGTCAAACGCGGATGTCCCTTCTGCGGCGGCGGCAAGCCTGTCGAGAAAGTCGAACAGGTCCGAGGGCCGAGTCACCGGGGTATCCGAGATTTGGACAATGCGATCGCCCTCCGCCAGTCCAAGCATTCGCAAGAGTGGCCGCATTTCAGGGTGACTATCGCCCAGTACGACGATCCCCAACGGTTCGATGTTGAACTCGGGCCCGAGCCCGATTCTGTGTCCAAACCGTTTGGACTCGCTGTTGAGCGATCCGTTGAAGAAGAGCCGGCCCCGGCCGGCCAACGGTCGCGTAAGGACTTGCGCGACATCCGCGCGCGTCAAACTGATTTCGATGTCCTGTTGCACGATCTGGAGAAAGGCCAACGGCGCGACGAAGTGTTCCATGCCGCGAACAAATTCAATAGTCAGCGGGGCCTGTGGATCTTGAATGACGGCGGCGAGGTAGGCGTCGAGCGCGCCTACTAGTTCTTCTCTGGGAGTGGTTGACCGGCCGTTCAGAGTCCAAACGATATCACCCTCTCGAAATCCCAGTCTCGCCAATGCGTCACGGACCGGACCGCGGTCGATGATCATGCCGTTCTCGGAGAACACCACGGAGTTTCGCAACACGAGATCGCGAAGCGCGCGCACGCGGGCGGCCACTACTTGCGGGGTGGTCGCAATGGCGGCTGGCGTGGTGGCCCGAGGCTGAACAACCCGTGTCGCCGCCGCTTTTCGTTCGGCGGCGGCTTGATGCGCGAGATTGAATCGTTCTCGCCAAGAAGATACCGGTGTTCCCGCCGACTGGTCGGGTTGTAAAGGCGCCGAATTCCAATAGCGCAATCGGCCGAAGTAGGTGTCGTCGATGTCGAGTCCCTTTTCGCGCAGATAGGGGTCCGAGTCGTACGAAGCCGAGGCGAGAATCTCGCCGTTCGGGTTAAACAATACGTCGGTTACGGAGAGCGTCGTGTCGTCGTCCCGGAGCGTCGCGAGCTCATCGCCCGTAGCGGCGTTCCAGACGCGTACCGTCCCGTCCCACGAAGCGGTGGCCAGCCGAGAATTGTCCGGGGAGAAGGCCACCGAATTGACGATATTGCCGTGGCCGCGCAACGTAGTGCGTACTTCACCGGAATTGATGTCCCAGATGCGGGCCAGCCCGCTGCGATACGATGCCGCGACGAGCGCATCGTCCGCACTGAAGACGGCCTTCGTTGGCAAGTCATCGTCAACGCGGCATACCGCGATGGACGATCCGGACGCGCCGTCCCAAACGCGAACGCTTCCGTCCTCGCCGGCGGTTACCACGAACTCGGAAGACAAGGCGAAGCGGGCGGAGCGCACGGGGTTGTCATGTCCCGCGAAGGTCAGAACCTCAGTCCCTTGATCTGCGTTCCATACTTTCGCCGTCCCATCGGCCGACGCGGTGACGATGCGGTTGCCGTCGGGTGAATATGCGATATCGAGCACCTCTCCAGCGTGCCCGATCAGGGTACGTTCGAGCGCACCGGTGGCCACATCCCAGACCATTGGCGTGAATCCATCCATGGCGGCCGCGACCTTGGTCCCATCACTATTTAGCGCCGCCGCATTGCCGAAACGGGAGAAGGTAATGAACGCGGCAACGGTCGTTCCGGTGACCGCGTCGCACACCTTTACCATGTGGTCCCAGGAGGACGTGACGACTTTGCTTCCGTCGGCGCTGAACCTCAATGATGAGACCGCGCCGTCGTGAAACGTTTGCGCGACCTTATCGGAAGGCGAGCGGACGTCCCACAGTTTTGCGAACGGGCTTCCCGATACCGTGCCGATGAGAGAACCGTCGGGACTAAACCTCGCCCAAAGGATCGAGTTCGCGAAGTCGTAGTGGCCATAGAGGGAGAAGAGCTTTCGGTGGGTGGACAGATTCCAAACGTTGGCGATACCCAAGGCCGAGGCCGTGAGCAGCGATGCCCCGTCGGGTGAGTAGTCGAGCGACGTGATGAACGAGCCATGCGTGTAGCCGTATTGCATTGTTCCCGTCTGGGCGTCCCATACTCGGGCAATACCGTCTTTTGATGCCGTTGCGATTTCGTTTCCGGCGGGAGAATAGGCAATGCCGGAGATTTGGTCGTTGTGTCCATCCAATTGGAAAAGAATGCCGAGTGTCGCGGGGTCATAGACGGCCGCCGATTGGTCTTGGGAGACGACGATCTGTCCACCGCCTGGGCGAAACGCGAAGAGTTGCCCGTTGATGGAATCGGGCCCGGTCCATGCGTTGGCGCTGCTTCGCCAGAGGTAAATCGTGTCGTTGTCCGCGGCGGCCGCGAGTATCAATCCGTCCGGCGAGAAGCTGACGCTACGGATGCCATCGGCCAAATCAGCGAATGTTGCGATCGTCTCGAGCGTGCGTGAATTGAACAGGACTACTGATCGATCATTCGATCCCGATGCGAGGATTTGTTGATCCGGGCTTAGCGCGATCGTCATTACCGCGGCTGTATGGGCCGACGGCGCCGTGCGGGCTTGCATGGTTCCGGTGGTGTAGTCCCAGAGTTGTACGGAGCTATCGTAGGAGGAGGTTGCGACTAGGTCCGTGTTCGAGTATACGACGGCGTCGACAACCGATCCCCGATGACCGGAATAGGTAAATACGGCCCGGCCAGTGCCGGTCTCCCAAACGCGGGCCGTGCTGTCGTGAGCAAGGGTGATGAAATACCTGCCGTCGGGACTGAACACACAATCGGATAGCGGGCCGGTGTGACCTCGAAGCGTGAACAGGTCGAGATTGCATCGGTGGATGAGGTTTCCCCATTCCCAATTTCTTCGAGGCTCGTTTGTTTCCCAGAGCACTTCCTCGGCCAAGGGATAGTTGTGCGCGGTCATATGCGCCCCAGCAAGCCGAAGTTTTGAGACGTAGTTTTCGTCTTCCGCGTGTTCTCGTGCCCGTTCTTCTTGGTCTTTCGCGATGATGGCGGCGTCGCGTGCGCGGACGACGTTGATGTAGGAGACGATGCCGGTGATGAGGATGATTCCGGCGGCGGCGAGGGCGGTGCGGACGGCGGCGCGGTGGCGGCGGTAGTAGCGGCCGAACATTTCGCGCAGCGAGTAGCGGTAGGCCTTGACCATCGCGCCGGTCTGGAAACGTTCGATTTCTTCGGCGAATTCGAGGGCGGATTGGTAGCGGTCGTTGGGTTTCTTTTGGAGCGCGCGGGCGCAGATGCTGATGAGTTCGGGGGGCGCGTCGGGCTCGAGGGAGGCGATCGGGGCGGGGGGATCGTAGATGAGGTGCTCGATGAGTTCGTCTGTGGTCTTGCCTCCGAAGGGCAGTTCGCCGGTGAGGAATTCGTAGAGCATGACCCCGAGGGAGAATATGTCGGAGCGTTCGTCGAGTTGGTGGATGCGGCCCTCGGCCTGTTCGGGGGACATGTAGTGCGGCGTGCCCATGCGGACGCCGGTTTCGGTGCGTTTGAGTTCGCCGACGTCTTTCCCTTTGATCTCGCTGAGGGTCTTGCGCAGTTCCTCTTCGTGTTCGTCGCGCCGGCCAAGGACTTTGGCGAGGCCCCAGTCGATGAGGACGGTTTCGCCGAAGCCGCCGATCATGACGTTGTCGGGCTTGAGGTCTCGGTGGATGACGCCGCGGCTGTGGGCGTAGGCGACGGCGTTGCAGAGATCGACGAAGTGCGGGAGGAGCGCGAGGCGTCCGTCGAGCGTCTTGGCTTCGGCGATACACTTTCGCAGCGTTTGGCCGCGGACGAGCTTCATGGTGTAGTAGTACGTGCCGTCCGCGCGGCGGCCAAGCTCGTACACGGGGACGATGGCGGGATGCTCGAGTTGGCCGGTGACGCGGGCTTCGCGGAGGAAGCGCGCGACGAGGGCGGTCGAGGCGCGGACGGGGGTGGCGGGGGTGGATTTGTCGTCCTTGGAAAATGGCGCGAGCTCCTTGAGGGCGACTTCCCGGGCGAGGTACTCGTCGTGGACGATGAGGACGCGTCCCATGCCGCCGCGGGAGTATTCGCTGCCGCGGCTGTAGCGGCCCGGTGATTCGGTGATCGCCTTGACGCCTTCGGGGTCTTCCGCGTCGTTGACGTCGAGGGGGATGCCGAGGGCGGTCGTGAAGGCCCTGCTTGTTTGGGGCGTCAAGTGGCCGGCGGCGATGCTCGATAGGTACGCGTCACCGCCGAGGGAGGTGTATGCCTCGGTCGCGTCGCCATCGTGGTGGCGGACGGCTTCTTCGACGAATCGGTCGATGAGTTCGCGTTGGCGCGGGGTGAGAGCGGCGGTATCGAGGAGGCGTTCGGCGAGGGTCTTGTCGGGGCTAGTCGCCCACGCGGCCGCGGCTTCGACGAATCTATCGGGGGTGATGATGCCGAGTTGGATCGCGAGGACGCCGAAGAGGAGATTGCGGTCGCGGCCGAGCGGTGCGCGGGAAATTTTCGGTGTCTCAATGCCGCGTTTGACGAGGCACAAGGGGCAAATGCCGCCTGGCGCGTCGGATGGCAGGGGGCGTCCGCATTCGGGGCAATGTAGCGAGTTGCTCATATCGGGACCTTCGGACTGACCTTCACTCGTTATCTAACCGTTCTGCACGAAAACGTTTCCCTCGGTCGTACTATTTCTGCAAGACTTCGAGTAGATAGCGCAATTCGGCGTCGGTATCTTCGTTTTCGGTGAGCGTCTGCGCGATTTCTTCGCGCAACACCTGGCCGAAGTTTGTGCGGAGCCGGTGGACGAGAATCTTGACCGCGTTAGGGGTACGTTTGAGCCGCTCGGCGAGTTCGCCGTAGGGGACCTTTCCGAGCTCGCCGGTCAACACCGGCTTGAGGGCCTCGAATTCCTCCGCCTTCCCCTTCTTCTTCCAATTCTCTTCAAGGCGTTTGAGAGATTGGGCGAGGACAGTCAGGGCCCATTGACGCTCGAACGATTGTTCCGGCGTGCGGTCGTGTGCGGCTTGGATCGCGAGGCGTTCGATTTGATCCAATCCGCGCAGGGGTGTGAAGATGACCTTTCCGCCCCGTTTTTCCGTGTTCTCGCGCCGTAGTTCCTTTGCCAAGTAGTTTTGGACACACGCCAAGAGGAACGTTCGAAATTTGCCCCGGACCGGGTCGGCCGAGCTCAACGAATTCCTTTCGATGAGGGAGGTCAGGAAGCCTTGGGTGAGGTCTTCCGCGGCTTCGGTTGAATATCCTTTACGCCGAATGAAGGCGTATATGGGTGCCCAATACACCTTGCACAATTCTTCCAGCGCGCCTGGGCCGTCCCGGCCGCCTCGCTGGCCGGCGGCAACGATCAAACTCCAACGAGTGGGCTCGAATTTCATTTCGGATGTTCCCGCATGCGAGGATCTGGTTCGCTGTACCGAAGAGGATACCTCACGAGCATTCTAGCGTGAACGTGAATATGCCCGTTCTCTCGAAAACGTTTCCCCTCGGATCGCACTCGGCGTGTATCCACATGCGGTCATCCGATCCGGCAAGCTCCGATATACGGACCATCTCGACCTCTCGAATGGGTTTACACATGGACTTGCGATCTCGAAAACAATGGCCCCAAAGGCGCGACAGCATTGTAGCTCGGCGCGAGAGCGCCAAGTTTTGGTCACGCCCAAACTCACCATAAGCCCCAACCGGGCGAAAGAATGAAACAATTCAACGAAGCATCGTGGATCGAAAGGATACCGCAAGCGTGCGCATCGGACTGGCGTTGTATACTCAGCGGCCAAACGGCGCTGGATGCGCACCCCTAGCGGAAAGGACGAATGTGTCATGGCGGGTAATCCTCGTAGTGTCTACTTCATCGCGCTGTTCCTTGGCTTTTTCGCGCTATCCGCGCAGGCGCAGCAGCCCGCGCCCGCGGACGATCTCGCGGACTACATCAAGGGCCACTACACCAAGTACGAGTATTCCATCTCGGTGCGCGACGGCGCCAAGTTGTTTACCAGCGTCTACGCGCCCAAGGACCAATCGCGCAAGCACGCCATCATGTTCGTTCGGACTCCCTACAGCGTAGCGCCGTACGGCGTCGACAAGTTTCGCACGACTCTCGGCCCCTCCGAACCCTTCGCCCGCGAAGGGTTCATCTTCGCCTATCAGGACGTTCGCGGACGTTACATGTCCGACGGCACGTTCCAACAAACGAACCCACACGTTCCGAACAAGGGAAAGCTCGACGTCGATGAAAGCACCGACACCTACGACACCATCGACTGGCTCGTGAAGGACCTCCCCAACAACAACGGGAAGGTCGGGATGTGGGGCATTTCCTATCCAGGATTTTACGTGGCCGCCGGTATGATCGATGCCCACCCCGCATTGCAAGTCGCGTCGCCCCAAGCGCCGGTCGCGGACTTTTATCGCGGCGATGATTTGTATCACAACGGCGCATTCTTTCTGGCGGCGAGCTTCGGTTTCTTCTCTGCATTTCGCGAGCGCGAGGAACAGGAACCGCCGCAACCGAGCCTGAAGTTCGACTATAAGACTCAAGACGCATACGACTTCTTCTTGGATATGGGCTCGCTATCGCGAGCAAACGATTTGTATTTTCACGGGGAGCACCCGTACTGGAACGAGCTGATCGAGCACACGACGTATGACTCCTTTTGGCGCCAACGCGACATCGCGCAGCACTTGCACGGAACACCGCCGGCGGTCCTCACCGTTGGCGGATGGTTCGACGCCGAGGACCCCATGGGGCCGCTGAACGTCTATCACTCCGTCGAGCAGAAGGACCGGCGCACGTCGAATCACCTCGTCATGGGTCCGTGGTTTCACGGCGGCTGGGCGCGAGGCGACGGCGAAGGCCTCGGCGACGTCCGGTTCAATTCAAAGACGTCCGTCTACTACCGCGAGAACATCGAATTCCCGTTCTTCAAATACCACCTCTACGGCGATGGCGATGGGAAATTCCCGGACACTTGGGTCTTCGAGACCGGCACGAACCAATGGCGCACTTTCGACGCCTGGCCCCCGAAATCCGCCAAAGCCAAACGCCTCTACTTTCAAGCCAACGGCAAACTCTCGTTCGATGCTCCCACCGAATCCGCCGGCGTCGACGAATACATCAGCGATCCCAACCGCCCCGTCCCTTTCATCGGATACACCGCCCTCGGCGTCCCGCAACCCTACATGGTCGGCGACCAGCGCTTCGCGTCCAAGCGCCCCGACGTGCTCGTCTACCAAACCGACGTACTCGAGAGCGATGTCGGCGTCTCAGGCCCCGTCACCGGAAAACTGTTCGTCTCCACCACCGGCACCGACTCCGACTTCATCGTGAAACTGATCGACGTCTATCCATACGACTACCCCGATCCCGACCCGAACCCGACCGAAGTAAAAATGGGCGGCTACCAACAAATGGTCCGCGGCGAACCCGTCCGCGCAAAATTCCGCAACAGTCTCGAAACACCCGAACCCATGAAACCGGGCGAAATCACCTACATCGAATCCCACATGCCCGACATCGCCCACGTCTTCCGTCGCGGACACAAAATCATGGTCCACGTCCAGAGCTCATGGTTCCCGCTAGTCGACCGCAACCCCCAAACCTTCACCGACATCCCCAACGCAGGACCCACCGACTTCCAAAAGGCCACCCAACACGTCTCGCGCACCGCAAACGCCGCCTCCGCCGTTGAGGTCCTCGTTATCGAGTGACCGAACCGTACCGCCGGCATCCCTGCCGGCACCAACGCTTGCGCCTCCAACGTGTTCGATCGGTCCGACTCGTCCGATCCGTCCGACGAACTTTGCCCTCCCCCAACCCCTGATGCTATATTCAGCGCCTCGTCGGCCCGGGGGGAACCACGATGAACGTCGCACAGGCAGTTGACCGTCTCAAGGCCGATCCCGATTTTCGCCGCAACCTCACCACCTGGCAAACGATTCAGCCCAAACCCCCGCGCTACGGCCCGTTTCCCGCCGCGCTCCACCCCAAACTCATCGAGGGCCTTCAGCGTCGCGGCATCAGCCAGCTCTACACCCACCAGTCCGAAGCGATCGACGCCGTCCTCAAAGGCGAGAACATCTGCGTCGTCACGCCGACCGCTTCCGGCAAAACGATGTGCTACAACCTGCCCGTCCTCAACCGGCTCCTGCAAAACGACAAAGCCCGCGCGCTCTACCTCTTCCCCACCAAGGCCCTCTCGCAAGACCAGGTTAACGAACTCAAGACCTTCGTCGACGAACTCGAAGTCAAAATCGGCACCTACACCTTCGACGGCGACACCCCCACCTCCGCGCGCAAAGCCGTCCGCTCGGCGGGCCACATCGTCGTCACCAACCCCGACATGCTCCACACCGGCATCCTGCCGCACCACACGATTTGGATTCGCCTCTTCGAGAACCTCGAGTTCGTCGTCGTCGATGAACTTCACCACTACCGCGGCGTCTTCGGCAGCCACCTCGCCAACGTG
>CAYXRK010000135.1:0-13312 GCA_964467615.1 uncultured Nitrospirales bacterium | reverse complement strand
TGATCACTTGCTTGGCCGTTTGCGCGGCGATGCGGCCGAAATCCTTCGGCTCCGCGGGGACCTTGAGTTTGTGGCCGAGCGCGGATTCGGGATTTAGTTTAAGCGCGTCCTCAAGCGAGATGTCCGTTATCGGATCCGTGACCTTCTCCACCACCGTCCGTACTTCGAATACCTTAAACTTTATGGTGTCAGGATCGACATCAACCAAGACATTCGCCGCATGGTTCATCCCCTTGCGGGCCGCGCTCTCGATCGCGCTGCGAATCGCCTCGATCAGCGTGTTCCGGTCAACGCTTTTCTCGGCCTCGAGCTGCTGCAGTATCACTTTAAGGTTAGTATCCACCTTATAGCCCCTTTTCGTCGGCCGCGCCTACCGAACCAAATGCGCCTTGTTCACGTTCTCGATATGGATTTCGTGGACCGCGCCGTCAATTTCCACCGAGATTAAACCATCTCGATATCCTTTCAGCGTGCCGCTGAATCGCCGACGTCCTTGAATCGGCGACCTCGTCTGAATCTTTATGGTCTCGCCTTCAAATCGCGCAAAATCCTCGGCCTTGCGCACTGGCCTTTCAATCCCCGGGGACGAAACTTCAAGTAGATAACTCTCCGCCAGATTGACGTCCTTATCTAAAATCGCGCCCACGTAAGGAGAGAGGCCAACACAATCGTCAAGCGTCACGCCACCTTCGCGATCGATGAACAAGCGCAATATGTACGTGCCGCCATGTTGGCCATACTCAACCTCGACTAATTCGTAGCCTTGCTCCTCGATTTCCGGCGCCAGCCGGTCCCAGATCACGTTGGCAAATTCTGATCGATCCACTCGCAAGTTACCCTTCGCATGCAATCTCGATAGTCCGCCCACAAGTAAAAAGAGTGGGTTTGCACCCACTCTTGGTCCCGCAAACCGCTGAACAGTCAAGCAGTCTATCACACGGGGTCGAGACTACGCAATAGATTTCGGCCCCACTTCGACGCAACGAACCACCAGTTGCGCGAGCGCAACCCCTTCGTTTTCAGATGCTTAGAATGGCCGCGTTTCGTTCCTTCGTTCCCGTGCGGCGATGCGAATGAAACTCTGTCGTGCAGATCGTGCATACCGTGGGCAATTCGATGTTCGTGGCCGCGATCCCCATCGATTCGAGTTGTCGAGCGTTCGAGCGCCAGAGGTCGAGATGGCGGCCAGCCGCAACGAGTCCTTCGATACGCCAATCTTCGGCCATCGGCTCAGAAACCTCGTAGCAACACGGGCCGGCCGACGGCCCGAGCACGACGGCCAACGACTCGGCCGGAGCACCGTACTGTTCCTTCAAAAGCCTCACGACCACCTCCGAAATGCGCCGGAATGTCCCTTCTCTTCCAGCATGTACGAGTGCGCCAATTCCGAGGTCCTTCGTGTACATCCAGATAGGAACGCAGTCCGCCACACGAACTGCCACCGAGGTCCCCGGTTGGTTGACGATGATCGCGTCCGCCTCGACTGAGTTCGGGCCTGGCGCCCAATCATCGGCCAACACGACGTTGCATCCATGCACCTGCCGGACGGTAATGAGGCTCGAGGCGTCAAGACCGAGAGCCGCGCAGATCGATGGCAGGTCGGGGCCGGATGCGTCTCCGTCGGAACTATCCGACATTGCGGCGACGGAGACCCCGAGGCGCTCGATGCTTGCGATTCGGATCATTTGACACGGTTATAGAACGTAACGCGACAGGTCGCGGTCTTCACGGATGCCGGCGAGACGTTCACGCACCAAGCCTGCATCGATGACGAGACTCTGACCGCCGCGTTCGGAGGCCGTGAAGGAAATTTCCTCAAGGAGATATTCCATGATCGTGTGCAGGCGCCGCGCCCCGATGTTCTCGGTGGTATCGTTGACCTCTTGACAAATCCGCGCCATTTCGTCGATCGCGTCATCCTGAAATTTGACCGTCACCCCCTCCGTCGCAAGCATGCTCTCGTACTGCCGCACGAGCGAGTTCTTCGGCTCGCGCAAAATTCGCGCGAAGTCCGCCGAGTCCAAGCTGTCGAGTTCGACTCGAATCGGGAAGCGGCCCTGCAACTCAGGAATCAGATCGGAAACTTTAGAAATGTGAAACGCGCCCGCGGCGATGAAAAGAATGTGATCCGTCTTCACGGGGCCGTATTTTGTCGTGACGGTTGAACCTTCGACGATAGGCAGAATGTCGCGCTGCACGCCTTCACGCGAGATATCGGGCCCCGCCCCCTTCGATTGGCGCGACGCGATTTTGTCGATCTCGTCTAGGAAGACGATACCCGCATTCTCGACACGGGCGATGGCATTGGGCACGACCGCCTCCATGTCGACCAACTTGTCGAGTTCCTCATTTTCGAGAAGTTTACGCGCCTCTCGAATCGTGGTCTTGCGGGTCTTGGTTTTTTGCGGCATGAACTTCCCGAACATCTCGCCAATGTTGACGCCCATTTCCTCGAGGCCCGTGTTCGAGAACACCTGCATCATCGACGTGGGTCCGGAGTCTCGCACGCTAATCTCGATCTCACGATCATCCAAGTCGCCGCTTGAAAGCTTGGACGCGACCAACTCGCGCGCCCGCGCCTCGGCCTGCGTGTCGTCAAGCGCTTTGGCCGGGCCCTCATCGCCTGAGCTAGGATCGTTCGGATTGAACACCTTGCGGGCGCGGTGCGGTTGCGGGGGCATCAGAATGTCGAGAACTCGGCGGTGCGCGTTCACCTTTGCCTGCTGCTCGCAAGCCCGCTTCATTTCGTCGCGCACGATGTTCACGCCGACTTCCGTCAACTCGCGAATCATCGACTCGCAATCACGGCCGACATAACCCACCTCGGTGAACTTCGACGCCTCGACCTTGATAAACGGCGCATCGACCAGCTTTGATAGCCGCCGCGCGATCTCCGTCTTCCCAACGCCCGTCGGCCCAATCATGATGATATTCTTCGGCGCAACCTCGTCGCGAAGATCGTCCCCAAGATGCTGTCTGCGCCACCGATTACGCAGCGCAATCGCCACCTTCCGCTTCGCCGCGTTCTGCCCAACGATGTACTTGTCCAATTCCTCGACGATTTGCCGAGGCGTAAGTTGTTCCACGATCACCGCTCCTGAATCGCTATCGAAACCGAAAAACCCAACAAACAAACGAATAGCTTGACACACTTCAGCAACGAATGGCGATCACGCGGCCGGCTTCTAAAATCGAAAGCGAACACTCAGTGAATCTAGCGGCAGAGTCGAAGCCCTGGATCGTATCGGCTATACTCCGCGCCCGCGATTGGCCCTTGATAGCCGGAAAACCCCGATGAAAGCAATCCCTACGGAAACTCTGACCCGTATAGGGACCGTTCTTGGAGTGGCGCTCGTCATCCTCGCGCTGGTCTTCATGCTCGCGTTTGGCCCGCTGGGCGTCGGGCGTTCAGGACCGATAAATTTCGACGGTTTCTATTGGTACGCGGCGGGCGTCTGCTGGCTCGAGGGGACGAATCCCTACGTACTCGAGAATCTGATCGGTGCGATGGGTGAACAAAAACCGCTCAAGAACTTCCCGGTTTACCACTTTTTCTATCCCCCGCAAATCGCGCCGCTGTCGATGGCCGTAGCGGTCCTTCCGTACGGCGTGGCCAAGTGGGTGAGCGTCGCGCTCAATTCGGCGATGGCCCTCGTTCTTGGGTGCCTGCTCGCCTGGGTCGCGCGGCAACAGTCTCGCGCGCACGCCCCGCTGGGCCGCAACTTCAGCACGGCGTTGGCGGCCACGCTAGGTATTGGAGCGCCGTTTTGCGCGCATATAATTTGGATGGGGCAGACGTCCTTAATCGCGTGTGTTTCTATTACTACTTCATATCTATTATATAGAAATGGTAGTAAGGTAGTGGCAGGGGGCCTCCTTGGCTTGGCGAGCTTCAAGCCGCAACTCGCGTTTCTCGCGGGGTTATGGATGTTGCTCGAACGCGAATGGCGCCTACTCGCCGTCGCCGCTCTCACCTCCCTGGCGATGTGCGCATGGCCTATGGTGACGGATGGAATCATCGGCGCGCCCCGCGCCTGGATGGCTGCCGTGCAGCATCACGACCAGGTCCTTCCAAACCAATTGGGCTGGAAACATATCGTCGGCCTGCGCAATTTCCTCTTCGTCGCCGGGCTCCCAGCGCCCAACCTGGTCCCACTCGGAGTGCTTGCCGCGCTGCTCGTCTGGTGGAAACGCCACACGTTCACTGCCTTCGAGCGGTTCGCCGTCATCATGGCCGCCACCATCGTCTTCACCAACGCTCATGACTATGACCTCATTGCAATTCTTCCGCTCCTCGTGTGCCTCTGGCTCCGCGTCGAGGACCAGCCGGCCCTCTGGCTACCCGCCGCCTTCACCGTATTGGCGCTCATGGTTCCACAACGCCTCGTGGACGAACTGAACGTACCGATCCTCTCGCAATGGCGCGTGGTCCTTGTGATCGCCGTGGCCGCGTCGATCGTGGCCATGGCGTTTCGCTCATCGAAAATTCACCGCACAGCTTCCGCATGACATACGCCGCCGAATCTACCGATCCGGCGATTGATCCCGCTATCTCGATCGTCGTGCCCACCTATCGCGAAGCGGAGAACATCCCCTATCTCATCGACCGCATCGAGTCAATGTTGAGGGAGAACCACCTTGACGCAGAGCTGCTGATCCTCGATGACAACAGTCCCGACCGTACTGCGGACGTTGTTCGAGAACTCGCGCGTCCGTGGGTGCGCCTTATCGTCCGCACGAAGGACCGCGGCCTGGGCCCAGCAGTCGTCGACGGCATGCGGGCCGCGCGCGCGAAGACCCTCGTCGTTATGGACGCGGACCTTAGCCATCCTCCGGAAAAAGTCCCCGAGATGCTCACGGCTCTCGACAAGGGCTTCCAATTCGTCATCGGTTCCCGTTACGTTCACGGCTCGAGCACGGACGAATCCTGGGGTGCCTTACGGTGGATAAATTCCAAAGTCGCCACCTTGCTCGCTCGCCCCTTCACGAATGTCAGGGATCCCATGAGCGGATTCTTGGCGCTACGACGAGAGACCTTCCAGCAAGCCGACTATCTCAACCCCGTCGGATACAAAATCGGCCTCGAATTGCTCGTCAAATGCCGGGTCGAGACCGTCCACGAAGTCCCCATTCATTTCGCCAACCGCAAGTACGGCGAAAGTAAACTGACCTTGATCGAGCAACTCAAATATCTCCAGCACCTCCGCCGTCTATTCATCTACAAATATTTCGAATGGACCCATCTCCCGCAATTCATCGTTATTGGTGCTTCAGGTGTCATCCTGAATATGGCCGTCCTCACCGGCCTTCTCTGGATCGACGCGCCCGTCCGGGCCGCCGTGGCCATCGCGATTGTCGTCTCGATGCTCTCAAACTTCGTGCTCAACCGCCGCTTCACGTTCTCGTATGCCCGCGCTGATTCGTGGTGGAGGCAGCTCATCGGCTTCTGCGGGGCCAGTTCCATCGGCGCGCTAGTAAATTATTCCGTCACCGCGTACGCGCTCGACGCCTGGACTACCATTCCCCAGGCCGCCGCGCTCATCGGAATCGTCGCCGGGATGTTTTTCAATTTCGTGATCAGCCGCTACTGGGTCTTTCGCCGGGTAGGCAGGCAACACATCCTCTCGATCAAAAAACGAGCGTGAAAACGCCCGTTTCCAACGTACCCTTTTCTGGGGCAAGGGGTTAAATGCCCCATCATCTCGATATCAATATGAAAGGCCTCGCGATGGCGCAACGCTTCTTCTCTCGAACCGGCTTCTGTTTGTGGATTGGCGCAACGATCGGCGTCATATGCGTGCTGCCCTTTGTGAATGCCCTTTTCCCGGAGGCATTGCAGGAAGCGGCGAAACAGAACGGGCTGCCTGCCTTCGCTTTGATCGCAATGTCAATCGGACAGTCGGCGCTACTGCTTGGCCTCATGACGTTCTCCGGATTGTGGGCCGCCAGGAAACTTGGACTGGGCGCGCCAGTCCTCGACGCATGGCTCGGCGGCGATCCGTTGTCATACGATGTGCGCCGGAGCGCGCTCATCGCGTTCACGTTGGGTCTCGCCTCGGGGTTTCTGCTCATCGCGCTCGACTTCTTGGTTTTCTTGCCCCTGGACCCAAACGGCCTCGGACAGATCGTACAAACGAAACAACCATCGGCCTGGGTAGGATTCCTGGCCAGCTTCTCCGGCGGAATAAGCGAGGAAGTCCAACTCCGCCTGTTTTTTATGTCGTTTCTGGCGCTTGGCATCAGATACGTTCGTGACTTTCTGTTCCCCACCCGAAGTTCGCCGCTAACACCCGCCGTTTTCTGGTCGGCGAATATCATCGCGGCGGTGCTCTTTGGTCTGAGGCACCTCCCGGTCACTGCGGAACTAGTGGGGCTCACGCCACTCCTCATCGTGAGGGCGATTGTACTCAACGGAATCCTTGGCGTGCTCGCCGGGTTCCTGTTTTGGCGCCGTGGCATCGAAATGGCGATGGTCTGTCATTTCGCCGCCGACCTCGTATTGCACGTGTTACCACCGCTTGTCGGATATTGAGTCTCGATCTCGCCCCTGGAGATAACACCTCAAAGGCGCGCGATGCTCGGTTGGCATCCGCAGTCGATTGAGGAAGCGGTGTGGGTCCGCCGAATCCCTGCTCATGTTCGGACTTGTTTGATAGGCCTCGTTGATTGACCGATTTTCGCGACGCGGCGCACGTGGCGCTCCGAGCCGCTGAACGCTGTATCCAGCCAGGCCGCGATAATCGTTTTGCATTCGTCGAGCGACAATAGTCGCCGCCCAATACACAATACGTTCGCGTCGTTGTGTTCTTTGGACAGCTTCGCCATCTCGATGTTTGTGCAAACGGCGGCGCGAATCCCACGGTTGCGGTTCGCCGCCATGCCCATGCCGATACCCGTTCCGCACATAAGAATTCCGTAGTCTGCCACGCCGTCCAAGAGTTTTTCCGAAACGCGTTGCGCGAAGTCCGGATAGTCGACAGCCCCGGGACCGTCCGTCCCGCAATCGATCACATCGTGTCCGAGGTCTCTCAAGAACGACACGAGTTCAGGCTTGTAGAACGGCTTCGGTTCGTCAAACCCTGCATGATCGCACCCAAACGCTATACGCATCATCGTCCTTCCCTGAGGTGCGGCCTTCGCCCTCAGTCAGCCACGTCGCTCAGCGCTGCTTCTATGGCTGCGGCATCGACCGCACCCGCTCTCAGTATCTGCCGTGTGAGGGGATCGTAAATAGTGGACGGCGCGGAGAGGCGAAGCGCTCCTCCCTCGATGGCGAGCGTGACGCCGTCGACATTAACATCTGCGGTGCATAATGCCGGTGCCTGCCCCGTCCTGTTGGCGGAGGTCGAAACCAACACCCGGCCGAAACGGCTGCAGAGGACCCTTGCTACATCGCACGCCGGGATGCGCACTCCGATCTTTCCGCTTGACCCGAGCAGTTGCTTCGGTACGCGATTGGACGGCGTAAGCATCAAGGTCAACGGGCCGGGCCAAAAGTTTGCGCTGAGGGCCTGAATCTCTTCCGAAACCTCCCCAATCGCATCCACAATCTGCATCCAATGGGTCGCGATGAGTAAGAATGTTTGCCCCGCTTCGCGGCCCTTAACTTTCGCCAAGCGGTCAAGTGCCGCGACGTTGAGCGGGTCGACAGCGAGTCCGTACACCGTATCTGTCGGATGGACTACGATCTGGCCCGCCCGGAGCGCTCGCACAGCCGCCTCGAAACCGGCGTCGTCCGGTTGAACAATTCGCATCCGGTCCTCCCCTCCCGCCGCGCCTGCTAGCGGCCCGGTAGCGGAGTATATCGCGAGCCGCGATTCAAATAGAGACCGAACCCTGCACTACGCGGGCGGAATCACCCGAACGGATCCATACCGGCCCGACGGCGCTCCTGCTCGAGCTGCTGCGCGCGCTCGTGGTCCTTGCGCCCCTGCTCGATGAGGGCCGGGGCCTCCGCTTTGAGCTCCTCGGTCTGCGCGAAAGCTTCGCCGACTTTCTGCCGCGCGAGCCCCAGGTTGTTCCAGGTCAACGGCGAAATCGGATAGAGATCCCGTGCCTTGGCGTACTCGGCGATGGCTCGGCGGAAGTTTTGCACTGCCGCCTCCCCCTGGCGCTCATTGCCGGACAACAACAGGGCCTCGGCGAGCCATTGGTGGCACCACGCCTGCCGCGGATTCCGATCGACGCTTTTCTGCGCCCACTCGAGTGCGCCCTTGACGTATCGCTTCTTGGCTTCCGCGTCCTGCGTCTGTTCCTGCAACAGGTCGTACCATTCGAAAAGCGTGGTCGAGATTTCGGGAACGTAGGGATAGATAGAATCGATCGTGCGCAGGAACTCGATTTCGTGTTCCGCCCATTTCTCGGCAATTGGTTTCGCGGCAGCGGGGTCAACGACGACGAGTTCCGCCCCCGGTGGCGGCAGTTCGCCGGGTTGCAATGGACGATACGCCCCCTGCGAGCCGAGTATCGGCACGCGGATGACGCCGATCCGCGCAAGGTCATCCATGCTTCCGATGAACTGGACGACGGACTCGAACGGCAGCGCCATCGATTTTTGCGCCTGGCTTGGGTCTCCCTTCAGTAGCGCCTGCGCGACTCGCATGCGCGCGCGAATCGCGATTCGATTTCCGATGTTGTACACGCGCATCGCGGGCGTGCCTTCCGTTACCGCGTAGTCGGCGATGAATAGCCGAAATCCCGCGCCCATCACCAACGCCAGGACGATCAGCATCGGAAGAGCGGCGAGTTGCGCGCGCGTACTTTTCTGCGTAGCGTTCACGGGGGCGGCGGGCACGGACGCGTAGAACAGTCCCGCCGCTACGTACACCAACGATACGAGCGACGGATTGAAGAAGTTAAAATCGACCAGCGAATGCGCCAGGAAGGCAAGTACCGCGCAATACAAACCCGCGAAGTACCAAGCGCGGCCGCGATCCGGTTCTCGGAGCACGGCCCTTGCTCCATAGATGACGAAGTACACCCAGAACCCCGTGAATAGTAGGAACCCAAAGAACCCCGTTTCGGCCCACGATTGCAAATAGTCGTTGTGGACTGCCTGTGTTGGCCCCGCGCCGATGTACTGATAGTTCGCGTAAACGGTTCCGAAGTTGCCGAGGCCCACGCCCGTCCAGAAGTTGTCGCGAATCGCGCGCCAGGCAACGTTCCAGTACGTGAGCCGAAGTTTCAGCGAAGCGGGGTTCGCAAGGTCTTCGGCGCTGAGATCGATTCCTTCTACACGAAGTTGAGGTTGCGGCGGCGGAACGGGCTGGGCCGAGGCAATGGACACCGGCGGCGGTGTCGCGCCGGGCTGTGGCTGTTGGGCCGTTGAGGTCTGGCTCAAAACGAACACGATGGCGCCGAGCAACCCGGAAGCAAATACCGCGGCGCCGCGCGGCAAGGCCATCACGCGGGAAAGACGCAGCAATACTGTGGTGACGATGACCGCTCCGATGAGGGCCGCGATGCCACCGCGCGAATAGGTCAGCAGCAGCGCGACGACGCCAATGAGGGCGGTGAGCGTCAGAACAATCGCCGAGAGTGCATACGCGAATACACGCGCGCCGTGTAGCCGCGTCAAAACGAGTGACGCGGCGCCGATGGCTAGCGGGACAACGCCGAGGAAAAAGCCCGCCGAGACGGGGTGCGCCGTCCAGTTCGCGTCTTGTCTTACGACCAGCAACAGGAACGGGTATAGGAAAAAGGCGGCGGCGGCGGCGGCGAACCACATCGAAAGACCCACGGCGGCGGAGATGTAACGCCGAACGCTGTCCAACCTCCGGGCGGCGGCTTCCTTCGTGTTCAAGACACCCCGCAATCGCGTCAATTCAGAAATCACCTGGCAAAGCAGGCCCAGGCTTGTAGGTACCGCCAACAGTAGATACGCCGCGAGCGCGTTCGGAAACAGGAGCGGCGCGTATGCGCGATTGACCTCGAGGCGATGGCGCAACTCGGGGGTCCATTGATTTGTGTTGAAGTGCGCGAGTAGTAGATTCGGATCGGCGATGAGTTGTTCGCGGACAAACGGCAGCATGTAATAGAAATGAAGAATCGCCCAAATCGATACGCACAACGCGCTCACGATAAACGATGCGAAGACCAAGCGCCGGGCAGCTGGATTCGAGAAGGCGTTCGTGCACAACACAAACAGGAAGAAGTGCCCCGACCAGAAGAGGAGCGAGCGATACGTCGCATCCACTTGCACCGTTTCAAGGCCCGTCAGGGCCGCCACCACTAAGTATCCACCGAACAGCAGGATCGGGGTCCCGTGACGGAGCGGCGTCCCGCGCAAGAGTTGCCGCGAGGCCCACAACGCGGCCATCCCCACGATGAGCCAAAGGAAATACGTGTTGAACGCCGGATAGGTAATCCCGTCCCGCCACGGCCGAAAAAACACGAGCAGTCCTACGCCCCACGCCAACGGCTCATGCCAGACGGCCTTTATCGCGCCGACAATTTCAAGACGCTCAGGATGCTCGCGGGGGTGGCTCATGAGGACGGCCGATCTTTCCGTTGCGCGGCGCGCATGAGCAATACGATGAGAAGAAACAATCCTGCCGCTTGCGCGAGAATTATTAGAGTACCAACCGGCCCGACGCGCGGAAGCAATGCCGCGCCCAAGCCCGTCACGCCGGCGACGAGGAAAATGAACTCGACGGCCTCGCGCGGCTTCATACCCAACTCGACGAGCCGGTGGGAAAAATGGCGCTTGTCCCCTTTCATGATCGATTCGCCGCGCCGCCAGCGTATCCACACGACGCTCAACGTGTCGAATATCGGCACGCTCAACGCGAGCAGCGGCGCGGCCACCGCGAGTCGCGATGAACTCTCGCCGGTGTAGTAGGTCCCGAGCAACGCGACGGTCGCCAAGATGTACCCGCAGAACATCGCGCCCGCGTCTCCCATGAAGATCCTTGCCGGGCTCAAATTGTGATAGAGAAATCCCGATACCGCTCCCGCAAACACAACAAGCATCGCGCAAAGAAAGAATTCATCGCGCGCGAAACAGATGAGAAAAAAGGACAGCGCGGCAATCACACTCACCCCGCCGCAAAGCCCGTCCATATTATCGAGGAAGTTCAACGAATTCGTCATCATCACGACCCAGAAAATCGTTATCGCGCCGGAAACGCCGACGTTTATGTAGCCGCGGAGCGGTCCCTCGATCCCAGAGGTCGGGGGAAACTGTTCGAGCCAATACGAAATGAATACGTCGAGGCGCATTCCGGACAGCACGAGCACCAACGCCGCGACGATTTGCCCGACCAACTTCAACTCTGGGCTGAGCGCCTTCAAATCGTCGACGATGCCGAGCACGAATATGAGAAACGCGCCTGCTGAAATCCCGACAAGTTGTTGCTGCGCGTCTTCGCCCAGAAACGAGAGGACGTTTGTCTCGATCCAATCGAAGCCGCCGCCGCGGATGACCTCCAATCCAAGGAGGTCGCCGAGAATGACGAGGTTGACCGTTAGGTAAATGGCGACCCCACCTAGCAACGGCACGGGCGTCACGTGGATTTTGCGCTCGCCCGGATGGTCGACGATCTCCCACTTCAACGCCGCCCGCCGGACTACTGCCGTCAAGACTGCGGAGACGAGAAACGCCTCGAGCAGCAGCATCGCGAAAATCAGATACCAGTTCTGCGTCATTCGAGCGTCGATTCGTAGAGGGACAGTTCTTGGCGGGCGATACTCTCCGCGTCGAAACTCGTTCGCACTCGACGTCGCGCCGTTTCACCTAACCGCCCGCGGAGCTCCGAATCGGCCAACAGGAGGTTGACCGCGGCGGCCAGCACGGCGGGATCGCGGGGGGAAACATTCAAGCCCGTCTCGCCGTCAAGGTTGGAGAATTCGACGCCGGTGCCCAGCTTGGTGGCCACCACCGGTTTCCCGCAGGCGTGCGCCTCGAGGATGCTGATGCCGAACGCCTCACTTCGTGCGACCGAAGGAAATACGAAGACCGAGCACGCGTGCAGGTGGTCCACCAATTCCTCCTGCGAAAGTTCTCCGGTGAATTCGACCTTTGCGCCGAGTGCGCGAGCGCGGGCCTCGAGCGCCCTGCGTTCCGGGCCGTCGCCGCTGATAACCACGTTCGCGTTGATGCTGGTCGCGGCGTCAATCAAGTAATGCAATCCTTTGTAGTATCGGTGTTTGCCCGAAAAGAAAACGAACTCGCGCTCATATCGCGCGCGCAACTCGGCGACGCGCCCCTCCCGTGGATGCGCGAATTCGTCTGCCACAATTCCCAGCGGGACCACGCGGCATTTCGAGCGAAACGGCGCGAGCGTCGGCGACGTGTCGAGATACTGCTGCGAGGTCGGAATAATTATATCGGCGCGTTCAAGGAATTGCATTTGAAAGGGCCGGTAGATTTGCATGGCCGCCGCTTGCCGCACGATGTCGCTGTGGTAGCGCACAACAAGACGCGCACGGGGCCGCGCGAGGAGCCAGCCGAGTTCGGCGGTGGGGTTGGGCGCGTGAACAACCATCACGTCGCATTTCGATCTCCGCATATATAGAGGGAACGAAGGGGAAATCGGGGCGCTTTGGATGCGGACCCATTCGGCGACTTCCGTCACGCGCGTGCCGTCGCGCTCAATGACCCGAGTGCGCGGGGACCGACTACACGTCAGCGCCTCGACCTCGGCCCACTGGCGTTGGAAGCGGCACATGAGCGCGATATGGCGTTCCATGCCGCCGCGCACGGGGGGATCGAAGTCCTTATAAACGTGGAGAATCTTCACGACTACCCAAGAGCGGCGCGGTAACTTTCGAGCGTCATTTGTGCCGTGCGGTCCCAGGTGAATCGGCATGCGCGATCGAGGCCGGCCTGGCGCAGATCGTCCCGAAGCGCATCGTCCTTAGCGACGCGTAGCATAGCATCGGCCAGCGCATTGATGTCCGTGGGATCGAGCGTGAGCGCCGCTTCGCCGACAACTTCGGGAAGACTGGACACGTTTGAAGTAATGACCGGCGCGCCGCAGGCCATCGCCTCGAGCGGCGGCAATCCAAATCCTTCGCACAGACTGGGCCAGGCGAACGCGAGCGCGCCGCTCAGCAGCACGGGCAGATTCTCGTCATCGACGAACCCTATCCGATGTATTCGCGATTGATGGTTTGATTGGCGAATCGCATCGTAAACGTCGCTCGTTTTCCAGCCGTCGCGCCCCGCAATGACGAGACCTGCATCCGACTCGTCTGCGATTCGTTCCCAAGCGCGGACGATTCGCGCAACGTTCTTGCGAGGTTCGATCGTGCCCGCGTACAAGTAGTAGCGCTCGGGAAGATTGCAAAAGTCTCTGACCGCTTCAATCTC
>CAYXRK010000134.1:0-13380 GCA_964467615.1 uncultured Nitrospirales bacterium | reverse complement strand
CGCGCCCCCGCCCCCCCCCCGCGGGGGCGGCGGCGGGGTATTGGGCTTGGTATTTGATTTTGATGTAGCCGTCTAGGCGGGCGAGGACGCCGGGGTCTTTGAGAACGGTCTTGTCCATGACGAGGCAGTTCTTGCACCAGGTGGCCCAGACGTCGATGAGGACGTTTTTGTTTTCGGCCTTGGCGAGTTTTAGTCCTTCGGAGAGGGAGGCGTGCCAGCCTTCTTGGAGGAGTTTGTCGACGCTTTCTTGGACTTGGGCGCTGTCGACGCGGGTCGCCTGGACCTGTTCATAGGCCTGGTAGCCGTAGTAGGCGGAGAAGCCGAGGATGAATACGCCGAAGGCCTGTTTGACGCGGGACATCCATTTGCCGGGCTTGGGCAGGAAGGACATCCCGCCGCCGGCGAAGGGCCAGGGGAGGGCCATGCCGACGCCGAGGAGGAAGGGGAGCGCGAGGGCGACGGTGTTGCCTTTGAGGTAGGCGTCGCCCGCGTAGAGGATGACGGCGATGACGACGGGGGCGACGCATGCGCCGGCGAGGAGGGCGGCGACCGCGCCCATGATGAAGGCGAGGGCGAAGGTGCCGCGCGATTTTCCCTGGAGGTTGAGCTTGGATTGGAAGCGGGTGAAGTCGATGTTGATGATGTCGAACATGCCGAGGGCGAGGACGACGAAGAGGGCGGCGATGCCGGCGTTGAACCACCAGAAGGAGTTGATGGCGCCGAAGGTGCTGCCGGTGAGGATGACGAGGAGGCCGAGCGCGCCGTAGACCGCGGCCATGGCGAGGCCGTAGACGCCGCCGAGAGCGAAGCCGCGGCCCTTGGAGCCGGCCTTCGCGCCCGCGCCGATGATGGCGAGGTTGATGGGGACCATGGGGAGGACGCAGGGGGTGAGGTTGAGCAGGAGACCGCCGCCGAGGATGGCGAGGACCATGGCGACGGGGCCCATGTCTTCGAACGCGCCTTTCTTGATGACGCCGGTTTCGGCTTCGTCGATGAATTTGATGAACTCGGATTTGGAGACGTAGCCGGAGGTGCCGAGGAGGGTGAATTGATCGAGGAGGGCGAGGGCGGCGTTGTCATCCGCAGATGCGACGGTGGTGTCGGACGGGTCGGACGAACCGGACGGATCGGACGAGGCGATGACGGGTTCGAATTTCATGGCGTCGAAGATTTGGGCGTTTTGTTTTGTGACGGCGGTGTTCGCCGCGACGACGTTGACGGTGAATTCGATCTCTAGCGTTTTGGGCGGGAAGCAGGAGGTTTCGTTGCAGGCTTGAATGCGGACTTTTGCTTTTGCGGGGTATGCGCCGGGCTGGACGTTGGCGGGGACGCTGAAGCGCGCGCCGATGGCGAAGTGTTCTTCGAAGACGGCGAGCGGCGTCTCGAAACCGACGACGCTGACCTGGATGGGTTCGGGGAAGGCGAGGGCATCGAGCGAGATGCCCTCGGGCAGCTCGAAGTTGACGGTCGTCGGTATGAGGTTCTCTTCGAGCGGCTTGTTTGAGTTGACGTGGAACTTGGGCGGGAGCTGGAAGGAGAAAGCGATGCGGCCTTGTTGTCCGGCGGGGATGGCGTCGGCTTCGAAGACGGCCTGCGTCTTGACATCCTCCGCTTTGAAACCTTGCGCGAGTGCGACGGGCACGAGAGCGATCAATACCGTGGCGCGAAACACCTTCAACATGTCACGCATCTCCTGGCTTTAGTTCCAACTGTTCGAGCAGCGCTTCGGGCGTCGTTACCGGGCGCTTGCACGCGAAGTCCTTGCAGACATAGGCGGCGGGTTTGCCGTCGACCAACGCCTTGCTTTGCAGCAGCGGCATGCGCGCGCCGAGCTCGGCGGCGTTCGCGCTGGCGGGGTCGATCCATGCCACGACCTTGTTCGGCACGAACGACATTCGCAGTGCCGCCAGCAATTGTTGAACACCGGCGCTGTCGATTGGCCCCGCGATGGCGACTTCCTTGGGCGGATAGAGCAGGAAGTCCACGGCGGTCAGCATTTTTAGGTAGCCTCGGGGGGCGCGTTCGAGGTAGGCCTTGTTCGCTTCGAGGACGCCCTTGGCCGTGGCGTAGTAGTCCACGTTGTCGAGGAATTTCGCGAGACGCAGCAGGCCGAGCGCGGCCATCGAGTTGCCGGAGGGCGTCGCGCCGTCGTAGGTCGGGCGTGTGCGGACGATGAGGTTCGTGTGGTCCTTCGATGTGAAGTAGAACGAGTTTTTTTCGGTGTCCCAAAATTTCGCGATCATCGTTTTCGCGAGCGCGTCGGCGCGGTTGATCCATTCGGGGTCGAACGTGGCCTCGTAGACATCGAGCAGCGCGGGGATGAGGTAGGCGTAGTCCTCGAGGTACGCGGGCAGGCGGCTCTCGCCGGCGCGGTGCGTGCGGAGGAGTTCGCCGCCATGCATCATTTCGGAGGTGATAAACGTGGCGGCTTTCACGGCGGCATCGCGGTAGCGCTCTTCGCCGAACGCTTGATAGCCCTGCGCGAAGGCCGAGATCATCAGCGCGTTCCACGAGGTCAGGACTTTGTCGTCCAACCCAGGGCGGACGCGCTTGCTCCGGATTGCGAGGAGATTTGCCTTCAGCGCGGGGAGTTTCTCGGTGAAGTCCGAGACTTCGTAGCCTGAATCGGCGGCGATGTCTTCCGGACTGCCGAGCATGTGCAAGATGTTCTTGCCGGCGTGGTAGTGCTCCTGCGAATTGAAGTTGCCGTTGCGGCGGACGCGGTAGTACGCGCAGAAGAGTTTTGCGTCCGCTTCGCCGAGCGCGCTGACGATTTCGTCGTAGGTCCAGAGATAAAACTTGCCTTCCTCGCCTTCGCTGTCGGCGTCTTCGGCGGAGTAGAAGCCGCCTTGCGGGCCGGTCATGTCGCGCAGGATGTATTCGAAGGTTTCCTCGGCGATGCGCTTGTAAAGCGGCTTCTTCGTGGCCTGCCACGCTTCGATGTAGGCCTGCACGAGTTGGGCGTTGTCATACAGCATTTTCTCGAAATGGGGAACGAGCCATTCCGCGTCCGTCGAATAGCGCGCGAAACCGCCACCGAGATGATCGTAAATACCGCCGTAGGCCATGCGGTCGAGGGTGAACGTGGCCATATGGAGTTCGTGATCGTCGCCGGTGCGGGCGTGTTCGCGCAGGAGGAGTTGGATGCTCGGCGCGGAGGGGAATTTCGGCGCGCCGCCGAAGCCGCCTTCGCGCGCGTCGAAGTCCTTGCTCAATTCGGCGACGCCCCGCGTGATGAGATCAGTCGAGAGCGCGCCGGATTCGCCGATGCTTTCGGTGAGCACGGTCTGCATGTGTTCGGTCAGGCGGCCGGCGCTCTGCACAAGCTCGTCGCGCTTGGTCTCCCATGCAGAGGCGACGCTTTCGAGCACGCGCTTGAAGCCGGGGCGGCCGAATTTGTCATCCGGCGGGAAGTAGGTGCCGCCGTAAAAGGGTTTCAGGTCGGGCGTGAGCCACACGCTCATCGGCCAGCCGCCGCTGCCGGTCATGGCCTGGACGGCGCTCATGTAGATTTCGTCGATGTCGGGGCGTTCCTCCCGGTCGACCTTGATGCAGACGAAGTGCTCGTTCATCGCCGCCGCGATCTCCTCGTCTTCGAAAGACTCGTGCTCCATCACGTGGCACCAATGGCACGAGGAATAGCCGACGGAGAGGAAGATGGGTTTGTCCTCGGTCTTGGCGCGGGCGAGCGCTTCGTCGCCCCAGGGATACCAATCGACCGGGTTGTGCGCGTGCTGGAGGAGGTACGGGCTCGTCTCCTTTGCGAGACGGTTCGTATGGGTCACAGCGGGCAACGTCTCAGACTCCTTGGGCGCGCCGGGCGCCGGCTCCTGCGCCCGGATAGGAACAGTGAGCAGCAGCGCCGCGAAGAGGCGGCCTCGTACGAATGAAGATAACATCGGGAATTGTGGCCAAATTTCCCGCCCGGACACGGGCGGCGGACGGGCAGTTTACCATTCGCGCCCGATACGCACGACCGCAGGCATATCATGATGCGGAATCTAGGATCCAACGATGTCTTGCGTGGAGAGCAATTCCAAGTTCTTGCTCTTGTTGGCGATGCGGTAAAGGTAGTCGATCGCCAGGTGCCATTCGGAATTGGATTCGCGGCGGGTTTCGACGGCGACGCGCATCCAGCGGACGGCGTCGGCGATGCGCCCCTCGCCGAGCGCGCGCATGCCGAGGTAGTAGCCCATCTCGCAGATACTGTCCTCGCTTGATACGAGCGCGTAGCCGCTTTCCTCCGGTGCAATCCCCATGAGGATGCGACCGAGATCATGATAGTAGCCTTTGCCGATCGGCGTGAAGTAGGCGATGAGTTCGTCGTAGTGCGGATCGTTCTTCACGCCGGCCGCGGCGGCGCCGGCCGCGCGGAACAGCCAGATGAATTCCGGGTTTGGGCCCGCTTCGGGATTGGGGTATAGGTCCCAGAACAACTCAAATTGTTCGGTACGGAGTAACAGCGGCGCGATGGCGGCGCGCTTGTCGATCGCGGCGTAGCGCTGTTCTAAAAGTTTGATGCCTTCCTCGCGCCTGCCGTTCTCTTTCAACAATTTGTATAAGTTAAGTGCCGCGTCGTCCGTTCCCCATACTGTGGCGGCGAACTGGGTGTAGACGTCAATCGCGAGGTCGGTCTTGTCGGCCATGCGGAGTTGGCGGACGAGTCCATCGACCGCGGTATCGCCGAGGCCGGCCTGTATCATGGTTTTTAATCCGGCCCTGAGCAGCGAGTCGCCGCTTTTCTTGAACATGTGGTCGAATTCCGGCCAGATGTCGTCTTTCCACGCGTTCGCGCCGAACGAGGAGGCATTCGATACGAGTACTTTGGCAGCGTCGTCCACGCGGCCTTGCTCCAGATAGATGCTCGATAACACGGCGTAGGTAAACGCGGATTGGGGATAGCGTTCGATGAGGGCCTTCGCTTTATCGACGGCCTCGACCGGCTTACCCATGGCGGCGAGCAGCAATGCGTGCTGCTCCATTACTCCCCCATACTGGCCGTCGATAACGGGCTGTAACGTCGCGAGCGCGTCATCAAGACGTCCCGCGAGACGATATATTTTTGCGAGCAACGCGCGGGCCGCGTTCTCTTCGAGGCCGGCAGTATCGACTTTGCGGTTAAGCCAACGATTCATGACGTCCGCCGCTTCGTCGTACCGGCCCAGGTCGCGCAAATACCGCGCGAGCTTGTCGTACATCGTCCACTCGTCGGGCTGGGATTGGATGAGCGATTCGTAGGCGGCGATAAGCGTGTCCGGCGTGGTGCCGTCGGCGCGCGCGAGATCGTTGACGGCGCGATACTTCACATACACCGGCGTTTTCGGTGATCGAACGAGCTCGTCGAGACCCGCCCGATCATTTTTCGAATCGAGGTACCACTCCCGCAGCGAGTCGTTGCCTCCGGATGACAGCCGAATAACGTTGTCGTACATGTGGTCGCGAAGAGCCGGGTCGTACAATAGCTTTGCCGCGACGCGGGCCATCAGCGCGAGACCCTCGGGGCGGGTATCGACACGCGAGGCGACCGCGACGGCGGCATCGAGATTGTGGGCCTTTCCATACGGATAGGTTTGGCCCACGCTGTTCTCGATCTCGCAGAACCCGGCGGTGCCGTGCCAATTCAGCTTTGCCGCAGCAATCAACAGGTCCACCGACGCTTCGGGGTCGTGGGATGATTCGGTGATACCCCGGTACCAACGCCGGAGATTTTGCAGCATTGGGCCTTCGCAACGGTCGAGCGAGGCGGCGAATTCGGCGGCGGCTTGCTGCGATCCCAACATGTTCGAAAGGAATAGTCCGAACTTGGCGAGGCCGGAAACGAAGTACGATTCGAGGTACTTGCCGATGTCGTCGGACGTGACCAACGGCCCCTCAAATTTTGAAACGAGGCCAGGCGAGAGTTCATCAAATTTTTCGACTAATCGGGGCGGTTCGGCCTTCATAATCTTCTCGAGTGCTTCGGACTCGGGGGAGGTTTCCCGCGTGTCGTTGGCGAGAGTCGCCCAGGCCGGAATCGCCTCGACCGCTTGGCCGAGTGCAATGACTGTCATAGCGGGCAAGGCGCTGGAATTGTTTCGCCACGCGGCGAATGTGTTCGATTCCAATCCGGCAGACCACATCGCTAGCGTCATTCGATCCTCCCTCGGAAGCGCGGCCTCGAAGTACTTCGCCATGCCTTCGCTGTCGGCGAGTTGGGCCAACCGGCGCATATACAAACCGCGGGCGAGCGGCGGCGGCGGGTCCTGGTGCGCGATTTCGGAGAGTTGTTCATCGTTCCGCGTAACGTAGAGGCGGGCGGGATCAGATTCGTCCAATTGCGCGGCGAATTGCATGGCTGCGGTGGTGTAACCCATCTCGTACGCGAGGAGGCATTTCTCCGAAAGGAGAGGTTCGCTGCCGGTACTACCGGCAATGGCGACGAGCGCGCAGGCTTTGGCGGGAAGTTGGTCGTAGGCCTCGAGCGAATCGACGCGCTGCATGGTCAGCGCCACGAAGAGGCGCGCCGCGAGCGCGACTAATCGTGCGTCCGGGCCATATTGTTTCCACGCATCGTTGATTTGGCGTCCTGCCGCGAACAAGTGGTGTGGGAGATACGCATCGAGTTCAACGCCGATAGCGGCGAGGGTTTCCGCGGGAACGTCGTCCTGAAACTTGAGTGCGCCCGTATCGATTGACTTCCGCCAATTGTTTTCGATCATCGCGACGGCGTCTGGAAAGTCTGGAAACTCGGGCAACTCACCCGCTGTTTCTTCCCCAATTTTTACGGTCCATTTGCCGCTCGAAAAATTCAGGTCGACTGGAAGTGTTTGCGCATTTTCGGCCAGAAGACGTGCGCCGAGGAGTGCGTGAAGAAATCGACGATCGGGGATCGGTCTGTAGGTATCCTCGATTCCGGCCAATCTTGCATCGAGGCCGGACTTGGAATTTGACCGGAAAAGCCGAATGGCTACGTCTCCCGTATCGAACGCTACGAGGCCACTGGGCGCATCTGTGCCGGAAGCCGGTATATCGGCGGGCGTCGCGACGGATCCGGGAGGGGGGACATCATCTGGCGATCCGGCGTCGTTGCACCCGGAGTAGGCGAAAACGGCTAGCACCGTCAACACTAGAGCAGATGCTCTTGATCGCATGACAGCCCCCTTCTTGATGTGAGGTTGAGTTATATCTTACGCGCCACTGGCATCGATGTTCTATCCGTTTCCCAAGGAACGTTTCAAGATTTGTCTGCAACTTCGCCGGATTTGATAGGTGAAATATTCTCGAAATCGAAACTGGGGATTTTTGAGGTCACTACGCTCGTTTAGTAAGCGGCATGAGTTTTCGGGGGGACGAGAGACGTACCCACTCTACCGCGTCAAGGCTGCGAGAAGCTCATCCAACGATACGCTGGCAATGGCGGTGGCCTTGTCGCTCATTGCAAAGGGGAGGATGAGTTCTCGACCGTGGAGCATTGAGCCGCAACTGTAGACGACGTTGGGGACGTAGCCTTCGCGTTCGTTTCCTTCGGGTGAGAGGAGCGGTTCGCACAGGCGGCCGATGACTTTGGTGGGATCGTGCAGGTCCAGTAGGGCGGCGCCGATGCAGTACTTTCGCATGGGGCCGACGCCGTGGGTGATGACCAGCCAGCCGGCGTCCGTTTCGATCGGTGAACCGCAGTTTCCTACTTTGACGGACTCCCATACTTCTTGAGGGCGGAGCAGAGTTCGGGGGTCGCTCCAGTGGTATGGGGAGTTCGAAAACATGATGAAGAGGTTCTCGTCATCCTGCCGGGAGAGCATCGCGTAGTGGCCGTGGATGCGCCGCGGAAAGAGGGCCATGCCTTTGTTTTTCGCCGCGCTGCCGTTCAGGGTGAGCATGCGAAAGTGCAGAAAATCTTGCGTCTCGATGAGTTGGGGAAGAATTTGGCGCCCGTTGTAGGCGGTGTAGGTGGCAAAATACGTGACGGTGCCGTCCTCGTCCGTGAAACGGACAAAACGGGCATCTTCAATGCCGTTACTTTCGTTGGCGGAGACGGGGAAAATAATGCGCTCGCTGAGGGCGAGCTTGGAAGAGAAGCGCAGTTCGTAGTTGGAATCGGCCAGCCACTGGATGCACTCGAGCGTGCGCCGAACGTCGAGGGTGGTGGGCCGGTGATCGCGCCGAAAACGAGACCCGCTCTGTTTCAGCTCCTTGCGGCTAAACTCTTCGTTCAGCGGGGCCATGACCGCCACGGCGCAGTCATTGTCAAAACCCATCTCGTGCAACTTAATGACGAAGCTCTTTTTCCGGTAGGTGGGGTTGGGGACCACATTGGGCACGGTGACATAACGGGAGACGGGGTCGAAGCTAATGCGATTTTCCCGTGAGATGATGCCGACCCGAAATTCGACGGACGAGATGTGGCCTTCGCCGGTCGCCCGGAGGCTCATGATGAAACGGAGAGCACCCTGCGGCACGTCGCCCTGATCGGGATGCGGCACGATGGAGGGATTGAATAAGGCCGCGGACTCGAGCGCGTATTCACCGGAGAAGAGCGCGCCAATGAGCAACTGCCGGGCGCGAGATAGGTTGCGCGGAGCGGCGACGCGGCGCCTGACTTTCCTGAAGTGTGCGAGCAGAGGTGCTTCGATATCGAAGTGCCTCGAGCGGAACTCAGCTTCAACGATCTGCAACTCTTGCTCGACCTCCTGCTCGGTCAGGGCAAGGGCCCTCCCCATGATAGCGGCGACCAACGGCGCGCTGCCGGGTGTGAAGGGACGGATGATGACGCGCGCGCTCTCGGGCAAGAGCGTTACCTCATGACGGCGAACGCGGATGGCGGTCATAGTGCGGAGGGCAACGGTTGGGCCGCGAAATTCATCTCCGCCAGAGAAAGATGGAAGGCCAACGACGACTCCGCTCCCTGGTTCTCATTGACCCGGTCGAAGTGCAGCCCGTCGCTACAGCCCCCCGTGCTGGAATCATACAGCGGGAGGCCGAGATCGTTTCGGCCCAGGAACCACTCGAAGGCGCGTCTGGCCTCGCGAGACCATGTGGGATCCTGCGTGACGCGGAACGCTTCCAGGCACGCGGAAACCATAGCCTGGGTTTCGACCGGTTGTTGATCGAAGTCAGCGCGGGCGCCATCTCGAACATAGAAGCCGTTGTTGCCGATGGGCCTGAAGTGGCCTGCCTGTGTCTTTTGCAGGGACGCTAGCCAGCGCAGGGACTTTAGTCCGATGTCCAAGGCTTCCGCGCACGGCATCGTTCGACCGCTGAGTATCAGGGCCTGGCAGAGGCGGGCGTTGTCGTAGGTGGCGCTTGGTTCGAACCAGGGCCAGTTTTCTGTAGCGCAGTTCTTCCAGAGACCCACTAGAGCGGAGGTCAACCTCTCGCGGACTGCGTTTGCCTGGCCGCTACTGGGAAACTCGCGCAAGTATTCGTCAACGCCCAGTAACGTGAAGGCCCAGGCGCGCGGCGATCGGAAAGACTCCACGGCGGCCAGTCCACGCTCGAAGAGCTGGGCCGACAACCTACGCCGTCCCTCATTCTGGGAGCGCGCCGCTCCCGTGCCCAAGGCCCAAAGCGCCCGGCCATGACTGTCCTCAGCACCCGCCTCCTCCAACCAGTGGCGTGTGTGGCCCATGAAATTGCGAAACAGTCCAGTCTCGCGATTCAACGCGGCCGCGAGGAACGCGATATAGGTGGTGGCCAGGCCATCGAGGTCTTCCCCATGAGGTATGGCGCCGAGTTCATCCAGTAGATTGCATAGAATGAACGCCCTCGCGTTGTCATCCGTGCAGTAGCCTTCGTGATAGTTCGGCACATTGAAGATCGCATGCTGGAAAATGCCCGTGTTGTCACTCATGCGCACGATGTGATCGAGCCGCAGCGGCGGCAGATCGTAGGGACGGTCGGCTAGCGTCCATCCGGCAAAAGCCGCGCGCGGCGTGGCTTTCCGGTCGGCGCGCGCGCGTTGAAAGGACTCCAGATATCGCCGCGCGACAGCGGGCCAGATCATATCGCGCCCGAGCCGGTAGGCTTCCTTGCGCGTGTCCTCCATCCGTTCAGGACGGTCGAGAAACTCACACACGGCCCGCGCGATCGCCCGTGGGTCGCCAAATGGCACCAGAATGCCGCGCCCCTCCGCGAGCAATTCCTGGGCGTGCCAATACGGCGTCGAAACGACTGCTTTGCCCGCGCCGAACACATAGGCCAGGGTGCCGGAGGTGATTTGCGCCTCGTTGAGATACGGCGTCAGATAGATGTCGGTTGCGCCGATGAACTCGGTCAGATCTTCAATCGGAACAAAGCGGTTATAAAAGATTATGTGTTCCTTCACGTCGAGTGACTCGGCCAGGCGCTCGAGACTCAGCCGGTATCGCTCTCCTTCACGGGCCACTAGGTGCGGATGCGTCGCGCCCAGCACCAGATAGACCACATTCGGATGGGCCCTGACGATCTCCGGCAGCGCTTCAATCGCGTGTTCGATACCCTTGCCGGGCCCCAGTAAGCCAAATGTGAGTAGCACCGTGCGTCCTTCCACTCCGAACTGCGCTTTGAAGAAGCGGGAATCGGTGAAAGGAATGTCCGGGATGCCGTGCGGAATGAGATCCACTTTGGCGTCGGGGACCGCATAGGTTTCACGCAGAATGTCCGCGCCCTTGCGGGCCATGACCACGAGGCGGTCGCTACGCAGCACCAGTTCGTCCATGACCTTACGCTGCGCGATGCTTGGATCGCGCAGAATGGTGTGAAGCGTGGTCACCACCGGCATGCGCACCTCTTTGAGCAGCGCCAGCAAATGGCCCCCCGCCGTTCCGCCGAAAATGCCAAACTCATGCTGCACGCAGAGCACGTCCGCGTTGTTGAAGTTTAGGAAATCCGCCGCCCGCCGGTAGGAGTCCAGGTCCTTCTCCAGCAGTTCGAAGCGTACGCGGGAGGGATACTCGTAGCCCTCCACACGATCATTCACCGCGCCGGCATAGCACTGCACGTCAGGAAGCGAAGCGCCCACCGCCTCACAAAGGTCGTGCGTGAACGTCGCAATCCCGCAGAGCCGTGGCAGGTAATTGCCCAGGAAGGCGATGCGTTGTGGCAAGGCGGAGTTGCTCAGGTTGATCCTCTCCATTGCTGCTGAGCGGGCGCCCGACTCGGCATGATCGGCTGCCGACCGTCAATCGAACTCGTCTGCATTGGGATCGTATCGGGCAAGAAAGCTCTTAACCACTTTCAAGAACCGCCCATAAGGCGTCCATGCCGCGAGATCGCGCGTTGATAGAATGGAAGGTGAATACGCATTGTAACGGATGCTTGATTTCGGGACAAATGTGGGCCTGGCGAATTCGCGTGAACCAGTTTGATCGTTGAATGTCGGCGCGTTCGGATTCGTCCGCGGGGACTTGGGACTGGGTGTTCGCGACACGCTGGATTAGATTCGCAAGCTTGGCAAACTTGAGCATTTGGAGTACCATATTGAATCGATGCTAGGCTGGGTAGCCAAGATGGGAGGCCGTTTTAGATGAAACGCACGGGTCGTTATGTAGCGCCGGTTGCCATTGCCGGATGTTGCGCCGCAGTTGGCGGCATGCTGTTGATGAAGACGGTCTTCGCGGCGGGAGACCTCACTTCGGATCGGTTCAACATGGGGCTGGCCCCGGATGCGAAGAAGGGGTACGACCTGTTGATGCACGAGCCGATGGCTTCGCCGGTGCTGAAGGAGGCGGACATCGATCGGCTTTGGCTGACGTGGGAGCCGGAGCTGAAGGCGATCGCGGAGAAGGCGAGTCCCGAGGAACGCCGCCGCATGACGTTCGATCGGTACGGCTGGGACGCGAGGACGGACGACGACACCGGATTGCCGCTTGGGTACACGCGCGACGGCAAGGGCAGCCTCGTTACGAATTGTTTTGTTTGTCACGGCGGGACTGTCGCCGGAAAAACGACACCGGGCGCGGGCAACGCGCAGATCGATTTGACGTCGCTGGCGACCGACGTGCGTAAGTTGGGCGCGATTGATACCGGGAAGGACCCGAACGCGCTGGGCGATGTACAGGCGCCGTTCCAGACGCCGCTGAGCATTCACAAGGGGACGACGAACGCGGTGGTGTTCGCATCGGTGTTCGCGGGCCTGCGCGATCCGAAGCTGGGCGCGGAGTACACGAAGCACCCCGAGAAGCTGATGCACCACGACATGAACCCGCCGGCGTGGTGGAACTTCAAGCATAAGGAGAAGATTTATTGCGACGCGTTCGCGCCGAAGACGCCGCGGCAACTGATGCCGTTTGCGATGTCGCCGTTGTTCAGCAACGAGCAGTTCTATTCGTTCGAGCCGAACTTCGTGCACATCAAGGCGTATATCGAATCGCTCGAAGCACCGAAGTACCCGTTCCCGATTGACAAGGAACTAGCAAAGCTCGGCGAGGTGGCATTCAACCGGGTATGCGTCGACTGCCACGGGACCTACGGGCCGGGCGGCAAGTATCCGAATAAGTCCGTCGAGATTGACAAAATCGGGACGGACCCGGTGCGATGGAAATCGATTTCGCGCGAGAGCCGCGAGCGGGCAAACGCGGGCTGGCTGCAATACAACGGCGAGGTCCTTTTGGATCTTGAATCCAAGGGCTATCTCGCGCAGCCGCTGGACGGCATTTGGGCGTCCGCGCCGTATTTCCACAATGGGTCGGTGCCGACGGTTTGGCACGTGTTCAACGTGGACGCGCGGCCAGAGGTATGGAAGCGGGCCAGTGCGTCGGAGTACGACCAGAAGCGCATGGGGCTGCAGGTGGAGGAATTCGACGCGGTTCCTGACGGGCTGAACTCGCGCGAGGCGCGTTATTACTACGACACGGCGACTCTGGGCAGCGCCGCGACGGGGCACCCATTCCCGGACGAGGAACTCAGCGCGGACGAGAAGACGGCGGTGATGGAGTATTTGAAGACGTTGTAGGTGCTACAGATCGAGGCCGCTTAGAGCCTCTAACAAGATTTCGATTCGCAGCAGGAGTATCTTGCTCCTGCTGCGATTTCGTTTGAGGCGCTTAGAACCTGCTGATGTCGCGACCAAAAATCGACGTGCTGAACCAGTTGATCGCGACGTTGATTTTGTTCTTTGGACTGACCAGCTTGGTGAGGTAGGCCGAACGCCAGAACAGCCAGGTGGCGAATCCGCTTGGCTTGACGACTTCCTGGTTCGCCACGGCCTTCGCTCGCCGACCTATGCGAGCATTCCGATCGTGACCGAAGTCCGGGCCCGAGCGCCTATGCCCCGCCCATCGTCGCTTTTCTCGCACGCGACAGTGCGGCAAACGACATCGCGAAAAGGAGGAGCGAAAATTCGTCGTAGCCATTGGCCGTAGTGCTTTCGACTCCGGCGGCACAAGACGGACCCTCTCCTTCGCCCTCTCCTTCACCTTCGCCCTC